>JBBPZD010000149.1:0-4519 GCA_038199265.1 Actinomycetales bacterium | reverse complement strand
TGGCGTTGGCGATGACCTTTCTCGTCGCGAGCGTCCTGCTGTGGGAGCGCGCGCTGGCCGCGGAGCTCACCAGCACTGCCGCGCGCCAGAGCTCCACGGTGCGAAGCCTCCGGTCATCGTCCAGGCGCTCGGGCCCGCTGCTGGCCGTGACCCGCAACCGGTTGCTCGCGTGGCGGCGAGATCCGCGGTTGGCCGGCCAGGCTGTTTCTCTGACGGCGGTCTCGTTCTTGGTGATGGGAGCGGTGTTCGTCGGCCCTTCCGACACGTCATTCCGAGGATTTCCTGCATCGGCGGTGGTCGCCGCACTCGCCGGATTCCTGCTCGCCAGTGATCTGGCGTACGACGGGACAGCTTGGTGGATGCAGCTCGCTGCCGGGGTGCCGGGATGGGTGGACCGGACAGGACGGGTACTGGCAACGGGCTTGCCTACGCTGGTCGTCGTGATTGTGGTGTCGGTGGCCCAATCAATGCTCGGCGATGCAGTCGACTGGCTGTTGTTCAGTGGCCCGATGGTCAGCGTCTTTCTTGTATCTCTCGCGCTGGGCTGCGCCCTCGGAGCGATTGATCCCGGGCAGGCGGCGAGGCGCGGCAGCAACCCGTTCGCGGGCAATGCAGGGAATGGGGCGCGGGGCTGTGCCACGACTGCGGTGATGCTGATCGTTCCCGTCGTGCTGGATGTACCGGTGATCCTCGGGGCGGCATTCGCCAGGAACTCCCCGCCGGCCCAGCTTGTGATGCTGGTGATCGGTTTCCTGTGGGCGGCCGCAGCTTTGGGGCTGTCCATCTGGTGCAGTGGTCGGTACCTGGACCGGACGTCGTCGAACATGTTGCTCAAGCTCCGCGCTTTCGGCTAGTCGACCGCAGAGCGGCGCGATGCGGCACAGTGGAGACATGACTTCTGTTGTGATATTCGGTGGCCACGGCAAGATCGCGCTCATGCTCGCCAAGATGTTGGCTGCAGCCGGACACGACGTCCGATCCGTCTTCCGGAACGAGGACCACGCCGATGAGGTGTCGGCCACTGGTGCGACACCGGTGGTGATGGATCTGGAGCAGGCGGATGTCGCAGCGATGGCGCGCGTGCTCGACGGCGTCCAGGCCGTGGTGTGGACAGCGGGTGCGGGAGGCGGTACGGAGGAACGCACCTATGCCGTCGACCGGGATGCCGCGATCCGTAGCATCGATGCGGCGGTGTCAGCCGGGGTCACTCGCTACGTGATGGTGTCCTACTTCGGTGCGGGACCCGATCACGGCGTCCCGCAGGACAACTCGTTCTTCGCCTACGCCGAAGCCAAGGCCGCCGCCGACGAACACCTGAAAAGCTCGTCGTTGGAATGGACTGTCCTTGGCCCCAGTGCCCTGACCGATGACGACCCGGTCAGCCGGATCGAGATCAACGGCGGTTCGCTCAAGGGCGGTTCAGTCACCCGCGCAGACGTGGCAGCAGTTGCTGCCGGGGTACTCAGTGTGACCGCAGCGACTGGCCGGACCGTCGAGTTCAACAACGGTCCGACCCCGATCGGCGAGGCCCTCGACGCGTTGTGACTTCCCACTGCGATACCGGGCGGTGTCTGTTGCGCTGTGTCCGCGATCGACCTTCTCTACCACCGCCGGCTCTCCCGTCGTCCATATGGTGAGACTCGCGTCTCACCATATTGACGGTGCCCGTGACGGTGCACACACTAAAGGGGTGGCCCGACTTCTCGTACTTCACAGGCGCGTTCGCTGACTCCATAGTCGGTGAGCGTGCCAGCCCTCAATGCCTGTGAAGGCTGGGGGCCTTTTTCATGCCATGTTCTTAACAGGTTTCGTACGAGGCCAGATGAGCAAAAGCGAGGACAACGATGACCAACGTGACGCACAAGCCGTCCACCCCCGTGCCCGCCCCGCCGGTGAGCACCCGCGCGGCAACACCTGCGCGTGAGGTATCCGGAGCGGAGAGCCTCGTCCTCGCTCTGGAGCTACTCGATGTAGACACAGTTTTCGGCATCCCGGGCGGTGCGATCCTGCCGGCTTACGACCCGTTGATGGATTCCACGAAGGTCCGCCACATCCTGGTTCGGCACGAGCAGGGCGCCGGGCACGCCGCGCAGGGGTATGCCGCCTCGACCGGCAAGGTCGGGGTCTGCATGGCCACCAGTGGGCCGGGCGCGACGAACCTTGTCACGGCGATCGCTGATGCCTACATGGACTCAGTCCCGATCGTGGCCATCACCGGGCAGGTCGCCTCTCGTGTCATTGGGACGGACGCCTTCCAGGAGGCCGATATCCGCGGCATCACGATGCCGATCACCAAGCACAACTACCTGATCACCAGCGCTGACGACATCCCCCGCGCCCTCGCCGAGGCCTTCCACATCGCCTCGACCGGTCGACCCGGCCCGGTGCTGGTCGACATCAGCAAGGACGCACTGGTCGGCAAGACCACGTTCACCTGGCCCGCCACCTACGATCTGCCCGGTTATCGGCCGGTTACCCGGCCGCACCACAAGCAGATCCGGGCGGCCGCCGACATGCTGCTGTCCTCCGAGCGCCCGGTGCTGTATGTCGGTGGTGGTGTGATCCGCGCCGAAGCCAGCGCCGAGCTGGCCGAGTTCGTTGAGTTGACGGGCATTCCTGTCGTCACCACGTTGATGGCGCGCGGCGCGTTCCCTGACAGCCACCCGCTGCACCTGGGGATGCCGGGCATGCATGGTTCGGTGGCTGCTGTCACCGCGCTGCAGAAGGCTGACCTGCTGCTGGCTCTCGGAACCCGCTTCGATGACCGCGTGACCGGTGAGATCAGCTCCTTCGCGCCCGTGGCGAAAGTCGTGCACGCTGACATCGACCCTGCCGAGATCGGCAAGAACCGCGCTGCAGACGTGCCGATCGTCGGTGACTGCAAAGAGGTCATCGTCGCGCTGACTGCCGTTGTTCGCGGCGACCAGGAAGCCGGCCGGAAAGCGGACTACGACGCCTGGCGGACCCGCAGCACCGGTTGGACCCAGACCTTCCCGCTCGGCTACGTGCCCGAAGAGGGCGCGACGGGCATCCCGCCGCAGTACGTGATCGAGCGGATCGGCGCGCTGACCGGGCCGGAAGGCGTGTTCGCCTCCGGCGTCGGCCAGCACCAGATGTGGGCTGCCCAGTTCGTGAAGTACGAGCGACCCAACGCCTGGCTCAACTCCGGAGGGCTCGGCACGATGGGCTACTCGGTGCCGGCCGCGATGGGCGCGAAGGTCGGCCAACCCGACCGGGTCGTCTGGGCGATCGACGGCGACGGGTGTTTCCAGATGACCAACCAGGAGCTCGCGACCTGCGTCATCAACAACATCCCGATCAAGGTCGCGATCATCAACAACTCCAGCCTCGGTATGGTGCGGCAGTGGCAGACGCTGTTCTACAGCCAGCGCTACTCCAATACGGACCTGCACACCTCTGTCGGCTCCCGGGTTCCCGACTTCGTGAAACTCGCCGACGCTTATGGCTGCGTCGGACTGCGGTGCGAACGCGCGGAGGACGTCGACGACACCATCCGCAAAGCGCTGGAGATCAACGACGTCCCCGTTGTGATCGACTTCGTCGTAGAGCGTGACGCGATGGTCTGGCCGATGGTGCCGGTCGGTGTCAGCAACGACATGGTCACCACCGCCCGGGCGATGACTCCCGTGTGGGATCGCGACGACGAAGCAGGAGACGCCTGATGGCTCGGCACACCCTTTCGATCCTGGTCGAGGACAGCCCTGGTGTGCTCGCGCGCATTGCGGGCCTGATCTCGCGCCGCGGGTTCAATATCGACTCGCTCGCTGTCGGCCCCACCGAGCACACCACCATCTCGCGGATGACGATCGTGGTCGACGTCGAGCCGGTTGCGCTGGAGCAGGTGACCAAGCAGCTCAATAAACTCATCGAGGTGCTCAAGGTCGTCGAACTGGATCCGGAAGCCTCGGTGCAGCGCGAGATCGTTCTGATCAAGGTGCGTTGCGAACCGTCGAGCCGGGTGGAGCTGGTGCAGATCGCCGATCTGTTCCGCGCGAAGGTCGTCGACGTTGCCCACGATTCGCTCGTCATCGAAGCCACCGGCACACCGGGCAAACTGGTTGCACTGCTGGACGTGCTGGAGCCCTACGGTGTGCGCGAGCTGGTTCAATCCGGCCTGGTCGCTGTCGGTCGTGGCACCCGCTCGATCACCGACCGCGGTCGACGCATCGCCTGAAGTACGTTTCTGCCACCTATCACCCGACAAATCAAGGAGATCCATACCGTGCCTGCTGAGATGTTCTACGACGATGACGCCGACCTGTCGCTGATCCAGGGCCGTAAGGTCGCGGTCATCGGCTACGGCAGCCAGGGCCACGCCCACGCGCTGAACCTGCGCGACTCCGGCGTCTCGGTGATCGTCGGCCTCCGCGAGGGGTCGTCCTCGCGTGAGAAGGCAGAGAACGAAGGCCTCCAGGTGGCGACCGTCGCTGAAGCCGTCAAGGCCGCCGATGTCGTGATGCTACTCGCGCCCGACCAGGTGCAGCGCAGCTTGTACAAG
>JBBPZD010000148.1:0-17316 GCA_038199265.1 Actinomycetales bacterium | reverse complement strand
CGACCTCGGCCAGATCGAGGGCGGTTACGTGCAGGGCGCGGGCTGGATGACGCTCGAGGAGCTCGTCTGGGACGAGAGCGACAAACCGACCCGCGGCAAGTTGTCGACCCAGGCAGCCAGCACCTACAAGTTGCCGAGCTTCTCTGAGATGCCCGAAGTCTTCAACACCGCGCTGTTGGAGCACGCGCATGAAGAAGGCGCGGTCTACGGCTCCAAGGCTGTCGGTGAACCGCCGTTGATGTTGGCATTCTCGGTGCGTGAAGCGCTGCGGCACGCCGCCGCAGCCTTCGGCGAGCTCGGCGCGAGCGTCAACCTGGGTCTGCCGGCCACTCCGGAGGCCGTTTACTGGGCCGTGGAGTCTGTACGATCCGGTCTCGCCGACGGGGACCTCGAGCGCGGTGACCAGGCACGCAACGACGTACCCGACCAGCCGGGCCCGAACGTGCACGCGATGCACCCGGTGTCAGAGCAGCTGTCGCACGAACCTGTCGCCTCTGAATCGGTCAAGGCCTGAGACGTGCACTGGCTTACTGCCATTGCCCGGTTGCGTGAACGCAGGGAGGCCGGGGTGCTGGTGACCCTGACCTCTGTGCGTGGTCACGCACCGCGCTCGGCTGGCGCAAAAATGGTCGTTTCGGCGACCGCTGAGTCCGGCATGATCGGCGGGGGCAACCTCGAAGCCACCGCCGTCGTCCGGGCCAGGGCGATGCTGACCTCGGGCGAGAGCGAGCCGCAGTCGTTCGAGCTCGCGCTCAACGAGCGCGCGCCCGTGCAGCACGGAACGCAGTGCTGCGGCGGCGAGGTTCAGGTGCTTTTGGAGCCGTTGGCTGTGGTCGCGTCGATCGCGATCTTCGGGATGGGCCACGTCGGCATCGAGCTGGCCCGCATCTTGGCTCGTCAGGATCTCGAACTGCACCTGATCGATTCCAGGGCTGCCTACGCGGCTCCGAAGCAGTCGGCGATGTTCGACGATTCACTCGCCACCCTGCACTGGCACCACTCGCCAGTTCCGGAGCTGGTGCTCGGCGAGGTGCCCGCCGGTACCCACGTGCTGATCATGACCCACGACCACGCCGAAGACGCTGCGTTGTGCGACACCGCGTTGCGCTGCGATCAATTGGGCACGATCGGGGTCATCGGGTCACGCGCCAAATGGCGCCGGTTCGAGAAGCGGTTGCGAGAAGAGGGCCATTCGCCCGAGGCGCTCGCGCGGATCACCTCGCCGATCGGCGTGCCCGAGCTGGTCGGCAAGGAGCCCGCCACCATCGCGGTCTCGGTTGCTGCCGAACTACTGCAGACGATCGCGACCGAGCGTGTCGCCGCAACTTCTTCCACCATCTCGACAACGAGGACCTACCAGTGACGATCTACCGCGCCACCGTGCTCGACACCCCGCAGGACCCGTTCTTAGGGGGAACTCTGCGTAGCGAGCAAGACGGTGGGTTGCTCGTCCAGGACGGTGTCATCGCCGCTCGCGGTAGCTTTGCGCAGGTCCGACGGGACAACCCGGACGAGCCGGTCGAGCACCTCGACGGTGGGCTGTTGCTGCCGGGGTTCGTCGACACCCACGTGCATTTCCCGCAGGTGCGCGCCATCGGCGGGCTCGGAATGCCGCTGTTGGAATGGCTCGACCGTTGCCCGCTGCCGGAGGAGGCCAAGCTGGTCGACCGGTCGTACGCCGAAGGGACCGCCGACGACTTCGTCCGGTCGCTGGTTCATGCAGGCACCACGAGCGCCCTGGTTTTCGGGGCGCACTTCGCGCCGGCGGTCGACGCGCTTTTCACCCGGGCTGCCAGCAGTGGTCTGCGGATCACGACCGGTCTGGTGCTGAGTGACCGAATCCTGCGTGACGACCTGCTGACGACCCGTGAGGCGGCGTTGGCGGGCAGCCACGAGCTGGCCAAGAAGTGGCACGGCACCGGTCAGGCTCGCTACGCGGTGACGCCCCGCTTCTCGCTGTCCTGTTCCGAGGACATGATGGCCGTCTCGAGCGAGCTCCTTCAGGAGATCCCGGACGCATGGTTCACCAGCCATGTGAACGAGAACACTGCTGAGGTCGAGCAGGTCGAGCAACTCTTCGGCACCAGCTACGTGGGTAGCTACGAACGGCACGGTCTGCTCGGTCGGCGGTCAGTGCTTGCACACAACGTGCACGCCAAGGACGACGAACTGGCAACACTGGCTCGCACCGAGACTGGCGTCGCGCACTGCCCGACCAGCAATTCGGCACTGGGCAGCGGGATGTTCCCGTTGAAGCGGCACCTGGAACACGGCGTCAAGGTCGCGTTCGGGACCGATGTGGGCGGCGGCACCGGATTCTCGATGTTCAAAGAGGGCCTGCAGGGCTACTTCATGCAGCAGTTGCAGGGCCCCGACGGGGCCCCCCTCACGCCCGCACACCTGCTGCACCTGGCCACCTCCGCTGGAGCGGCGATGCTGCAGCGTGACGAGGTCGGCGACTTCTCGGTCGGCAAGCATTTCGACGCGGTGTGGTTGCGAGGGGCTGACGACAGCGCACTGCAGATCAACCTGCGCAACGCCCTCGATACCGACAACGCGCTGGCCAAGGCGTTCGCACTCGGCAGCGACGACGCTGTCAGCGGAGTCTGGATCGACGGCGATCGTGTCAAAGGCTGACCGGTCGCGCGTTCCGACTATTACCTGCCTGATCGCTGCCTTGCCGTTCTCGCTGGCTCCACACCCCTGCGGCTACTCAGCCCAGGGCAAACGTGGGGGTAAGTCCGTAGATCATCCAAAGCCCGACCATGACGGCGACGACTGAACTTCTGCAGTTCCCCGTTGATAGACGTTGGCAGTGGGCCAACGGTTGGTCAGTGACGCGTGTCATGCTTCCGCCGACGCCGGAACATGCGCGTGGAAACCCGGCTCCGACCTGGCCAGCCACGCCAACGCACCCGGCATCGCTGCCTGCCACACACTGAAACGGTGCCCGGCACCAATCAGCTTCACCGTGGTCAACGACGTCGGTTGATGAATCACCGCGACCAATCTGCGCACCTGCGGAGCGGAGAATCGATCGCTCTCGGAGTCTTCGACCCACACGTCGATCGGGGGTGGCCGACGGAGCGCGGCGGAAAGGATGTCGTAGCGAGCCGGCGTGGCCGAGTTCTTGCCGAACGGGTGCCAGTCTCCCCATATCGGTTTGTTGTAGGTGCCGAAGAGTAGAGCAGTACCGAATTGCTGGGGGTGTAGGAAAGCGCTCACTTCTGCACAAAAACCACCTGCGCTGAACCCCATGGTCGCCCAGGAACTGGCGCCTGGACGCACCCTCAGATGACGGGTCACCCATGCGGGAATCGTAGTGGTCAGCCAGGTTTCCATCGCAATACCAGGTGAGTTGACGCATTCGGTGTCAAGCCCGCCGGGGGTGTAATCGGGGATCACCACGACCGGTTCGACCAGGCCTGCGGTCTGATGGGCCTGCACGATGATCTTCTGCAGATTCATCCGTTTGGAGTAGTCCTGCGGGCTACCCGGGATGCCACCGTAGGCCTCGATCACCGGGTACGTCTGCTGCTGTGACCCGTCGGCGTAGGTAGGAGGCAGCCAAACCAGTACCTTTCCGGCACTCCGGCCTGCTGCAGGACCGAGGCCGGGCACCCTGACCTGAACGTACTGGCCCAGTGGTGCCGGCCCACCTCGTAGATGTACCGACTGTTGGAACACCGCACGTGGTGCTCCGAACTGTTTTTGAGCTTGCCGGTTTGCCAGTGCTGCCGCGCGCGCGTTGTAACGGTGAGCGCCATTCAAGTCACCGTGCAATGCCTGTGGACCGATAGTGGGGGCGCTTCCGGTGAGGTCATTCGACAGGTCGGCCCACGAGCCGTACCAGCCGTTCTGTTGGTTCAGGGTGCCTGCAACTGCCAGCACCACCAGCGCCGACGCAGCGAGCTGCATGCCGAACCGACCAAGAAAAGCCAGCGGACTGCGCACTGCCAACCGTGGCCAGAGCAACGCCGCGGTGATCAACCCGGCGAACGCTACTAGCCACAGCATCCACACCAGCGCTGTTCCATCCGGTTCGAACACGACCACCCCTTAGCGGGGTCGTTCACCCCGGTAATCAAGGATGACCTGCGATGCTGAGCGAACGATGAGTGCAACCTGGGTCTCGATGGGCCGCGTACCGCGATCCGTCGTCTATACCGGGACCGGCTTCGGATCGCGTACCTGGCATGAAATGCGGTCGGGGGTGCATCCGAGCTAGGGATGCGCGTCCAGCATGGTGCCGAGCTGCTGCGTGCGGTGCCGATCCTGACGACGATGTCCTCCGCCGTACTAGCGGATGAGTTGGTGCCGGAACTGGTCGCCCAGGCGAGCCCCATCGGTTCGGCAGTGTCCGTCACGGTGCGTCAGATTCGCAGAGCACTCGACGTGCCGGTAGTCGCTGAGTCACTTCCAGTGGCGGTTCGAAGAGCAGCGTTCACACTTCCGGACTTTCACTCAGCAGTAGGCGCATCCGTTGCAGGCAACGGGCACGCAGTGGGCCCAGACCACCGGCAGCACGGCCCATATTTTGTGCGATTCGCCCGTAGGAGGGGCTAGAAGGATCAAAGTACAAGGCCACCAGGAGGTCGTTACAGGGCGAGCCGAGGTGATCCAAGGCCAGACAGAGATCAATATGGTTCTCCAACTGCCCGATGGCATCAGCTTCGTTTGGTCGCTCCTGGTTCCACGAGGCCGGCTTTTCACGATCTTGACGATTTCTGACACGCCACGCCTGACGGCGCGCCACCGTCATCAACCAGTAGGGCAACTGTTCTTCGTCACGTAACCGAGCTGATGCATTCAACAGTGCCTCGAAGGTGATCTGGGTGACGTCCGCCGCGTCTTCGCGGTCAAGGCCGTTGCGCATGGCCACACTGAAAACCAGCCGTTCATACCGTTTGACCAACTCGTGCCAGGACTCACCGTCACCTGCGCGACAACCGTGCAGCAACGCAGAGTCATCAAGGCGGCCGGCCCGTGAATTCAGCTCGGTACCGTTGTGGCGGGTGCGGCTCGCCGGTTTCGGCCGTGGAGAGGACAAATCAGGGTCGCGTGCCATGAGTCTCCCGCCTCTAGTTATCCGCACCAAAGGGTAAACCGGGCGCCACTCAATAACCGGTTAACAGCACATTTTGGAAAAGACAATACCGATCGAGAATAGAATCGTGTCTCCGAACGCACCAGGGCGGCAGCACTCAGGAATCGGTGGGGCATCGATCGTGAATTCGCCGATTGGGCCTCAGATTCAGGAACCGCAGCGCGGTATCAAACACGTCGGATCCGGATCGGGCCCTTCGCGGTCGAAGGATCAACCGCGGCGCCGCCCTGGATGATCTCGACATCGCCGGACTGCACCAGGCGTCGAGCTGCGCGCCGGGCCGGCTCCATCAGCTCCCTCCAGGCATCCGGGCTCTCTGCGGTGGCGCCGACCGCTCGCGCTGCCTCCGAGGGACAGATGGTGGCGGAGCGAGCGCGGGAACGCAACAGCTCTAATATCTTCTCCTCGAGCCGGACGTCGACAGCACTGACGCCGCGTTTGCGGCACGAAGTGCTGCAGTAACGCACCTGCTCCCAATCACGGGTCCACTTCTTGCGCCACTCGATCCGCCGCCCACAGGCCACACAGGCCTTGGGCTCAGGTGTGCTCACCGTAGAGAGTCTGCCTGGCCCAAGATCCGGGATCCAGGACGGGGTTCACGCATTGAGCGATACTCAGGGATCCACCGGGGCGTCGGTCGGTTGCGGCGTTCCAGATCGCACGGCGGATTTCGCCGAGCTGGCCCTGCGCTGGCGTACGACACGTCGCCGCAGTCCGCTGCGATACCTGGCCGGAACGACACTGGATGCTGACCATGCATCAGCGCTGGGCAGGATCCACCCGCGCCAGCGGGCTATCAAGCACAGGCCCGCACCGACGATCAACCCGGCGATGGAACCCTGGGTCATGTATCCGCGGCTGGACAGCACCACGAGAACGCTGGCTCCGGCAAAAGCCGCCGTTGCGTAGAGCGTGCTTCCCCCGAGGATGCCTGGCACCCGGCGCAGGACTACGTCACGGATCGCGCCACCGCCAACTGCAGTGATTACCCCGAGCAGTACCGCCGGCAACAAACCGAGCCCGACAGCCAGGGCCTTTTGTGCACCCGCGGTCGCCCAGCAGCCCAGCGCCACGGCATCGACTACCGGCCACACCCGTGACCAGGTGAGACCCTCGACGTTCACCACGTAGCTCACGGCTGCGCCCGCGAGGGCGATCAACAAATAGGCGTAGTTCGTCAGCGCTGCCGGGGTGCCGCTCTGCAGCAGGGTGTCTCGCAGCAATCCGCCACCCAGGCCTGACAGGACAGCGAGTGTGGCGAACCCGATGGGGTCCAACTTTTCCTGCCGCGCGATGAGACCACCCAGCATTGCGTTGGCGAACACGCCGCTCAGATCCAGCACCCGAAAGGCTTCGGTGACGGTTGCTCCGTCTGCGGGCACTACATTGCTCCTTCTTACACGGGGTCCCCCGGGCAGGTGTACCCGACCGTCGCCGCGGCTGGAATTGGCTCAGAATTCCTTGGCCATATTGGTAAATCGGCTGTAGTGCCCCTGGAAAGCCAGACCGATCGTGTCAGTCGGTCCATTTCGGTGCTTGGCCACGATGAGATCTGCCTCACCGGGCCGGTCTGAGTCACGATTGAAGGCGTCATCGCGATGCAACAAGATCACCATGTCGGCGTCCTGCTCGATGGAGCCCGATTCGCGAAGGTCGCTCATCATCGGTCTCTTGTCGGTGCGCTGCTCTGGCCCACGATTCAACTGAGAGATCGCGATCACTGGTACCCGCAGTTCTTTGGCTAGCAACTTCAGGGCTCGAGAAAACTCCGAGACCTCCTGCTGGCGCGACTCGACACGCTTACCGCTGCTCATCAACTGCAGGTAATCGATGATCACGAGCTGCAGATTCTCTCGCTCTCGTAGCCGCCTGCACTTGGAGCGAATCTCCATCAGCGACATGTTCGGCGAATCGTCGATGAACAACGGCGCGTCGGCGATACGGCCCATCGTGGAGGCCATCTTGGTCCAGTCCTCCTCGCGCATCGACCCTTTACGCATGTGCTGCAACTGGATGTTTGCCTCTGCCGAAAGCAGCCGCATGGTGATTTCCGAGCGGCTCATTTCGAGACTGAAGACAATCGAAGCCAACCCGTTCTTGATAGATGCGGCGCGGGCGATATCGAGCCCGAGGGTGGACTTCCCGACGGCAGGGCGAGCAGCGATCACGATCATCTGGCCAGGATGCAGACCATTGGTGAGTTGGTCCAGATCGGTGAAGCCGGTCGGCACTCCGGTCAACTGGCCAGCGGTACTGCTGGCGGCCTCGATCTCATCGGCGGTGTCCTCGATGACGTCGCCGAGACGTACGTAGTCCTCTTTGTCCTTGGACCCGGTGACCTTGAAGATCTCTGACTGCGCCTCGTTGATGACGTCGACGACAGAGCCGCCTCCGCTGGCGTACCCCATCTGGGTGATGCGGGTTCCGGCTTCGACAAGGCGACGCAATACCGCGCGTTCGGCCACGATCGCGGCGTAGTAGCCGGCGTTGGCTGCGGTCGGTACAGATTGGATGAGTTCGTGGAGGTAGGCCTGCCCCCCGATACGGGCCAGCTCACCCCTCTTGCCCAGTTCGTCGGCGACAGTGATCGCGTCCGCCGGCTCGCCCCTGCCGTAGAGGTCGATGACCGCCTCGTAGATCGCCTCGTGAGACGGGCGGTAGAAGTCGACCCCACGCACTGCTTCTGCGGCGTCGGCAATGGCGTCTTTGCTGAGCATCATGCCGCCCAAGACCGACTGTTCGGCATGTACATCCTGCGGCGGTAGAAGTGCCCCGCGGGCACCTGCCTGGCTGGACCCGAAGGCCCCTTCGAGCTCGGCGATAGACACGTGTTGAGCCTCCTTGCTTTCAGCTACGTCACGGATTCCATCACCGAGCACCGACAGCCGCTGCGCCTGCCGACGTGGGACGCCGCGATCGGAGCCCACCGATGACGGTAGAGGCGAACGGGCGCCCCACCAAAGAACAGCGACGACCGCCTGGGACAACCTGTGGGCAACATGGGGAAACCACCCCACAGCCTTGTGCACAGGGTGTGTACGAACCTGTGTATAACTTTGAGAGAATTGAGTAGCGCCTCCTTGACCAGCATCGATGCTCCCCCAGAGGTGTGGAGAGAATGTTTTTCGAGCCGTGTCCGCATGGTGATAAAGGGCTCCGTGCGTATACCCCGCGCTGTTGAGAGATGCCGATTACCTGGGGAAGCTTCACCGTCGTGGTGCCTCATCCAGGCCGAGCTCGACACAGGTATTCGTGTCACCTCAAAATTCGAGCATGAGAAAAGCCCGACCCCCACGAGGGGACCGGGCTTTCTCAGCCCTGAGGGCCGTCAAGGTCTTTCAGCCGATCAGACGCGACCGTAGTAGTGCGCGCCCCACATCTGGCGCACGCTGACTCTCGAGCCGGGCTTGGGCGAGTCGATCATCTTGTCGCCGCCGACGTAGATACCGACGTGGTGCGCAGGCGAGCCGAAGAAGACGAGGTCGCCGGGCCGCGGGTTGGACACGCGCTTGGCATATCCGGCCTGGGCACGCGCCGTCCGGGGCAGGTTGCGGCCAACTTGGCGGAACACGTAGGAGGTAAGGCCCGAGCAGTCGAAACCACGGGGCGTGGAGCCACCCCATACGTATGGGGTGCCGGTGTAACGCTTGGCGATGTTGACTACCGAGGAGTTCGAGCTCGACGAAGACTTTACGGGCGCCGGACGCTTCGGAGCTGCCTTGCTGCCGCCAGCACCGCCGCGCAGCGCGCGCCAGGTGTTCGGGCCGATGTAGCCATCGATCTTCAGGTGCTTGATGCGCTGGTAGTTCTTGACCGCGTGCAGGGTGCGTGCGTCGAACCGTGAGGTCTGCGGGATGTTCAGAATCCGCTGGGCAGACTTCACGTAGTAGCCAGTGGAACCCCAGTGCAGGACGGGAGAGGAGGCTGCAGACGCGGTGGACGCGGTGACGATTTCAGCTGCAGCAACGCCGGGGACGACGAGCGCAGCACCGACGGCCATCGCGGCACCACGGCGGCCCACGGTAGCGACGAAGCGGTTCTGTTCGATCTTGGCGTGGCGGGGGGTGTAGGAACCCATAAGAATTTGATCCTTCAACAGTCGGAGACAGGCTGACCAAGCGCATCCGCACGTTGCCGCACGGGGAGCACCCGATGTGCCACAGGCAAAACCCCCGTAATGGTCTGTGGCAGCACCTACTGTGCACCAGTTCAGGAATACGCCAAATTCTCCAGAGGTCGCGCTGCCCTGCAGCGCGTTACAAGAACTTTTCACACCGCCATCTCGCGCCGAGACCATTCCGTGACCTATTCCCGGAATGGCGGGGCTAGCGGCGGTTCCAGGTGGAGTGGGCAGAGTTCCCCAATACCGTCCACATCGCAAGACTCATTAATCTCGAATGGTGGACAGCACCTCAGGGTCTTCCCAACTCCTACCCTTGAGCCATGGCGAGCGGCGACACACGGATCATTCTGCGACTAGCCGTACCGGCTCTCCTATCGCTCATCGCCGAGCCCCTCTTCCTTCTTGCCGACACCGCCATCGTCGGCCACCTGAGCGTCTCCTCGCTGGCAGGCCTGGGAGTAGCGAGTGCAGCACTACTCACGGCGGCCAATGTCTTCGTCTTCCTCGCATACGGCACGACGTCTCTGGTTGCGCGGTGGGTTGGGGCCGGGCGGGATGTCGACGCCCTCGGGGCGGGTATCGACGGGATGTGGCTGGCCGTCGCGCTCGGGCTGATGACGTCTGCCGTCGTCGCACCGCTCGCCACCGACCTTTGCGCGCTGTTCGGCGCGCAAGGGGACGTGCTGACACAAGCCGCTACCTACCTACGCATCAGTTCGTTCGGGCTTCCGGCCATGCTCGTCGCCCTTGCCGCCACGGGTGTCCTACGAGGATTTCAAGATACGGTCACCCCGCTGATCGCGACGGCGGCCGGCTTCACGTCGAACATCGTGCTCAACTTCGTGCTCGTCTACGGGCTGGACATGGGCATCGCCGGATCCGCGTGGGGAACAGTCGTGGCCCAATGGGGGATGGGACTGGCTCTCGCATTCGTTGTCGTACGCCGGGCGCAAGCCAGCCACGCCTCGCTCGCGCCCCGACCCGGCGGGGTACTCCGCTCCGCCATGCAGGGAATCCCCTTGCTCATTCGCACCCTTGCGCTCCGTGCGGTCCTGCTCCTCACGACCTGGAGCGCAACCGCGCTCGGTAATGACCCCCTGGCCGCGCATCAGGTCGCTATGACGGTGTTCGGGTTCCTTGCCTTCGTCCTGGACGCGCTCGCCATCGCCGCCCAGTCGCTGACCGGGTCCGCGCTGGGCGCAGGCGACACCGAACTCGTCCGGGCTCGTACTCACCTCATGCTGCGCTGGAGCCTCGGTTCCGGTATCGCTATGGGTGCCCTGCTAGCTCTGACCCACTCTGTGCTGCCAGTTCTGTTCACTCCTGACGAGGACGTCCGAAACGCTCTCGCCGCAGCTTTGCTCGTCATCGCTGTGCAATCGCCGATAGCAGCCGTCGTGTTCATCCTGGACGGCGTCCTGATCGGCGCCGGAGACGGAAAGGCCCTGGCTGTCGTCCAGGTTGTCCTTCTCCTGCTCTTCGCGCCGGTTGCCTACGTCCTGCACGAACGGGCTCCTGATCTCATCGCACTGGGTTCGGTGACCTCGGTGGTGATCCTGTGGATTTCGTTCAGTGGCTTCATGCTGGCGCGGATGTTGCTTCTGCTGTGGCGCGCCCGCAGCGACCGGTGGCTCGTTCCAGGGGTCTGAGCCTCCCCGTGCCCCCAACAGGTCCCCAGTACAGACGACTAGGGTGAGTCGGTCCAGCCTCATCTGCCAAGGAGTAATTGTCGAAGATGTCGATTTCACTGAATAAGGGCGGGGCCATCTCGCTCTCCAAGGAAGCCCCCACACTCACCACAGTGGTTGCCGGCCTGGGTTGGGACCCCCGCACCACTACCGGCGCCGAATTCGACCTCGACGCCTCCGTCGTCGTCTGCGACTCCAGCGGTCGCTGCATCGACGACTCCTGGCTCATCTTCTACGGCCAACTGCGCTCGCCGGGTGACGCCATCGTCCACGAGGGTGATAACCGCACCGGCGAGGGCGAGGGCGACGACGAGTCGATCAAGGTCGAACTGGCCGCGCTGCCCCCGAACGCCGAGAAGCTGGTGTTCGTCGTGTCGATTCACGACGCTGAAGCTCGTGGTCAGAACTTCGGGCAGGTCCAAAACGCCTTCATCCGTATGGTCGACGCCAAGTCCGACCGTGAAATCGTGCGCTACGACTTGGCCGAGGACTACTCCACCGAGACAGCAATGCTGTTCGGCGAACTGACCCGGCAGGGCACCGACTGGCAGTTCAAAGCCACTGGTCAGGGTTACGCCGGCGGACTGGCTGCTGTCATCAAGAGCTTCGGCCTCACGGTCGCCTGACCCGAGGCATCACGCTGTCCGCTCTGGCGGACCAGAAAGGCCCCGAAACCATCTGGTTCCGGGGCCTTTCCTCTACGACAAGGACATCACTGGGCTGCGACGACGTCCAGACGCAATTTCGCCTGAACCTCGGGATGCAGACGCACCTGCACCTCGTGGGCACCCAGTGAACGAACGGGTGTCGTCACCTGAATCGTCCGACGGTCGATGCTGCCCGCGCCGGAACTCTTGACCGCATCAGCGATGTCACCGCTGGTGACAGCACCGTACAGGCGACCAGAGCCACCGGAGCGAACCGGCAGGGTGACCGTTGCGGACTCCAGGCGGGTCTTGAGCACCTGAGCGTCTTCGAGAGTCTTGACCGCGCGGGTGGCACGGGCACGAACGATGGACTCGACCTGCTTCTGGCCACCCTTGGTCCACCGGGTGGCCAGGCCACGCGGTAGCAGGAAGTTACGGCCGTAACCGTCCTTGACCTCTACGACGTCACCGGCAACACCGAGCTTGTCTACTTCGTGAGTGAGGATGAGCTTCATATCCGTTTCCCTTCCGCTCAGCGTGCTGAGCTGGAGTAGGGCAGCAACGCCATCTCACGGGCGTTCTTGACGGCCGTGGCGATGAGGCGCTGCTCTTGGACGGACACCCCGGTCACGCGGCGGGCACGGATCTTGCCGCGGTCGCTGATGAACTTGCGCAACAGCGCGGTGTCCTTGTAGTCGATGTTCTCGACCTTCGCCGCCTTGAGCGGGTTGGCCTTCTTCTTGGGCTTGCGTACTACTGGCTTAGCCACCGTGGTGCTCTCCTTCTTGAGAGCCCGACACGCATCAGCGCTCGGGATGGGTAGAAATGAATGAACTGTGTTGACAGGTGCAGCGGACCAAGACCTGCGGGAACCTAGGGCCCCCGAAGTATCGGAGCGAAGCGGCTAACTTCGTTGAGGTTATTTAGAACGGCGGTTCGTCGTAGGAAGGGCCGGTGTTCCAGCCACCGCCTTGGCCGCCAGAGTTGCCGCCCTGGTTGGAGCCGCCACCTTGGCCACCGGTGGTGCCGCTCTGACCACCAGAGTTGCCCCCGGTCGCCCAAGGATCGTTGGCCGGGGCGTTACCGCCACCGCCACCGAAGCCACCCTGGTTGGAGCCGCCACCTTGACCGCCGGACTGGCCACCGAAGCCGCCACCATTCCCGCCACCGCGTTGAGTCTTGTTGACCTTCGCCGTGGCGTACTTCAACGACGGGCCGACTTCTTCCACGTCCAACTCGACCACAGTGCGCTTTTCGCCCTCTTTGGTGTCGTAGGAACGTGACTTCAATCGACCCGAAACCAGTACCCGCGAACCTCGGGTCAGCGATTCAGCGACGTTCTCCGCTGCGTCGCGCCAGACCGAGCAGCGCATGAACAGCGTTTCGCCATCCTTCCACTCGTTACTCTGCCGGTCGAACTGCCGGGGCGTGGAGGCCACAGTGAAGTTCGCTACGGCAGCACCCGAGGGAGTGAAGCGCAGTTCGGGATCCTGGGTCAGGTTTCCGATGATGGTGATGACGGTGTCGCCAGCCATGGTGTTTCTCCTGCTTCCTGTCGTCTAACTCGTGATGAGTAAGAAGAGTCGTCTCAGGCGTCTGCGCGCAGGAGCTTGGTGCGCAGGATCGTCTCGTTGAGGCCGAGCTGACGGTCCAGCTCTTTGGCCGTCGCGGACTCGGCCGTCATCTTGACGACGGCGTAGATGCCTTCGGACTTCTTCGCGATGTCGTAGGCCAACCGGCGACGACCCCACAGGTCGACGCTGTCGACTGTGCCGCCGTCCTTGGTGACGACGGTGAGCATCTTGTCCAGCGAGGGCTGGACAGTGCGCTCATCGAGTTCGGGGTCGAGGATGATCATCAATTCGTACTGACGCATGGGTGAACCCACCTCCTTCGGTCTCAAGCGGTCACGGTCTTTCCGTGACAGGAGGGTTGCAGCGTCGCCGTCACGCGATTTCACACCACCGCCGAATGGCGGTGAGGATCGATGACACCCTGTTGTCCTACGTAGAAGGCCACTGTGCCGCAAGGCACTGACAGGCGGTCGACGTTATCCACAGGGTGCTGCGTGACGAACAGCACCCGAGTCTAGGCGGGTGCAGCGTCCCCGCGGAAATCAGCGGCGCGGTCCGTCTGCGACGAGACCGCAGGGCGTCCCCTCGGGTGCATCCGGTCATTCAGATCTTCTGCCGACTCCCATGAGGCCAACGCGATGCCGCCATAGGCGACCAACCGAATCACGCAGAACACTGCATACCCCGCGGGCGCGAGAGCTTTCGCTGGATTGGTGGCAAATCCCGCATACATCCATACCGTGACGAAGTAGACGATCTCGACCATTGCCCACAGCAGGTGCTCGCGCCATCGGATGGCGCTGATCGCGATGAGGGGAAGCACCCACAGGCACGCCTGCAGTGGGAACGATCGCCCGGTGACCAGCACGATAACCAACATCATCAGGGCCAACGGGCCCAGGCGCACCGGGCCCCGCAAGCTCACCCGGAGCATCCCGGCGAGTAGAGCAACAACCCAGCCGAGTACTGAGATCACCGTGAGGGCAGTCGGCGCAATCGTCAAGCCGACGATCGAGGCCACCAGCCAGGGCGATCCGTAGGAGGCGGCAGCACCGGCCCACACCCGATACGGCGCGAACGGGTCACCACCGACGGCCACTGCAGCGAGCACGCAGACCACCGAGATGACGAGGGCAGACGCGAGCATCCGCACCACCTCCGGCCCCCTGCGTTCGCGGGTCGCCAGAATCACGATCGCGCCGATGATGATGAGCGGGTACGTACGCGCCATTACCGCGCCTCCGAGCAACGCCCCGGCAGCCACCGGCATCCTGCGTACCCACAGCGCCATCCCGATCGTCGCGAGCGCGACGCCGAGCACGTCGAGCGAGAGCAACGAAGCGGTGATCAACACCGGGCTGAGTGCAACGTGGGCGGCCTGCCACGGCGAACCGCGGAGCATGGAGGCGGTGGCAATGGTGGCGCCGGCGACCAGAACCGTGATGACAACTGCGCAGATCGCGTAAAAGATCTGTTGCTTGTGCAGTGTGCTGCCACCCTCCGGAACCAAATTCTGTAAACCCCAGGTGAGGATTGCCGTCAACACGGGCTGGGTCTGACCCGATCCACCGGTCGTCCACGGCGTACTGCCGACCTGGCCTCCCACCCCGACAGGTAGATCGGAGTAGCAAGCACGCCAGAATGCGCCCGGCGCACCCCATCCGACACGTTCGCAATGGTTCTTCTGCAAGATTCCTAGTGCTAACACCGTGCTGGCCATGGCCGACAACACGGCACCGACGTAGAGCCAGCTGTGCCCGTCTACGCGGGCGAAACGGCCGACTGGGCCACCGAGGACCTCGGTGGCGACCTTCGTGACACCGTCTCCGCGGCTCGGCGTGATGAGCCTGCGGGAGTCCTCAGCCATAGCGCGGAGGTTACCCGCACCGTCCGGGCCGACCCCCTCGCGCACAGATCCCCGTTGTCGGTGGGCCTCTCGGTCATGAGCGGTGAAGGGTCAGCCGGTTGTTGCAGGAATGACCGGCTTGGACGACACCTTCGGTGGCAGCTTGGGCGCGACCGAGGACGGCGCCTTGGTCGGGACCGGCGCCGGTGAGGTCCTCGAGGCCGGGGGTGGGGTACTGGCTGACGTCGCAGGGGGCGTCACGGTGGAGGTCGGTGGCGCACTAGACGAGCTCGAACCCGAGCTCGAACTGGACGAGGAGGAACTAGAGCTGGACGAGGAGGAACTAGAGCTGGACGAGGAGGAACTCGTCGAGCTCGTTGTGGCTGGTGCCTGCGAGGTCGGCGCCCGGTTCACGGGCGTTTTCACTCCGGGGATACCGCTACCGGAGTCTGACGCGTCCGGCATCTTAGCCACCGGTTCGCCCTGCAAGGCCAACGTCATGAAGTCCTTCCAGATCTGAGTCGGGACCTCACCTCCGTAGAACGTGCTACCCGCCGAGGCCTCGGCCAGCGACGTGTTGCCACCCCCGTCACCGGCGTACATCCCGACCGAGGTCGTCAGCTGACCAGGAGTGAACCCGGTGAACCAAGCGGAGCGGAAGCTGTCGGTCGTACCGGTCTTGCCGCCCGCGGGACGGTCGAAGTCGCGCAGTGTCTTGTACGCGGTGCCACTGGGCCTGGACACCGGACCCTCCATCGCGTTCGCTACGTTGTCGGCGATCTTCTTGCTGATGACCTGTTTCTCCAGCGGCTTGGCCGTGTAGCTGTACGAGCCGGTCTCGCTGCTGACCTTCTGCACGAAATGCGGGTCGGCGCGTTTACCGCCGGCGTTGATCGTGTTGAAGGCATTCGTCATGTCGATGGCGTGCACGTCTGCACCACCCAACGTGTCTCTGGGTGAGGGCTGATTCATTCCCGCGTCGCTTGCTGGGATGCCGAGAAGTTTGGCCGCCGCGAGGGTCTTTCCAGTACCCAGCTGCAGATTCAAACGGACGAACGCAGTGTTGATCGACTGAGTCAGCGCGGTGCGCAGGGTGATGAAACCCGTCGATTCACCGCCTGAGTTTCCGACCGGCTTCGGCTCACCGGGCAACCGTAGGTTGTTGGCTCCGCTGACCTTCGCCGACAGGGAGATACCTTGCTGCTGAGCGGCTGTCAGTGCGAACACCTTGAACCCGGACCCGCCCGGGACGGCCGCCTGGGTAGCTGAGTTGAACTGCGTCTTCTGGAAGTCGTCTCCGCCGTACATCGCGACCACCGAACCGTCCGGTTTCATGGCCACCAGACCCGTACTGATCTTCTCCTTGGCTGGCTTGCCGGTGTTGTCGACGTTGTTCTTGACCGCCTTGACTGCGGCCTCCTGGTCAGCCTTGTCGATGGTGCTGATGATGCGCAGTCCACTACGACCGATGTCTTCATCGGACAGCTTCAACTTGGTGGTCAGTTCCTTCTCGATCGCCGCGATCAAATAACCAGTCGACCCGGTGCGGGAGTTCGCTGGCGTGGCCGTCTTGAACGTCGGAAAACGCTGCGCCGAGGATTCAGCCTGAGTCAGCCAGCCCTTTTCGACCATCCCTGAGAACACGTACGCCATGCGCGCCCGGGCCCGGCCGGCAGATCCCGAGCCATTTGCCGGGTCGAAGATGGCCGGCGCGTTGATGACCGAGGCGAGGAAGGCCCCCTGGCTGGTGGTCAACTGATTGGAATTGACGCCGAAATAGGCCTGCGAGGCCGCCTGGATGCCGTAGGCGTTGCGACCGAAGTAGATGGTGTTCAGGTAGTCGGCCAGGATCTGCTTCTTGGTGTACTTACGGTCGATCTTGACCGAGATCATGATCTCTTTGACCTTGCGGGTGACCGTCTTGTCCTGGGTCAAGAAGTAGTTCTTCACGTACTGCTGGGTGATCGTCGAACCACCCTGCTGAGCTCCACCGCGTGCACCGGCCCACGCCGCGCGCACGATACCGCTGGGCGAGATGCCTTTGTTGTCGTAGAAGTTGCGGTCCTCGGCCGACAAGAACGCATACTGCACCTTCTTCGGCACCTGACTCAGCTGCACGTTCTGCCGGTTGACCGGACCGATACGGCCCATCTCGGTCTTGCCGTCGCTGTAGTAGACGATCGCGACCTGCTTCCCGGCTTCCTGGCCGGGCTGCGGGATGGTGGTGCGTTGGTAGACGACAGCGAGCGCTACTACGCCGATGAGGAACAGGGCGAAGAGTCCGGCGATGGCGCGGGTGAGGACCTTGTAGAAAAGGCCGTGCTGCTTTTT
>JBBPZD010000147.1:0-6741 GCA_038199265.1 Actinomycetales bacterium | reverse complement strand
GTGATGTCCCGATCTCCACGGCGTTGGCCGAGCTGCTGGCGCGTCACGTCGAGGTCATCGGCACCCGTGAGGGTCGACTGTTCACCAATGGACCGGACCCGTTCAACCGTTCATCAGCGGGGGAGCAGTGGCGCAAGATTCGCACCCAGGTGCCGGGGTTGGAATCGTTCACCCTGCACTCGTTGCGGCACTTCTACGCCTCGGCCTTGATCGCGTCGAGCTGCGATGTGGTGACGGTCCAGCGGGCTCTAGGGCACTCTCAACCGTCGATCACCCTGAACGTCTACGCGCACCTATGGCCCAAGGCAGAGGACCGCACCAGGGCGGCCGGTGCGGACCTTGCGGCGCGAGTCCTCGGCTCTCCTGCGGACTGTTTGCGGACTAGCGGCCCATCTGCCCAGTGATTTAGCGGGTTCTAGCGGTAGTTGGTGAACTGCAGCGCGACGTCGAGGTCGGCGCCCTTGAGCAGTTGCTGGACCTCTTGCAGGTCGTCACGTGACTTGGACGACACCCGTAGCTCGTCACCTTCGATGCGCGACTTGATCGACTTCGGGCCTTCGTCGCGGATGAGTTTGTTGATTTTCTTGGCGTCTTCCTGACTGATGCCGTCCTTGACCGTGAGCGACAGGCGGTACTCCTTGCCGGACGGCTTGGGCTCGCCGTCGTCGCTCTGCTCGAATGCCTTCAGCGATACACCTCGGCGCACCAACTTGGTCTGCAGCACGTCGAGCACGGCCAGCACTCGTTCGGCAGTATTCGCTTTCAGCAGGATCGTCTCGCCGCTCCAGTCGCAGGACGCGCCAACATTGCGGAAGTCGTAACGCGTGCCGATCTCCTTGGCCGCCTGGTTCATCGCGTTGTCGACCTCCTGTTTGTCGGTCTTGCTCACGACGTCGAACGATGAGTCGGCCATGGGTGCTCCTAGCGCTGAGAAAGATGGTGGTGCGGCAGGTTTCGAGTATGCCGGACAAGGCCGCCGCGCTATCTCGATTGGAGCAGCGGGGCGCCCGTTGCTACCCTTGCGCACGCACTCCTGCCAGGTTGCCCGAGCGGCCAATGGGAGCGGACTGTAAATCCGCCGCGAAAGCTTCGAAGGTTCGAATCCTTCACCTGGCACCAGCAGTGTTGATTGGACAACGGCAGCGCACCCGGTCTGGGAGCGTTGCCGTTGTCCATGTGCCGATGGCGGCTGCTCGATTTCTGCCGGTATCTGCGAATTCCTACACTGCGCTGGCACTGATTCCGAATGCTGCGCTCTTCCGGTCTGGCGCACGCGACAGACGTGCGGTGAAGGCAGCGTCGATCGCGAGACTCCCCAGGCTGAGTGAGCTCAGCCCGCCGCAATGAGCGCGATCCCGGCCAGCACGATGGCCGCACCTACAAGTCGACGCGCCGGGTTCGGCTCTTTGAACAACCACAATGCGAGCAGCGATCCCACCACGATGCTGGACTCTCGCGCTGGGGCGACCAGGGCAACGGACGTCGTCTTCATGGCCTGCAAGACCAGGATGTAGGCGAACGGTGAGAGCACCGCGACCACCGAGACTTCTCGCCAGTACGTGTGCAGCACCGGACCCACCCGGCTTCGGCGTCGCCAGGCGACCGGGCTCATGGTGAGGGCCTGCCAGAACGCGCTGACTGCGTAGTACGACACGGCGCCCAGGCCGAGCGCCGTCACCGAGTGGTCGTCGAAGAGCGTGTACGCCGCGATGGCTACACCAGTGAGCGCGCCCCAGCGCAGCCCCGCGACCCGCCGACCGTGCGCGGCTTCGCCGGTTATCTGACCCGTTTGGCTGGAACGCGACTTCACCGAGGCGACCACTGCGACGCCGGCCACCACGATGAGCCCGCCGGCGAGCCCCGCCCATCCTGGCCGTTCATGGAGGAAGAGGACAGCCACGATCATCGTGAGCAGCGGTCCTGATCCTCGCGCGACGGGATACACGACACCCAGGTCGGCGCGGTCGTACCCGGTCTGCAGGGACACGCCGTAGGCGAAGTGCAGCAACCCGGAGATGACCGGCGCCCACAGCAGCGAGAAGCTGACCGGTTCCGAGGACCGAGCCAGTACGACCGCCCCGATCGGCAACCACAGCAGAGCGGATGCGGTGGCGTAACACCAGACGAAAATCGTGCCGTCGGACTTCACCCGCTTGGCCGCGATGTTCCACGTCGCATGACACAGCGCAGCCGTCAGTATGAGTAGGAGCGCGGATACGGACATCGGCTCATCCCATCACCTGCAGCCGCGCACGGAATGCGGACGATCACATACCCGTTGCCTTCTCGTGAGTGAGCGGACTCCGTTGTTGAGGATGAACGAACCGGCCGGGCGCCGCTTGCTTGCCACGACCGTCCTCGGGTCGGGCATGGCATTCCTGGACGGGACCATCGCCAACGTCGCCCTGCCGACCATCGGCCGCGAGTTCCACGCACAACTGGAGGGGTTGCAGTGGGTCGTCAACGGCTACACCCTGACGCTCGCATCGTTGATCCTCGTCGGTGGTTCGCTCGGTGACCGTTTCGGTCGTAAGAAGATCTACGGCTTCGGTGTCGCGGCGTTCGCCGTGACCTCGGTACTGGCGGCGGTGAGCCCGAGCATCGGGGTCCTCGTCACGGCCCGGATGCTGCAAGGCGTCGCTGCCGCACTGTTGACCCCCGGCTCGCTGGCGATGTTGCAGTCCTCGTTCGTGAAGGCGGACCGGATGAAGGCCATCGGAGCGTGGACCGGGATGCTCGGTATCGCGACCGCCGGTGGCCCCGTCATCGGCGGGTGGTTGGTCGGTATCGACTGGCGTCTGGCGTTCTGGATCAACCTTCCGCTGGGCGCCCTCGTTCTGTGGCTGTTGCGCTCCGCCCCCGAATCCAAGGACCTGCAGGCCAGCAACCGTATCGACCTCCCGGCACTGGTGTTGGCCCCGGTCGCGCTCGCCGGCCTGACATGGGGTCTGACGGCCTGGCCGGATCGTGGCGCCAGCCTGCTGACCGTCGGCTCACTGGTCGCCGGGGTCATCGCTGCAATCGCGTTCGTCGTCGTCGAGCGGCACGCAGAACATCCGATGGTCGCGCCCGCGCTGTTCGCGAACCGGGTGTTCACCGTGGTCAATCTGGTGACGCTCGCGGTGTACGCGGCGCTGGGAGGCTTGTTGTTCTTCCTCGCTGTTTATCTGCAGATCAGCGCTGGGTGGAGTCCGCTGGCAGCGGGCGCCTCGACTGCGCCGATCTCGCTGATCATGTTGCTGCTGGCCTCTGGATTCGGAGCTGTCGCGACCAGGTTCGGTGCTCGTTCGCCGATGCTGGTCGGCACCGCGCTACTCGCGATCGGGCTGGTGTGGCTGGCTCAGGTACCGGATAAGCCCGCCTACCTCACCCAGTTGCTACCCGCGATCGTGGTGGTCGGGCTCGGGCTGAGCATGGTGGTTGCGCCGCTGACCGGCACCGTCCTGGCAGCCGCACCCGAGAACGAAGCCGGGCTCGCCAGCGGCATCAACAACGCCGTCTCGCGGACCGCCGGTCTGCTCGCCATCGCAGCCCTCCCGCTGATGGTCGGGCTCAGCGGGAGGGATTACCGGGTCGGCGCCGAGGTGGCCCGGGCGTTCCGTTCTTCGATGTGGGTGTGCGCAGCACTGGTGGCTATCGGTTTCCTCCTCACCCTCGCTCTGGGTGGCCGGCAGACCGAGGAGGCCACCCGCGGCAGTGCGAAGAGCTAGCGCTGGGCGATGGGCGCCGTGATCAGCTCGTCGGGGATGCCCAGCGCGTCGACAAGATCAGTGGCGTGCTTGCGTAATTCGCCGCACAACTCGTTGACCGTCGCCGTGATCAGGCGAGACCGGCCGGTGCTGATCCGCCCGTGCTCGATGAACCAGGCCTTGTCCTGCTCTATCGAGCTCAGCGCGTACAGGGTCAGGGTGCGCCCCAGCAGGTCTTTCGCCGGGCCTTCGGGCATCTCGGTGTAGGCATCGTGCGCCTCCTCCAAGACGATCCGGTCGATGTGCGCTCGCGCTGTCAGGAGCACGTGGTCCTGAGCCTTGTTGAACAGCTCGAACCCGTTTTCCTTGTTCGCCTTTCGGAGCCGCAGCCCGACCGTTTCGAGCAGGTGGTCGGCGCGCTGCTCGAACATCGACAACTGCCATCCGTGGTCGTCCACTGCGCTCTCGTCGTCACGACCCTTCGCCAGGTCGATGAGTCGCTGGATGCGCGCTCTCCCGGTGGTGCGCTCGACGATGCCGCTCACGACCTGCTTGCTCAACTTGCCGAACAGTTCGGGTCCGGCTAGCCCGCCCCATACCTCGGAGTACTCGGTCAGCAGACCCTTCGCGACCAGTTGCATCAACACTGTGTTGTCGCCCTCGAAAGTGGCGAAGACGTCGATATCCGCTCGCATCTGCCCAAGTTGGTTGTCGGCGAGGTACCCCGCGCCTCCGCATGCTTCTCGGCAGGCCTGGATGGTGTCGACGGCGTGCCAGGTGGTGATCGCTTTGAGCCCTGCGACCCGTGCTTCCAGCTCACGACCCGCGTCCTCGTCGCGGTCTTCACCGACAGGCGCGGGGGTGCCGTGCAGCTCCTGCAACATCTCGACCATCGCGTTCTGGGCGAAGCTGAGCGCGTACGACTTCGCGAGGCGGGGCAGCAACTTGCGCTGGTGGGCGAGGTAGTCGAGCACGATGACCTCCTCGCCGCCGCCGGGCGCCTCGAACTGACGGCGCACCTGGCCGTACCGGATCGCGATCGCGAGCGCCTTCTTCGCCGATGCCCCCGCGCCGCCGCCGACGCACACCCGTCCGCGCACCAGGGTGCCGAGCATGGTGAAGAACCGACGGTTCGGATTCTCGATGTCCGAGACGTAATCGCCGTCGTCGTCGATGTCGCCGAACGCGCCCAGCAGGTTGGCCTTAGGTACCCGGACGCCGTGGAAGGCAAGGGTGCCGTTGTCCACACCGGGCAGCCCGGCCTTCGCGCCGTTGTCTCCGATGACGACACCTGGCAGGGCAGTACCGGCCTCATCGCGGATGGGCACCAGCACCGCGTGGACGCCATGTTCGCCGCCCTCGGTCTTGAGCTGCGCGAACACCACGGCCATCCGGCCGTCCCGAGCTGCGTTTCCGATGTAGGTCTTGGTCGAGGATTCGGTCGGCGAATCGATCACGAGCGCGCCGGCCTCGTGGTCGTACACGGCGGTCGTCTCCAGGCGCTGCACGTTGCTGCCGTGGCCGACCTCGGTCATCGCGAAGCAGCCGAGCAGCCTCGCAGTCATGATGTCTTCGAGGTAGGCCTCGTGATGACGGGCGGTGCCCAACTGTGTGACGGCGCCGCCGAAGAGCCCGAACTGCACACCGGTCTTGACCAGCAACGACAGATCGCCGAGGGCCTGCATCTCGAACAGTGCGCACGATGCGCCGTAATCGTGCGTCCCGCCGTACTCGACGGGGAAACCGACCCGGCCGTAGCCCCGATCGGCGAGTCGCGTCATCTGTCCCAGGACCCGCTGCCGCTGCTGCTGC
Organism: Actinomycetales bacterium; assembly: GCA_038199265.1. GTDB lineage: Bacteria > Actinomycetota > Actinomycetes > Actinomycetales > Dermatophilaceae > Allobranchiibius. The sequence goes on along the minus strand of JBBPZD010000147.1, from coordinate 1,240 downwards.
ACCGATTCACCGGGCTCACCGAGTAGGTCCTCGGGTGCCAGGTCGGCGCGGGTCTGCTCGCGCAGTTCCCACCACGCTCCGTCGAGGGCGCGGCGGACCTGTTCGGCGAGCGGTGAGACATCCCGTGTCAGCTCGACCGACGACGGGCTGGACGCAGCGGTGGCCTGGTCGCGCAGGGGGTAGGTCACCAGCCCCGCGTCAGTGCGGATGGCGGGGTCGGAGGTGGTGGTCATAGCGACTCTCCTTGGTGGTTTTCCAGCAGTCCGCAGAGACCGGCCGCAGCGAACTCGGCCAGCCGATCGACGATGAGGGAGCGGGGTTCGTGGTTCGGGTCGGTCACCCAGTGGTCTGCTGATTCGCGGACGAACCCGACCAACCCGTGCGCCAGGATCGGAGCTTGCGTCCCGTCGCGCCCGACGTACCGCAGGTTGATTCCGAGTAGTTCGGTGAGGCGTTCGGCGATGGTCGCGGACAGTCCGATGACCGGGTCGACGTCCCGGGGTACATCGACCTGCGGCGAGCGGGTCACGAAGCGGTAGACCTCGGGGTCGTTCTCGACGAGGGTCAGATAGCTGTCGATGACCGCAGTGAGTACCTGTCGGGGATTCCGGGTGGGCGTGTTCGGGTCGGCACCGGCCAGCGCTGCGTCGACGTGACCCAGGACCAACCGGTCGACCGACGCGCAGACAGCCAAGTACAGGCTGAGCCGATCCCCGAGATGGCGGTATATCACGGTCTTACTGGTGCCCGCCTCGGCCGCGATCTCATCCATGCCCACGCCTGCGCCGTATCGGCGAATCGCTCGCAGTGCGCTCTCGGTGAGCTCGACCCGGCGTTCTACGCGATGCTTGCGCCAGCGCGCATCGCGCCCATCGACGCGCTGATCCACAGGAGTAGTCACCCCCCGAGAATACCCGACACCCTGTGTAGCTGCTACCTCGAGTATCGGCAATCATGTGTGCTCGACAGGAGCCCCTTCATCGCGGAGATGCCCTTGAACTGCCTGTAACGGAAAGTCCGTGGCACGCGAGACAGGTTCTCCTGGTACGTCGCGCTGACCAGCGCGAAGACTGGGAATCCAACCCTGTCCCTGGCAATACGACCATGTACCGCCACGACGATTTCATCATCCTGGAGGCTCTGAGGTAGCCTCTTCGCTGCGCTACAGGGATGCCGAATCCCACGAGTGCAGGCCCCCATAGCTCAGTCGGTAGAGCGTCTCCATGGTAAGGAGAAGGTC
>JBBPZD010000146.1:0-28059 GCA_038199265.1 Actinomycetales bacterium | reverse complement strand
GGAGACAGCGTTCGCCGTCAGCACTGTGCTCAGCCTGAACGATGCGGTGCCCATCGTGTTCGGGTCGCTGATGGCGGGATACCTGCTCACGGCGTTCGGGCTGATGGTGGTGGTGCCGATGCTGCTGGCGGCGGCTATCTGGCGACCGGGGCGGGACCGGTTGCTGGTGGTGCTGCTGACCGCGCTCGGCACCGGAATGCTCTTCGCCGTCGCCGCGAGCTTCGTTCTCTGGTGGCTACCGCTCGCAGCAGCTGCAATCTTCGCAGTGCTGGCGATCGTGCACGCACTGCCGCCCGAACACCTGCTGCGGCAGATAGTGATGGCGACCCTCGCAAAGGTGGGCAGGATCACCGGAGTGGCGGCGCTCGTGATCGCTGCCGCGGTCCAGACACCGTGGGTGCCGCTGGAACAGATCAGTGTGAGGACCGGCGATGTCAGCGGGTACGTCCTCAGTGTCGATCCCGGATTCCTGAACGTGTTGAGCACCGATCACGAGTTCCTGATCCTGATCAGCAGCGATGTGACGGCCCGCCGCTGACGTGGATGTGTACGGTTCCCAGAGACGATGTGGGATGCGAACTCGGAGGGTGAAGGTGACGGACGCAGGAGCAACACAGCCGGCAGGCGCCGAGGCGCCCGCGACGGGCAGGCAGCGCAATACCCGCCAGGCGCAAGCCATCGAGGCGGCGCTGGCAGACGCCGATGGTTTCCGTACGGCTCAGGAACTGTTCACCGTCATCCGCGGCGACGGCATGCGGATCGGGCTGACCACCGTCTACCGGCACTTGTCGCTACTGGCTGACACACACCGGGCCGACGTGGTGCTCAACACCGAGGGCGAGTCGCAGTACCGGCTGTGCGGGCCGCATTCCGCCGCCGATGCCGATGCGCATCACCATCACCTCGTCTGCCGGCAGTGCGGGCGCAGTGTCGAGGTTTCCGGACCGGAGGTCGAGGCGTGGGCCGAACGGGTCGCTGCAGCGGCGGGCTACACCGACATCACCCACACGGTCGAGCTGTTCGGCCTCTGCCCTGAGCACTCGTCGCCTGAGCATTCGCCCTAGCCACGTTGTGGTCGCCAGGGACGCAAACGAGGCCCGACCCGGCTGATTCCGCCCCCTTCGAGGTCGCCACCGACCCAAACGTGGGGAGCGAGGTCAGGCGGCGGCGGGCCCGGGGCCCTCGGAGATTCTCGCAGTGCGACGGCGACGGGTGGCCGATACGAGGGCAGCGGCCAGATAGATGAGCGCGGCGGTCACCATGATGTCGAAGCTGACGGGAAGCACCGGGACGGCGTATGCAACGACGACGCCGATCCAGACGGCTGCTGTCGCGAGCACTCCGGAGAGCGCGAATGCGTGCCACGGGCGTGCCGTGAGCAGTTGCGCGGCGGCCGGGGGAGCCGCGATCAGCCCGAACAGCAACAGTGCTCCCACGGCCTGGCTGGCCTCGGCTGCAGTGACCCCGACCAGCGCCAGGAACAGCGGACCGAGTACGCGAACCGGGATGCCACGGGCGCTCGCGACTGCTGGGTCGAGGCTGGCAAAGAGCAACGGCCGGGCGATGGCGAGCAGGACGACGATCCCGCCGACAGCGATCCAGGCTGCTGTTCGCGCATCCGAGGCGCTGATGCCGAAGATCGAACCGAAGAGCACGTTGACGTTCGCGTTCCCTCCCTTCGCCGACCCGCGGGTCGTGTAGAGCGCGAGGAAGAACACGCCGAGGCCGAGGATCCAGGCGAACGTCGTGCCGATGACGACGTCGTCGCCACCACTGGAGCCACCGCGTCCACCCAGTACGCCCAGGATCAGACCGACGCCGATACATGCCGCGAAGAGCCCGAACCGCAGGTCGATCCCGGCAGCCAAAGCAGCCAACGCGCCGGTGTAGGCGACGTGCGAGAGCGCGTCGCTCGCGAAGACCTGCCCGCGCAGCACCACGAAGTAGCCGACGAGGCCCGACAACAGAGCGATGGCGGTTCCGGCCAGGAGCGCGTGCTGGATGTAGTCGGCCGACAACATGTCGGTGATGGCGCTCATGCTGGACGGGCCTGCGCGGCTTCGGCGCGCACCCGCCGCCGACCGCGGGCATCGGCCGCGGCACGGTATCCCGTCGCGATCAGGAAGAGCGCGAATGCGAGCGAGGTCACCCAGAAGCCGATCGGGTACGACGAGAAGAACGCCACACCCTCGCCTACCAACACCACGACGACGGCGATCGCGACGGAGAGCGCGAGCCCGACCGCCGGTCGCGCGGTCAATCGGCTCGCCGTAGCGGCGGGCGCGACGAGCAGAGCGAACACCAGCAGACTGCCGGTCACCTGACTGGCGCCAGCGGCGGCAATCCCGAGAATCACCAGGAAGATCGCGTTCAGCCACTGCACCGGGACACCGTTCGCACGAGCCACCTGGGGGTCGATGCTGGCGAACAGCAAGGGTCGTCCGATTGCGAATAGAGCCACCAGGCAGAGCAGTCCGGCAACCAGTAGCGCCATGACCTGACCGTCGGTGACGCCGATGATGGAGCCGAAGAGCAGGCTGGTCAGTCCGGTCGAGAAGCCCTTGTAAAGGCTGATGAAAAGGAAACCGGTGGCCAACGCGACCCCCTGGACGGTGCCGATCACAGCCGATTCGTCGCCGTATCCGCCCAAACCGGAGTTTGCTCGGGCTGAACCGGGTAACGCCGCGATCACCAGGGCTGCGGCGATGCAGAAACCGAAATAACCTACTGACGTCGCCAGGCCGAGGTAGACCGCAGCTGCTGCTCCAGGAAAACCCGCGACGGCCAGGGTGTGCCCCACGAAGCTCTGGCGCCGAAGCACCATGAAGTACCCGATCGCTCCGGACACGATCGCCACGATGGTGCCCGCGCGCATCGCGTTGAGCATGAAGTGGAACGACAGCAACTGACGGACGTCGTCCACCAGATTCCAGCTGAGAGCGCTGCCCATCAGTGGTGGGTGTGGTGGTGTGAGTGGCTATCCGGTTGGCCGATCACGACCAATCGCCCCGCGCGATCGCGCATCACGTCGATCGGTGTGCCGTAGAGCGCGGTGAGCTGGTCGGCCGTGATGATCTGCTCGGGCGGGCCCATCACCGCGCCGCCGTGCGCGAGATAGATGACCTGATCCAGGTAGCTCAAGATCGGGTTGACGTCGTGCGCGACCAGAACGACAGCCACGCCTTCGCTGCGGCTGACGCCTTGGATCAGGGCGCTGACCGAGGCTTGATTGGTGACGTCGAGGCTGTCGAGCGGCTCGTCCAGGATGAGTAGTTCGGGTCGTGATGCGAGGGCCTGCGCGATGAGTAGGCGCTGCTGTTCGCCGCCGGAGCACTGCCCGATGGGCCGGCGTGCATAGGAGGTCCCGCCGACCAGTTGGATGACCTCGTCGACGCGGTCGCCCGGTTCCCGACCCTTCGAACCGGGCATCCACGAAGGGAGTGGCACCCCCCAACGGTCGCCGTCGAGCCCGAGCCGCACGATGTCGACGCCGCGGACCCGGGTCGAGGGGTCGAACGCACGACGCTGCGGTAGATACCCGATGCGTTTGTTGCTGTGGCCCGGTCGCCCGCCGAGCACGGTGATGGTGCCCTCGGCCGTGGGCACCAGCCCGAGGATTGCCTTGAGCAGGGTCGATTTGCCGACACCGTTCGGGCCGAGCACTGCCACGAATTCGCCCGCACGGATGGTCAGATCGACCCCGGACCAGATGCGCCGACCGCCGACGGCCGCTGCGGCAGATATTAATTCGACGACGGGAGGGCCAGGTTCGGGTGCAGGTGTCGAATTCATCTACCGGTGGCCTTCTTCAGTGCGGCGGTCAATGCTCGCAATTGTGCAACCTGCCACTGTTGGAAGGTCGCCCCCGCAGGTGACAGCGTCTCGGTCACGGTGACGACGGGGATGCCCTCGGCCTTGGCTGCCTTCACCTGCGCTGCGATGTCCGGTGTCGCGTTCTGGGAGTTGTAGACGTACACCTTGATCTTCTTGTTCTTGATCTGCGAAGTGATGGTCGCCAGGTCCGCCGGGGTCGGGTCGGCGCCTTCGCTCGTTGCCTTGAGGAACGACGGCGGAGTCAGCACCGTCAGCTTGAGGGTGTCGGCCAGCGGGGAGAAGATCGACTCGCTCGCGCCCACGGCCGTCCCTGCGTACGTGGTCTGAATCTGCTTGATCAGCGTGTTGTACTCGGCGAGATCGGCAGCGAAGAACTTCTTGTTCTGCTGATCGAAGTACGACGCATTGGCCGGCGCCAGCTTCTTCAGATCGGCGGTGATGGCGTTCGCCACCGTCGCGACGTCGGCCGCGGAGTACCAGCGGTGCGGGTTCCCGCCGTCCGGCACCTTGACCAACTTGCCGACATCGATGACCTGACGCGATTCTTTCTCGCCGGCCGCGAGTGATTTAGCGGCCCAAGAGTCGTAACCGACGCCGTTGTAGAGGAACAGCTTCGACTTCGCGATCGTCACCCCGTCCTGCGGGGTGGGTTCGTAGTCGTGGGGGTCGGTGTTCGGGTTGGAGATGATCGATGTTGCCTTCACCCGGTCGCCGCCGAGCTGTTGCAGGATGCTGCCCCAGGCATTGATGCTCGCCGCCACCTCGATCACTTTTCCGGGCTTGGTACCCGCAGCAGAGCCACTGCTCTCGTTCGGGTTCGTCGTTGCGCACCCGGTCGTTGTCACCGCGCCCAGCACGGCGATGGCAGCGGTTGCCGCCCACGTACGTCGTCCCACATCTACTCCCGCGCAATTGTCCACGTCGCCGTTCAGACGACCTACCCATTCGATCCTTAATGACAACGGTTGTCAATTCGGATGGATGGCGACCGCGGCTCAGCAAAGCTCGAAAGGCTCAGGCTGGCCTGAGCCTTTCGTCCCTAGCTGAGCCACCGTCAAGGCGGTGCGGTGGTCAATTCACCGGATGCGGATGCGGTCGGTGCCGGCCGCGTTCGAGGTGGGGGCCGCATCCGGGTGCAGGATTGCTGCGAGAGCCTCGACTCCGTCGACCAGGCGCCCTGCCGGTCGGGCGAACGATGCGTTCGCATCGACTGCCCACACCGGGACGCCATCGGGCAGGACGCCCGTCGGCAGCAGCTCACGGGTCAGTTCAGCTGCCGCTTCGGCATGGAAGCCGCAGGGCGCGGACACGATGACCTCGGGTTTCGCAGCGCGAATCGCATCCCAGGTCGTCCGAACGGACTTCTCGCCGACCGTACCGAGCACGCATTCGCCGCCGGCCGCAGTCACCATCTCAGGGATCCAGTGGCCGGGGGAGAAGGGCGGATCGGTCCACTCCAACACCATCACGCGAGGGCGCGGTCGGCCGGCGACAGCTGCGCTGACGGCGGCCAACCTTGCACGCAAGGCAATGACGGCCGCGGTGGCCCGTTCGGACCTGCCGGTCAGTCTGCCGACGGTCTCGATGGATGACCACACCTCATCGAGGGTGTGCGGGTCGAGCGTGACCACCTCGGCGCGACAGCCGAGATACGTCAGTGCGTCGCCAACCGTGGAGACGTCGACTGCGCACACCGCGCACAGATCCTGCGTGACGACCAGGTCCGCGTCCAGGTCTCGCAGCGCATCGGCGTCCAGCCGGTAGAGCTCATCGCCGCGGGCCATCGCGGCAGCGACGAACTCATCGATCTGTGCCGGAGTCAGGCCTTCCGGCATCGCGGAGAACGACACGATCGTGCGTTCCCGCGCCGCTGGCGGCGAGTCGCACTCGAAGGTCACCCCGACGACGTCATCCCCAGCGCCCAGGTCGAAGAGGATCTCGGTCGCGGACGGTAATAGCGAGACAATGCGCATGCCCACCAGTCTCCCGCGAGGTTCGAGGCGGTGGTCGGCTGCCCCGATCCAGGTGGAGGACTTCGTGGGTGCGGCCGCTCATGTTCCCCAGCGCTGCCTACCGGCAACCCCTCGGTCTGCAATCGGAAGAGAATCGAAGCCGGTAGCCCGGGGCGTACTCAGACGTGGATCAGCAGCTCGCCGTGCATCATTCCCAGCCAGCCGTCATCGGCAGCAGCCCACCGGAGCCAAGCAGAGGCGATCTCATCGAGGTCGGCGGGGATGGCCAGTTCGTAGCTGACCGCCTGCTCCGCGAAAGACGACGCCGTCGCCCGTAGCGCCCAGGATCTGCCCCACCAGTCACGTTCGGCATCGGTGCTGTAGCACCAGGACGACGTGGTGGCGCTGAATTCGCGTAGTCCTGCGGCGTGCGCCCACGAGCGCAGTCGTCGCCCGGCATCCGGTTCGGCCCCGTTACGTCGGGCGACCTCTGAGTAGAGCCGCAACCACGCGTCCAGACCCTCATCGGCAGGAAACCAGGTCATCGCGGCGTAGTCCACATCGCGCACCGCGATCACTCCACCGGGGCGGCACACCCGGGCCATCTCGCGTAGCGCGGCTACCGGACTAGTGAGGTGCTGCAAGACCTGGTGCGCATGCACCACGTCGACCGCGTCGTCGGGCAGCGGGAGTCTGTAAACGTCGCCGACACGGAACTCGACGGTGGCCCCGGCGTCGGCGGCTAACCGGCGGGCCTCGCCCAACGGCGCTTCAGCGATGTCCATCCCGATGACGCAGCCGGGTGCCAGGAGTCGCGCGAGATCCACCGTGATGGTGCCCGGGCCGCAGCCGATGTCGAGCAGGTCCTGTCCCGAGTGGAGGGAGGGCAACAGGTATCCCGCGGAGTTTTCGGCCGTGCGCCAACGATGTGACTGCAGGACCGCGTCCGCATGCCCGTGCGTGTAGGTGTCCACGTACCCAGCCTGGTCGGCGCCACGTGCGATCACAAGGCAGCAATCTCGGTATGTGAATGCGCACTACGCCGCGGGGTGTCAGGGGTCGGTGCCACACTCACGCAGTGATGACACGACTGGTGGTCCAGTGAAGCTACGGCTGTGGTTGTCTGCGGCGGAACTCGCCACCCGTCCGGTCCACCCGGAGACGGTGGCTGCGCTGCGTAGCCGCTGGAACGCATTGCCGAAAGCCGTCCGTACCCCGGCGCAGAACCTAGGCCGACACGCGATCGGCTGCGAGGGCACTCACGGGGTCTTCCCGCGATGCAACTTGGCGTGCACGCCCTGCTACCACTCCCGCGACGCGAATCAGGTGCGGGTTGACGGGCAGCACACCATCACCGAGGTAGTCCGGCAGCTGGCGCTGCTGCGCAAGATCCGCGGGCCTCGCGCCCACGCACAACTGATCGGTGGCGAGGTCTCGCTGCTCCCGCCGGAGGACCACGCCGAGGTACTCGCCCAGATGCGTGCACATGGCCGCGAGCCGATGAGCATGACGCACGGCGACTTCGACTACCCCTACCTCGAGGCGCTCGCCGTAGCAGCGGACGGCACCGGACGGCTGCCCAAGCTGTCGTTTGCGGCGCACTTCGACATGCTGATGTTCGGCCGCCGGGGCATCGAACGCCCTACCGATGAGGCATCCCTCAATCCGTACCGAGAGCGGTTCACGGCAATGTTCGAGCGGCTGCGTAAGGACCACGGCGTACGTTCCTTCCTCGCGCACAACATGACCGTCACCCCGACCAATCTCGGCCAGATCGCGGACGTCATCAAGGAATGCCACAACCTGGGGTTCGGCCTGTTCTCCTTCCAACCGGCTGCGTTCGTCGGCGACCACAGGCGCTGGCACGAGTCGTACGACGACACCACCGGCGACGACGTGTGGGCGCAGATCGAGGCGGGCGCCGGTGCCCGGCTGCCGCACGCGGTGATGCAGACCGGAGACGTGCGCTGCAACCGCACTACGTACGGCTTCTTCGTCGGACCCGACTACTTCCCTTACCTTCAGGACGACGACTCGCGCGACCTGCGGGTGCGCGATCTGTTCTATTCACACTTCGGCGGGATGAGCTTCTCAGGAACCCCGGTGCCGTTGCTCGCAGTGAAGGTCGGCAGGGTCGTTGCAGGTCATCCGCAGGTTGCTGTCGTGGCCATCGGCTGGGCCGCGCGGATGGTGCGCACCGTGGGAATCCGCCGGCTGGCTCGGTACCGCCCGCACTCGGTGACCTTCGTGATGCACTCGTTCATGGACGCTGCCGACGTCGTTCCGGCCTGGGAGGCGACGCTCGCGGGTCAGACCAGTGCCGACCCGCGCATCGCGGCCACTCAGGAGCGGTTGGCCGCGTGTTCCTACGCGATGGCCCACCCTGAAACCGGTGAATTGGTGCCGGCCTGCGTGCAGCACAGCGTGCTCGACCCGCAGGAGAACCAGGCGCTACGTCAGCTGCTGCCGATGCCCCGGTTGCGTAAGGCAGCGGGCGCTCCGGTTGCGTAGGGGCAACGCGCGGGCCGCACGCCCGATGGCCCGTCATGTACCGAATGCTGTTGATAATCCATAGATTCGCAGACGCCGGAACGGGACCTTGTGCTCTAGGCCAGCTGGTTGACCGTCGTGAAAGCTGAATGGCTTCTGGTCGAAAACACACGTAGGGGAAGTCCGTTGAAGTTGACACCGCAGTCCGAGCAGGTCGTCGCCGCCACCGCAGCAGTGGTAGCCGAGCATGCCGAGCAGATCACCAGCACCTTCTACCCCGACATGTTCCAAGCGCACCCGGAGTTGCTGCGGGTCTTCAACACGGTGAACCAGGAGATCGGTGAGCAGCCGAAGGCCCTCGCCGCGTCCGTCGTTGCGTACGCCGTGAACCTCGTCGACCCCAGTGCTCCCGATTTCACTCCGATCATGCAGCGGATCGCGCACAAACACGTGTCGCTCGGTATCTCGGCGCAGGAGTACACGATCGTCGGCCACCACCTGCTCAAGGCCGTCGGAACCGTCCTCGGTGATGCGGTCACGCCCGAGATCGCGTCAGCGTGGGATGAGGTCTACTGGCTCTTCGCTTGCTCGCTGATCGCGGAGGAGGGCAAGCTTTACGCCCTCGCAGGTACCGACCCCGAGCACCCGTGGCGCCAGTACCGGGTGGTCGAGCGGTTCGACGAGACCGACGATGTCTTCTCCCTCATCCTTGCGCCGAAGACCGGCGAGACGCCTCGGCACCGCACCGGTCAGTACGTCGCGATCGCGGTCGATCTGCCAGGCGGCAAGCGTCAACCGCGGCAGTACACGATCTCTTCGGGTCCGCGCGGTGATGCGCTGCGGGTGACCATCAAGCGAGTGCACGGCGAGGACGGCCACCCCGACGGCGAAGTATCGACCTGGTTGCACGAGCACGCCACCCCCGGGACGATGCTCGATGTCAGCCAGCCAGCGGGTGACGTCGTTCTCGACGAGTCCGAAGGCCCCGTTGTGCTGGTGTCCGCCGGTATCGGTATCACCCCCGTCGCCGCAGTGCTCGAAGACCTGTCGCGTCGTCAGCCCAGCCGCACGGTGCGCCTCTTCCACGCCGATCGCACCCACGATGACCACGTGCTGTACGCCGACTTACGCCGCCAGGTTCTCGCGATGGACGACGCCAAGGCGCAGAACTGGTACGAGGCCGACGCCGAGAAAGCGCCCACGCTGCAGCCTTCCCGCCCCGGTCGAATGGACCTGAGCGACATCGACCTGAGCGGTATCGATGATCCCAGCGAAGCACAGGTCTTCATGTGCGGTCCGTTGCCGTTCATGCAGGAAGCGCGCCAGGCGTTGCTGGCCAAGGGGATCCTGTCCGAGCGCATCCACTACGAGGTGTTCGGCCCCGATCTGTGGGCTCAGAACCCGGACGCCGCGTTGGTGTGAACCGCCACTACGTCGTGACGTGCCCGGCAGCGGAGGCAGTGAGAGGCATGCCCTTTCCCGCTTGGTAGAAGGCGGTGTGTTGCGGCATCGCCGACGCGTCGACGACGTGGATTCCCTCGAGCCCGTGCACCCTCATGGTGCCGGGGTCGACGACCGACATCTCACCGGTCCCCATCGCCAGGGTGCACGAGGGATGCAGGGCGGTCTCGGAGTCTTTAGCGACCCATTCGAGAATCTGTTCGTCGGTCTCGACGTCCGGCCCGGGTGAGATCTCTCCTGCGCTGAACGACGCGAGGGCAGGCTGGCCGAGGATCAGGCGTGCAGTGCGCACGGCTTCGGTCCATTCGCGCTGGTCGCCTGGGTGGACAGGTAGTTGAATCGCAGCGCCGGTTTCACGTACGGGTCGCGGCTGATGATCTTTACCGAGCCGATGGTGTCGGCGTACATCGGCCCAGCAGTTGGGGGGAGTTGATCGCGCCGGCGCACAGGATGATCCGTCGACCCCGCACTTCGATTCCGCGCTTGCTTCCACGGTCGTAGAGCAACCCGACAGCTCGCTTGCCCTCGAACAGGATCTTCGTGGTGAAAGCCCGTGTGAGGACGTTCAAGTTGGGCCGTTTCATGACCGGGAGCAGATAGGCGCGTGCCGCTGAGAGACGGCGCCCGCGATACACGTTGCGGTCGAAAGGCCCGAAGCCGTCCTGCCGGTACCCGTTCACGTCGTCCGTGCGAGGAAAACCGGCTTGTTCGGCGGCCGCGAAGAACGCTTCGAAGAGCGGGTTGGTAGCCGGGCCGCGTTCCATCACGAGCGGTCCGTCCTTGCCGCGAAACGGGTCGTCGGGGTCGGCAGCCAGGCAATTCTCCATCCGACGGAAGTAAGGCAGGCAGTGCGCGTAATCCCAGTCCTGCATGCCGGGAACCGCGCCCCAGCGTTCGTAGTCCATCGGGTTCCGCGCTGGAAGATCATGCCGTTGATGCTGCTGCCGCCGAGGACCTTGCCTCGAGCGTGATAGACCCGCCGGCCGTCCATCAGCGGCTCGGGCTCCGACTCGTACTTCCAGTCGTAGAAACGACTCCCGATCGGAAAGGGCAGGGCTGCCGGCATGTGGATGAAGACGTCCCACAGCGCATCGTTGCGGCCGGCTTCCAGGACGAGCACCCGACGCTCGGGGTCCTGGGTCAATCGGGCAGCGAGCACGCACCCTGCCGAACCACCCCCGACGATGATGTGTCATACCACTTCACGTCCATCGACATCGGTCCTCCGCAGCTGTCGGGTGTTCGAGCAGGACTGCAACAGGCTCAGTAGGTTTTCGCGCCCGGGATTCCCAGCAGCCACGCGTTGACCTTGGCAGGGTTGGCTTTGATCCACTTCGCGGCAGCATCGCTCGGGCTCATCTTCTGCTCCGCAATGTATCGAGCGACGACATTCTGGTCTTCATTGGTCCAACGGAATGATTTAGCGAGCAGAAAACCGGCAGGGTTGGTCTTGGCGAAACGGGCCGATGCGATCTTGTTGAGCTGGTAGTCCGGGTAGTCGCACTTGATGGTTTTCGGGTCGGCGTCGCAGCCGGGGGTGTACTTCGGGAGGCTCACCTTCTTCAGATCGACTTCCGAGAGGAACCACTGCGGACTGTAGAAATAGCCGAGCATGGGTGTCTTCTTTGCCTGCGCCTGGCGAAAAGAGGTGATCAACGCGGCCTCGCTACCGGCGTACACGACTTTGTAGCCCAGGCCCAGATTCTTCACCAGTGCGCCGTCGTTGGTGACGAAGGCAGGGTCACCGTCCAACAGCTGGCCCTTGCCACCGGATTCGGACGTCTTGAAAAGGTCGGCGTATTTGTCCAAGTTCTTCCAGTCGGTGATGCCCGGGTACTTCGACACCATCCACGGCGGCACGTACCACCCGATCTGCCCCAGGTTCCCGGTCGGGCCCAGGTCGTAGGCCACCTTCTGCTGTTGAATGTATTTCTTGTCCAGGTCCTCGTGCCCCCAGTTCTCGATGATCAGGTCGATCTGCCCGGTGGAGAATCCCTGCCAGGCCACCTGCTCGGCCAGCGGGATCTGCTTGACCTGACAACCGAGTGCCTTTTGCGCCACGGCGGCGAACACCGCTGCGTCCGCGGTGTACCCGACCCAGTCGCTCATGGCCAGGTTGACCTTCCCACAGCGGAAGTTGCCTGCGACCGCCCCGCCCCCGGGGCCCTGGTCACCTTCGCCGACTTTCGCGCCGGCGCAACCGGTGAGGGCGAGCACGGCGGCGGCGATCGCTGCAGCAGCCCTGCCGGGGCGGGTGATCCGATGATTCATCAGGTGCTCCTTGGATAACGGTGCTGTCGAGCTTGGATCGGGCAGTCAGGCTTTGCGACTGGGGTCGAGCCGGTGCGCGGCGCTCTGGGTGATGTTGTTCAGGAAGACTCCGAGCAGCACGATGGTGAGCCCGGCAGCCAATCCCTTGCCGAACAACGACTGCTGCACGAAGCCGCTGTAGACGTCATAGCCCAGAGCCCCGGCGCCGACCATCCCGCCGACGACGACCATCGACAATACGTAGATCAGGCCTTGGTTCGTCGCGAGCGCGAGCGATTTCACCGCCATCGGTAGCTGCACCTGGGTAATGATCTGCCAGGTGGTCGCACCGGTCGAGGTCGCTGCCTCGACGGTGGTTTCGGGCACGCCCTGGATGCCGTCGGCGACGACCTTGACCGCCACCGGCACGGCGAACGCCATTGCAGCCGCGATGGCAGTGAACCTGGATGCGCCGAACAGCGCGAGGAACGGCACCAGGTAGACGAATGCGGGCATCACCTGGAAGCCGTCCAGGACCGGCCGGATGACGTTTTCAACACGGCGGTTGCGGCCCATCCAGACCCCGAGCAGCACCCCTACGATCATGGTGAGCGCTGTCGCCACCAGCGTCATCGCCAACGTGGTCATCGCGTCCTGCCAGACGCCGAGACCCACGATCGCGGATAGGCATACCAGCGTCACCAGGACCGTCCAGCGACCGCCCATCAGGGCTCCTGCTGCGCAGGCTACGCCGATGATCAACCAGAACGGCGACCCCGTGAGGAGCGCCTGCAACGGGTTGAGCAGAGCCGTGGTGAGGCTGTCACGCACGCCGTTGGTGACCCCGGAGAAGGAGCTCTGCACCCAGTTCGAAGTGCTCGTGGCGCCACTGATGATGGAGTCCCCGATGCGACCGCTGCCCGGGAAGGTCGAGGCCCACACATAGGTTGCGGACTCCCAGATGGCCCACCCGACGACCACCGCTGCGCCGGCGGCAAGGCCGCGCCTCGCGTTCAGGCTCAGTCGGTGGGGAGTCTCGGGCTGTTGGGCACGCTTGCTCGCAGCAGTGGTGACGCGGTCCAGCACGATCGCCAGAACGACGATCGCGAGCCCGCCGTTGAAGGCGTTCCCGACATTGAGGGTCTGCAGAGCCTGGATGACCACCTGGCCGAGGCCCGGGGCCGAGATGAGGGCCGCGATGGTGACCATCGACAGTGCCGCCATCATCGTCTGGTTGATGCCGAGCACGATGGTGCGGGTCGACATCGGCAGCAGCACCTGCCGGAGCATCTGCCATCGGGTAGCGCCGAGTGATTCACCGGCCTCCACCGTGGACTCCGACACCCCGCGGATGCCGAGGTCGGTCAGCCGGATGACGGGCGGGATGGCGAAGATGAGCGTCGCGATGGTGGCCGAAGCGGAGCCGATGAGGAAGAGCAGGGTGAGGGGAGCGAGGTAGACGAAGCTGGGCATCGTCTGCAGGAAATCCAGTATCGGGAGCACCAGGCGTCGCGGCAGGTTGTGCAAGCCGATCCAGATGCCGAGCGGAATCCCGAGAACGATGGCTATCAGCACCGCCCCCAGCGTGAGCGCCAGGGTGTCCATGGCCTCCTGCCACAGGCCCTGCAGCCCGATGAAGACGAAACCGGCGACGCCGAGCAGTGCAAAGCGCCAACTGGCCACCAGCCAGGTCACGAAACCGACCAGGGCGATCACCCCGAGCCAGCCGATGAGAGGTGCAGGCCGACCGAAGCCAGGTTGGGAGATCAGCGACTGGATGAACGTGACGAACTTCGTCATTCCCAGCTGCAGGTAGTTGATCCCGTAGAGGAAGAACGGGTTGCTGTTGCGCCCGGCCGCAATGTTCTCGTTGAACGAATTGAGGTTCTGGTGCAGGGGAGTGGTGGACGCCGTCGCCAGAGGCAGAGTGGATTTGCCTTTGAATGCGAGGTAGAGGAACACCCAGCCGACACCGAGCAGCAACCAACTCCAACGGTCCTTCAGGCCCTTTGCGAATCCGGGGATCGGCACTGCGCCGGTCGTCATTGCAGGTCACCGGCCAGCACGTCGGCGAGCTCCTCGCGGCCGACGTAGCCGACCACGCGCTCACCGTCGACCACCCGCACTCGCGCCGACGACGCCAGAATCGGCCTGATCGCGTCCCGGATGACGGTGTTCTGTGAGATCACCGGCCCGTCCAGCGGTTCACCGGAGCGTTTGGGCGTGGCAATCCAGCGCAACGTCAGGACGTCCTGGCGCGGTACGTCACGCACGAAGTCGCGTACGTAGTCATCGGCGGGGTTCCCCACCAGCTCATCGCCCGTTCCCAGTTGGATTGCCGCGCCGTCGCGCATGATCAGGATGCGGTCGCCGAGCTTGAGCGCCTCGGACAGGTCGTGCGTCACGAACACCATGGTCTTGCCCATGTCGTGGTGCAGCCGGACCACCTCGGCCTGCATGTCGCGGCGGATGAGGGGGTCGAGCGCCGAGAACGGTTCGTCGAACATCAACAGTTCCGGGTCGCCGGCCAGAGCCCGAGCCAGACCCACGCGCTGTTGCATACCGCCGGACAGCTGATGAGGGAAGGACTTCTCGTATCCGGCCAGACCAACGAGGTCGATCACCTCCTGGGCCCGCGCGAACCGTTTGGTCTTGTCGACACCGCGGATCTCCAGCCCATAGCCCACGTTGTCGGTCACGTTGCGGTGCGGCAGCAACCCGAAGTGCTGGAACACCATCGAGATCTTCGTCCGGCGGATATCACGCAGAGCCTTGTCGCCCACGTCGAGCAAGTTGGTCCCGGCCAGGTCGACGGCCCCGGTGGTTGGTTCGATGAGGCGAGACAGGCATCGGATCAGGGTGGATTTACCCGAACCGGACAGCCCCATGATCACGAAGACCTCGCCCTTTGCCACGTCGAACGAGACGTCGCGGACGGCGGCGGTACATCCGGTGCGGTCGATCAGTTCGCGTCGCGAAAGCGCACACAGCTCAGGTGAGTCCGGGACCTCCGCGGCCCGCTTCCCGAAGACTTTCCACAGGTGCTGCACCCGCAACAGAGGCTCGGCGGTCCTTGCAGAATGGCCGGCGGGCACATCGGACATGCGGTCTTGCGGTGCGCTGTCGGACAGCGCCGGCCCGGATGCTGGAGAGCTCACCGGTATCTCACCTTCTGCGAGTGGAGTTTGTTCAGGCCTGGGGTTCGTCGGTTGCCGCGAACCAGCGCGGTGGCGCCGGCTCGATGTTCTGCCAGATGTGTTTCGTCTCCTGGTATTCGGCCAGTCCGGCCTCGCCCAGTTCGCGGCCGATCCCGCTACGTTTGAATCCGCCCCATTCGGCCTGCGGCACGTATGGGTGGAAGTCGTTGATCCACACCGTGCCGTGACGCAGCGCCCGTGCCACTCGTTGGGCGCGTCCGGCGTCGGCGGTGAAGACAGCTGCTGCCAGTCCGTACGTGGTGTCGTTGGCGATGCGCACTGCGTCGGCTTCGTCGGTGAACCGTTCGACGGTCAGTACCGGTCCGAACGACTCCTGCTGCACGACCTGCATCGAGGTGTCGCAGTTGTCGAAGATGGTGGGCAGGAAGAAGAACCCGTCGGCAAGCGTCGGGTCATCCGGGCGCTGGCCGCCACA
Organism: Actinomycetales bacterium; assembly: GCA_038199265.1. Lineage (GTDB taxonomy): Bacteria > Actinomycetota > Actinomycetes > Actinomycetales > Dermatophilaceae > Allobranchiibius. The sequence goes on along the minus strand of JBBPZD010000146.1, from coordinate 12,439 downwards.
CCGAAGCCGGGCGCCCTCTGCGACTCCGGCCGCAACGTAGGCCTCGACCTTGTGGCGGTGCGCGGCCGAGATCAGCGTGCCGGTCTCAGCCGCCTCGTCGAACGGCCCGCCGAGCTGGATGCGAGCGGCGCGCCCAACGAGTTCGTCGACGAACTCGTCGTGGATGGTGTCCTGCACGATCAACCGGGAACCAGCCGAACACACCTGCCCGGAGTGCAGGAAGATCGCCGTCAGTGCGTGATCGAGCGCTGTCTCACGATCGGCGTCGGCGAATACGACATTCGGGTTCTTGCCGCCCAGCTCGAGGGCAACCTTCTTGATGGTTGCGGCAGCAGCCGCCATCACCCGCGCGCCGGTCTCGACGCCTCCGGTGAATGACACCAGGTCGACATCAGGATGGGATGCAAGCACTCCGCCGGTGTCCGGTCCAGCACCGAGGATCAGGTTGGCGACGCCTGCAGGTAGGCCTGCGTCCCGCAGGGCCTGAATGAACAGGATCGCGGTGGAGGGGGTGAGCTCGCTGGGCTTGAACACGAAGGTGTTGCCCGCCAACAGGGCCGGCGCGATCTTCCAGATAGCCTGCAACAGCGGGTAGTTCCAGGGCGTGATCAGGGCGCAGACACCCACCGGCTCGTGCTCGATACGGCTGACGACGTCGGTCCGTCCGGTGTCGACTACTCGACCGGACATCCCGGTGGCCATCCCTGCGTAGTGCCGGGTGCACGCGATGATGTCGGCGATGTCGTACTCGGCCTCGACGAGCCGCTTGCCGGTGTCGAGTGCTTCGGCGAGTGCGAACTGTTCGCGGCGCTCGTGCACCAGGTCTGCGGTGCGGCGTAGCAGCTCGCCGCGTTCGACAGCAGAAGTGCCGGGCCAGACCCCGCTGTCGAACGCTGCGCGAGCTGCCGCGATCGCTGCCTGCGTGTCGACCGTGCCAGCCTCACTGACGGTCGCGACCAGTCGCCCGTTGGCGGGGCAGCAGATCTGTCGGGTTGCACCTGATTGCGCAGCGACCCACGCGCCGTCGATGAACAGGTTCTCCACTAAGTCTCCCGAGTGCCTAGGTGGTGACGTGATCGCCGAAAACCCGGTCGACTCGTTCCTGTGCAACCTTGGCGCAGGCTCTGTCAACGGTCAAGGTTTTCCGCTGATTCGACGACGCCCGAAGCGCCTGTAATCGTGGACCGACGCAGCGAAGTGTTCGGTGGCATCCTCATCCCCACCGATGTCGCGGTCGGTAACCGCTGAGATGGTGCCAGTCGGGTCAGGACCGGCGGCGCTGGATCGCCGCCAGGAGTCCGGTTGCTCGCTTCACTGCGATGGAGCCCAGCTTGCCCCGCAGATGCGCGATCGTCGCGTCCCACACTCCGTCATTGAAAGTGGGGTAGGGGTGGATCGCGCCCGCGACGTCCTGAGCGGTGAGCCCGCCCTTTGCCGCCAGCACGAGTTCGGCCAACGACTCACCGGCGCGCGGACTGACGATGCTGGCGCCGACGATCTTGCCGTGTTTGTCGAGCACCACCTGGGTCAGCCCGTCGGTGCGCTGTTCGGCCACTGCGCGGTCGACGTCGTCGTGGCGGATCATGTGCACGGTCATCGAGTCGTCTTCGGCGGCCTCGGACGGCTTCACACCGAACGCCGCCAGCTCGGGCTGGGTGAACGTCACCCGCGGGGGAGCGGCGGTGTCGATGCTGCGCGGAAGGCCGAGCACCGCATTGGAACCCGCGAGGCTGCCGTGCACCCCGGCCACGTGGGTGAACTTGGGGTTGGGGGTGACGTCGCCCGCTGCATATATACGAGGGTTGCTGGTGCGCAGGTGCTTGTCGACCTGTACGTGACCCCGCTCGTCGAGATCGACGCCGGCGCTCGCCACGCCAAGCCCCATCGTCCGGGGCGTCCGCCCGGTCGCCACGAGGACGACATCGAACTCCACTTCACTGCCTTCGCCCAGGTGGGCCCGCCCCCCGCCGTGACCAGAAGACTCGAAGAGCTCCAGGTTCGCTCCGGTCAGCACCCGTACCCCGTCTCGGACCAGCGCATCGTGCACGAATTTTGCCGAGCGTTCGTCTTCAGGTCCGAGCAACCGGCTGGCACTCTCCACGATGCTGACCTGCGATCCGAGCCGGGCGAAGGCTTGGCCGAGCTCACACCCGATGCTGCCCCCACCGATCACCAACAGTCGGGCGGGCAGCTCCGTGAGCCCCCAAACGGTCTCGCTGGTCAGCGCGCCGACTTCGGACAGTCCGGGAACAGGCGGCATCGAGGGCGTAGATCCGGTCGCGATCACGCAGTGTCGGAACCGCACCGTCTGCGATCCGGCGCTTTGCGCCGGGGTGAACTCGATCCGGTCTGCACCGGTGAAGACCGCCTCGCCCTGCGCGACACGCGCACCGGTCTCGCGCACCTGCACGGGTGTGTCCTTGTGCTCGATCGCCGCGATCGCGTTGTGCACGTGGTGCCTCACCGCAGCAAAGTCGACCTGCACCTCGCCTACCTGCACGCCGTAGCGGGCGGCGTCCCGAGCGTCCGCCGCTGCGTGGGCTGCCGCCAGCAACGCCTTGCTCGGCACACACCCGGTCCAGAGGCAGTCACCTCCGGTGCGCTCACGCTCGATCATCAACACACTCGCTCCCAGCCGCGCTGCGGTCTGAGCCGCCACGAGCCCGGCGGTGCCGCCGCCGATGACCAACAGATCCCACGGCTGCCTGTCGGACCGCATGACGTCGTCGGAGGCCCACCGGTCGTGCCCGGTCGTGGAGCAGTCCGGTGCAGACGAATGAGTGGTCATGTCAGCCATCATCTGCCCCGGTCCACCGAGAGCAGGCGACCCGGGATCCCTTCTTGCTGGATCGGCAACAGGAGTTGCCGCACGCAAGTGGTCGATGCAAGCTCAGGGGATGAGCGATCACCCGACCGGACACGATGCCCATGCAGACCGCCACGCGAACGGCGATCACGACCGCAGCAGTGGTCTGGGGTGTGCGGTGGACGGCGACTGGGACGAGCGGTACAGCGTCCGGGAGCAGATCTGGAGCGGCGAACCCAACGGAGCCCTCGTCGCTGAAGTCGCAGGGATGGCGCCAGGAACAGCGATGGATGTCGGTTGCGGCGAAGGCGCCGACGCTGTGTGGCTGACGAAGCACGGCTGGGACGTCACCGCCATCGACGTATCGAGTGTCGCCGTCGAGAGGTCGCGGGTGCACGCCGAGGCGGCCGGTGTGCAGGTGACTTTCGAGGCGCTGAGTCTGTTGGATGCTGCAGCTGCCGGACGAACCTTCGATCTGGTTTCGGCGCAGTACCCCTCGTTGGAGAAGACGCCGGGTAACGACGCCGAGCGGGCTCTCATCGATGCGGTCGCTCCGGGGGGCCTGCTCGTTGTCGTGCACCACGCCGATATCGACCGGGAGCGTGCGTTGGAACACGGGTTCGACCCTGACGACTACCTCACCCCGGCCGGGGTGGCCGCCCTACTCCAGGACGATTGGCACATCGAGACTCTCGAACGTCGACCGCGCGCGATCTCCGGGGGCGGCGGCGCGCACCACGCGGTTGATATCGTCTTGCTGGCCCGTCGCGAAGCGCTCGTTTGAGCGACTTTGGTAACCATTTGGTATCGGGCTGTCCTTCAGTTTTCTAGGTTGGCCAGTGTTTCCGGGGCAAACACACCCAGCCGTACACCCATCACATGGGAGTTACCTGACTGTGTGATTGAAATTACATGAATGGTGGTCCAGACTCACCCGTCATGAGCGTCTCCCTACTTGCCACCTCTCTCCATGCCGCGGAAGGTGGGGCGCTGAAGAATTTTGAGAAGAGTGTTGACTCTGTCTTCAAGCCGATCACCAAATTTGCGACCGACATCGTCTTCTACCCGGTCAAGATCAACGGAACCGACCGTCCAGTAGTGGTTTTCTGGCTGGTTCTGGCCGGGATTATCTGCACCCTCCTGTTCAAGGGTGTTCAGTTACGGCACTTTGGCCTGGCCCTGCAGATCGCGAAGGGCAAGTTCAGTCGCAAGGAAGATCCGGGCCAGATCACCCACTTCCAGGCACTGACCTCTGCGGTGTCCGGCACCGTCGGCCTGGGAAACATCGCCGGTGTCGGTGTCGCCGTGACCGTCGGTGGGCCGGGTGCGACCTTCTGGATGGTCATCGCAGGTCTGCTCGGTATGGCCACTAAATTCGCCGAGTGCACGCTCGGTGTGAAATACCGCAAGGTGAACGAGGACGGCAGCGTTGAGGGTGGCCCCTTCCGCTACCTGCCCGTCGCCTTCAATCGCCTGGGCAAGATCCCCGCGAAGATCCTCACCGGCGCCTTCGCCATTGCCATCATCCTGTTCGGTCTGGCCGGCGGCAACATGTTCCAGGCCAACCAGACCTTCGCGCAGGCCAAGGAGGTCACCGGTGGTGAAACCGGCTTCCTCGGCAGCGACGGCGCGGCGCTGATCTTCGGTCTGGTGCTCGCGGGCCTCGTCGGAGCGGTCATCCTGGGCGGTGTCGAGTCGATCGGCAACGTCACCAGCCGCCTAGTGCCCGCCATGGCCATCCTGTATGTCGGTGCCTGCCTGGTCGTCATCATCGTCAATGCCAGCGACGTCATCCCCGCCTTCGGCAGCATCTTCAGCGGTGCGTTCTCCAGCAGTGGTGCCCAAGGTGGATTCATCGGTGTCCTGATCGTCGGGTTCCAGCGAGCGGCGTTCTCCAACGAAGCCGGGCTGGGTTCCTCCCCGATCGTGCACTCTGCGGTCAAGACCCGTCGCCCGGTCAGTGAGGGCTTCGTGGCCTCGCTCGAGCCCTTCACCGACACCGTGGTGGTCTGCACCATGACCGCGCTGACCATCGTCATCGCCAAGCCGGCCATCTGGGTCCAAGGTCAGGCAGCAGTCGCCGCAGGTGACCCGCCGCCCGACGGCGTCGTCGTCACCTCGGCCGCCTTCGAGACCGTGGTCAGCTGGTTCCCCAAGGTGCTCGCGCTGGCCGTGACCCTGTTTGCCTTCTCCACGCTGCTCACCTGGAGCTACTACGGCCTGCGCGCCTTTACGACGCTGGTCGGTCGTAGCGCCGCTACGGAACTGACCTACAAGATCATCTTCCTGTGCTTCACCGTCATCGGAACGATCCTGAACTTCGGCCAGGTCCTCGACTTCGCCGACGCGATGCTCTTCCTGTGTGCGTTCATCAACCTCTCCGGTGTCTACCTGCTGCTGCCGGTGGTCCGTCGCGAGCTCAAGAGCTACCTCGCGGAGCGCAAGGCCGGCACGTTGCTGGACGATCCGCCCCCGTCCGAGGACGAGGTCCCCGCATGGGCCATTGCGTAATCGCATAGCCACTTGGAACGCCCCGCTCCCACTCCGGTGGGGGCGGGGCGTTCTGCTGTGCTTTCCACGTTCGGGTCGCCAGCGACCACAACGTGGTATCAGGTCAGGTAGCCGGCGGCGCGGCGCAGGTGCTCGGCTTGTTTCTCAGGATCGAGCCCGTCCCACATGCGCGGCATCATCCTGGCCCGGAAGTTGCGCTCGAACACGTCGCGGTGATCGCGCACGAAGGTCCAGTAAAGCCCGTCCCAGTCGGCGTCGGAGTTGCCACGGGGCAGGTCGGACATCTTGCGCAGGTAGTTGCTGCCGGACACGTACGGCTTGGTCGTGATCGCCGAACCGGTGGCGTACTGGCTCATTGCATAGACGTTCGCCACCATCACCCAGTCGTAGGCGTCGACGAACATCGCCATGTTCCACTCGTAGACCTCTTCGGGATCGATCCGCAGCAGGCACATGGCGTTGCCGAGCACCATCAGCCGCTCGATGTGGTGGGCCCACCCGCGTTCCAACACCCCGGCGATGACGTGGTCGGCGGCGGCGAGTCCGGTCTCGCCCGTCCACCACCCGTCGGTCAAGGATCGGGTGTGCCCGAGCTGGTTCGTCGACCGCATCCGGCCGCCGTACAGGTGGTAGGTGGCACGGATGTATTCGCGCCACCCGATGACCTGGCGGATGAAACCCTCCAGCGACGCCAGCGGCACGTCGTCCTCGTCGGCCGCGTTCAATGCCTGATCGACGATGTCGCGCGGATCGAGCAGACCGATGTTGAGGCTGGGGCTCAGGGCTGCGTGGAAGAGCACCGGGTGGGCTGTCGCGATCGCATCCTCGTACGGGCCGAACTGCGCGAACCGCTCAGTGAGGAACTGCTCGTACGACTCCTGCGCCTCCTGATGGGTGGTCGGCCATACGAACGTCTCCGGGTCACCAGGCGCGTCGGGGAACTCGCGCCCGACCCACTCGATGGCCGCGTTGACCGTCGGCGTGCGCGCAGGCCAGCTCACCTCGGGAACGGGGTGGCCGCGGGGCAACTTCTTGCGGTTCTCGGGGTCGAAAGACCACTTGCCGCCTACCGGCCCACCGTGGTCGAGCATGATGTCGAGCCGGGTGCGCTGCCACTGGTAGAAGTACTGCATCTGAGCCTTGTTGCCGCTGAACCAGTCGGTGAACTGTGCGCGGGTCGTCAGGAAATTCGGAGTCTCGAGCACGTCGAGGTCGTAGCCCGCAGCCTGCACCGACGCCGAACAGGCCTTCGACAGCCAGTCGTCGACAACGTCGTAGACCGTGATGGTCGACGGCCCCAGGTTGGCGAGTTCTTGTATGAGCCGGTCGTTCGACGCCGCCTCGGCGGAGGTCTCGATGACGACGGGGTCGAAACCGGTCGCTCGCAACCTGTCGACGAACGCCACCATGCTCGCCCGGTGCAGCACCAACTTGTGGGAGTGAAACCGATACTGCCGGAAGTACAGGTCGTCTTCGATCAGCACATGGCGGGTACCTTCTGGGACGTCGAGTTGCTGGGTGAACAGCTGGTGCGGGTAGATCAACCGCACTGACGGACCAGGCGACTCGCTCATCCGCTCAGTCTGCAACAGAGGGGCCATGAGCCTCGCGCCGACCGGACCGCTTTGACATCAGTGCTGTCGAGAGAGACCGTCGCCATCACCGAAATCGAAGGAGAACGCGGATGCGCGATGGACTGGCGATGGCTCTGGGCACGATGCACTTCGGCACCAAGCTGAACAAGGACGACAGCTTCGAACTTCTGGACCGGTACGTCGACGCCGGTGGTCTATGGATCGACACGGCCGACTGCTACGCGTTCTGGAACAGTGACGACGGCACCCATGGGCAGAGCGAGCAGGTCATCGGAGACTGGCTCTCTGCTCGCCCCGGGATGCGTGACCGAGTGCTCATCGGCACGAAAGTCGGGGTCACCCCTGCGTCGGCCGGCGGGCCGGAGGGATTGTCCGCCAGTGCACTACGTGAGGGCTTGCACGCCAGCCTCGGGCGGTTGCAGACCGACCGCGTCGACTTGTACTGGGCGCACAAAGAGGACCGAACGGTCGATCTCGCACAGAGCGCCGTGGCATTCGGCGAGTTGCAGACCCTCGGCCTGGTGGCGCGGATCGGGTGGTCCAACCACCCGGTGTGGCGGGTCGAGCGCGCCCGCGCTGTCGCTGCCGCAGCCGGATTGGGGGAGCCGACCGCGATCCAGCAGCGGTGGTCCTACCTGCACCCGCGCCCGGATATCGAGGTCGAAGGCGAAGACCACCCCTACGGAATGATGACCCCGGAGACGTTGGACTACGCGGGTGAGAATCCGGATATCGAATTGTGGGGGTATACCGCGCTACTCACCGGCTACTACGACAAGCCGGAGCGCGAACTGCCGCCGTCCTACGACCACTCCGGCACCCACGCTCGGATGGCTGTGCTCTCTGTGCTGGCCGACGAGTTGGGGGTTCAGCCCGGCCAGGTCGTGCTCGCCTGGATGCGGCACAGCACCCCCGTGGTGAGACCGATCGTGGGCGTGAGCACTGCAGCGCAGCTGGACTCGGCTGTGGCTGCCGTGCAACTGGATCTGACCGACGAACAAATGGACCGGCTCGACGTGTAGTTCCCGGCGCCGATGGTCAGGTTTGGTCTGGGAGTGCGATGCTCGGGAGCATGACTGACAGCGCTGAGCCCACCCTGCACGATCTGCCCATCGGCATCGACGCGATCGGCACCCGAACCGAGACCGATTCCATGGGCGCGATCGATGTACCCGCCGACAAGTACTGGGGCGCCCAGACCGCACGGTCCCTGGTCCACTTCGCGATCGGCGCTGACCGGATGCCGGTCGCGGTGTGCCGGGCGTTCGGGTACGTGAAGAAGGCCGCAGCGATTGCCAACGGCCGCGGCGGCCGGCTACCGCAGTGGAAGGCAGACCTGATCGCGCGGGTCTGCGACGAGATCATCGCTGGCGACCTCGACGAGCACTTCCCGTTGTACGTCTGGCATACCGGGTCAGGAACGCAGTCGAACATGAACGTCAACGAGGTCATCTCCAACCAGTGCATTCAGTTGGCCGGGGGAGAGCTGGGTAGCAAGAGCCCGATGCATCCGAACGACGACGTGAACATGTGTCAGAGCTCCAACGACACCTTTCCGACCGCTATGCACATCGCGACTCTGTTGGCCTACCGCGAGCATCTGCTGCCGAGCCTGCAGCGCCTGCACGCGTCGTTCGACGCGAAAGCCACCGAATGGTCCGACGTCATCAAGACCGGCCGCACCCACCTGCAGGATGCCGTCCCGCTGACCGTCGGTCAGGAGTGGTCGGGGTACGCCGCGCAGCTCGCGCAGGCGATCGAGCGCTTGCAGCAGTCGGGTGAGGGGTTGCTGGAAGTCACCCTCGGGGGCACGGCAGTCGGTACGGGTATCAACGCTCCCGCCGGGTTTGCTGAAGAGGTGGCCGATCTGTTGGCACAGATGACCGGCGAGCCGATCGTCACTGCCGCCAACAAGTTCGCCGCGCAGGGTGGACTCGACGCGATGGTCGGCGCCTCGGCGGGCATCCGGGCGGTCGCCGTGCCGGTTATGAAGATCTCCAACGACATTCGCTGGCTCGCTTCCGGCCCGCGCTGCGGCCTCGGCGAACTGATCCTGCCGGAGAACGAGCCTGGCAGCTCGATCATGCCGGGCAAGATCAACCCCACCCAGTGTGAGGCGACGGTGATGGTCTGTATCCAGGTCATCGCCGACGACCTGGGAACGACCTTCGCCGGAAGTCAGGGCAACTTCGAACTCAACGCGATGCGCCCGATCATCATCAACAACGTGCTGCACTCGGCGCTGATCCTCGGCGACGCCTGCGAACTGCTGCGGGTGCACTGCATCGACGGCATCGAGTTGAACCGGTCACAGATCCAGGACTACCTCGACCGCTCGCTGATGCTGGTCACTGCGTTGTCTCCGGTGATCGGTTACGACAAGGCATCGGCGATCGCGCACGAAGCAGCCGAGCAGGACATCACGCTGCGCGAGGCGGCGCTTGCCTCGGGTGAGATCAGCGGTACCGACTTCGACCGGGTCGTCGACCCGGCGTTGATGATCCACCCGTCCTGACGAAACGTCAGTGGATAGCGCCCTCATGGGCCGCGTGCGCCGGGGGTTCCAGCTGCAGGCTGGAGTGCTCGATCCCGAAATGCTCGTGCAGGCAGTCCTGCAGTTGGTCGAGCATCTGCGGCACGTGGGAGTCGGTGAAGCATTCGTCGTCGACCACGACGTGCGCCGACACCGCGTGTTCGTGCGAGGTCACGGTCCACACGTGCAGGTCGTGCACGTCGCGTACATGATCGACGTGCAGCAGGTGCTCGCGGATGTCGGCCACCGAGATCCCGTCGGGCGCGGCCTCCAGCAAGATCCGGCTACTGGCTCGGGCCAGGACGATCCCGGAGCGAGCCATCAGCACCACCAACACCAGCGAGGCCACGGCATCGGCGCGAACCCAGCCCGTCACCAGAATCACCGCGGCAGCAACGGCAGTCGCGATGAAACCGTAGAGGTCGGTGAGGATGTGCTGGTAGGCGCCTTCGACGTTCAGGCTCGACCGGTTGGCGCGTGACACTGCCCAGGCGACGAGGATGTTCACCGCGATCCCGACCAGCGCGGTGATCAACACCGGCGCACCATTTACTGACGGCGGGTCGAACAGGCGGCGCGCACCCTCGATCAACACGATCAGCGCTACGACAAGCAAGGTGCCCGCGTTCACGGCCGCGGAAAGAATTTCGGCGCGCTTCCAGCCGTAGGTCATCGAGCCGCCAGCGGGGCGGCGAGCGAGGCGAAGCGCCCAGAGTGCGACTGCCAGGGACGCGACGTCGGTGAGCATGTGCCCGGCATCGGACAGCAGGGCCAGTGAATTGGCGGCGAACGCCACGATGACTTCGCCCACGAGGAAAGCGCCCAGCAGACCGAGCGCGATCCAGAGCCAGTGCTCCTTTGCGTCGGCGGCGACCCCGTGGTCGTGCCCGGCGGCGTCTCTGCTCATCGGTAAAAGTTTAGGCGCCCCATTCGAAACGACACTCGACCGGCGATTCTGGCCGGATTCCGACGAATCGTGCCGACTCGTCGGTCGAGTGTCGGGGCGTTTGCGGGGGCGCCGGTGACGACGCAGACCAGTCCGGACCAGTCCTTGAACGGCCCGAACGCCGGACAACCGAGCACATCGGTGACGATCATCGAGGCAACCCGATATCTGGAGGGGATACCGATGGGTACGCCGAACGGGCCTGGCGAAGATCAATACGTGCGTGGGGGTTGACGTATATCGGGGAGGGTCGGTTAGCCTTGACTAAGTAAGGACCGCCTCACCAATCTTTTACCTCTCCAGAAGGTAGTAGTCCGTGGCTATGACGCTCGCTCTCGCCGGTCGCACGAAGCTCCGCTCCAAGGCCGTGCTGCACACTCCTGCCGTCGGCAGCGCATCAGGCACGAGCGAACGCACCACGCTTGCTCAGATCTCGCCGGGCCAGTGCGCCACGGTGGTCGGGTACGACGAAGCTCTCGACGCCGTCACCGCCCGACGTCTCGGTGACCTCGGTCTCGCGCCCGGTGAGCCCGTCACGGTCGTCCGTCGGGCGCCGTTGCGCGACCCGGTCATCTTCAGGGTCGCGGGTTTCGAGGTAGCGCTGCGCGCCAGCCAGGCCAGCACGATTCTGGTCGGTCCGATCGCGTGACTTCGGGTGCCCCCGCGGCGCCCGCAGCGCCACCGGACGCCAAGTTGCATATCGGGCTGGTCGGTAGTCCGAACTGTGGCAAGACCACCCTCTTCAATGCGTTGACCGGTCTGCGCGCCAAGACCGGCAACTATCCGGGCGTCACGGTTGCCCGTTATGAGGGGACGGCGCACGTCGGTGGCCGCGAGGTCGTCATCGAGGATCTGCCCGGCACCTACAGTCTCGATCCGATCAGTCCGGACGAGCAGGTTGTGCATGACGTGCTCGACCCGAACTCCGACACTCTTCAGACACCTGACGCACTGCTGATGCTGCTCGATGCCACGACCCTGCGACGGTCGCTCGGCCTACTCGCTCAGGTGCTGGCACGCGGTCTGCCGACCTGTGTCGTGCTCACCTTCCGCGACGAGCTCGCTCGCCGCGGCGGCGCCTTGGACGTGCGGCTGTTGGAGCGTGCGCTCGGAGTGCGCGTTGTCGCCGTCAGCAGTGGCTCACGCGATGAGTTGGGGGCCCTGAAGGACGCCTTGGGCGAAATCGACACCTGGCCGCAGCCGATCATCACTCCGCCGATCGAGCCCGCCGCAATGCGCTCATGGTCGCTGTCGATCCTGGACAGTTCGGGGTACGACACCCCTGCCGTCGACTCGCGCACCGAGGCGATCGACAAGGTACTGCTACACCCGCTGTGGGGTTCACTGATCTTCCTGGCGACGATGTTCGCCTTCTTCCAAATCATCTTCAGCGTCGCCGCGCCCATTCAGAATTTCGTCGAGACCAGGGTCAACGACTTCGGCGCGTGGATCACCGGCGGCATCGACAACGTCTGGGTTTCAAGCTTCCTGTCCCAGGCGATCTTCGGCGGGGTCGGTGGGGTACTGGTCTTCCTGCCGCAGATCGCACTGCTCTTCCTGCTGATCTCACTGCTGGAAAGCAGCGGATATCTCTCGCGTGCAGCGTTCCTGATGGACCGGCTGATGGCCAAGGCGGGCCTGGAGGGGCGTGCATTCGTTGCGTTGTTGTCCTCGATGGCGTGTGCGATCCCCGGCATCATGGCTACCCGGTCGCTGCCCTCGGCCAAGGACCGGATCGCGACCATGATGGGCGCGCCACTGATGACGTGTTCGGCGCGTCTGCCTGTCTACATCCTGCTGGTCGGGCTGCTCGTGCCGGCCTCGGCCACGATCGGGCCGGTCGGGGCGCAGGGCGTCATCATGTTCCTGCTCTACTTCGGCGGAGCAGTCGCCGCGATGGTCACGGCGTGGATATTCAAGCGGTTCACCGGCAAACGCGGACCGGTACTGCCGTTCTACATGGAGATGCCGAGTTACCGACTACCGAGCCTGCGCGCCGTCGGTGTGTCGGTCTGGGACGCCTGCAAGATGTTCCTGTCCAAGGTCGG
>JBBPZD010000145.1:0-2044 GCA_038199265.1 Actinomycetales bacterium | reverse complement strand
GTGATGGTGCGTCATCCACCGGCTGCGGTGGTCGTACATCTGAAGTGCTGCAGCAAGGTCGAAGGCAACGGTGAGCGCACCGATTAGCTGCTAGTTTCCGATCACCGCGATGCGCGGTGTGGCAGGTCGACTGAGGCTCCTGAGGTGGGTTCGAAGTGTGGCCTCGTGAGGAATGGAATCTTGTGATGCGGCGAATCTTCGGTTCACTTCTGATCGTCTTCGCGATGGTGTTCGCAACGCTCACGGGAGATCCCGCGCAGGCGACGGCAGCATCACCGAAAGCTGCAGCGCAGAGCGCAGAAACTGCTGTCTTGAAACCCTTGCGACCAGCACGGCTGCTCGACACCCGTAGTGGTCTCGGTGTGGCGAAGGGGCCGGTCAAAGCCGGTTCGTCGACGCCACTGCGGGTTACTGGGCGCTCCGGGGTACCGGCCACCGGGGTAGCCGCAGTCGTCCTCAATGTGACCGTCGCTGCTCCTGCAGCCGGTGGATTCGTAACCGTGTGGCCCCGCGGCGCCTCCCGTCCTACTGCGTCGAACGTCAACTTCGTGGCACGTCAGAACGTTGCGAATCAGGTCATCGTGAAGGTCGGGACGAGCGGTCTGGTCGATCTGTTCTCCTCAGCGAGCACGCAGATGTTTATCGACATCAGCGGCTATTACCCGCCGGGATCCGGATACACCCCGCTAGTTCCCTCGCGGTTGCTGGACACCCGTCGTGCCACCAGCCACCCGGCCGCCAAGTCCACCACCACCGTCAAGGTCACCGGAGTGGGCGGGGTTCCCAGTGCGGGCGTGAGTGCGGTTGTCGTGAACGTGACCGCTATACCCCGAGCCGGCAGTGGCTGGCTGAACCTGTTCCCCGCCGGAGTCGCTCGACCGAACGCGTCGATCGTCAACTACGCGCCACGGCAGGCAACTGCCGGCATGGGCATCGCGAAGGTCGGCACCAATGGCCAGGTTCAGGTGTATTCCTCTCAAGCGGTCGACCTGCTGGTGGACGTTGCGGGGTGGGTCCCCGCGAAGAGCGGCTACAGCGCGATGACACCCATGCGCGTCGCTGACACCCGCAATGGAATAGGTGGAGTAGCCGTGGGTCGGGTCAAGTCAGGCGGGGTCCTTTCACTGCCGATCGCCAACGGAGGCGTCGTGTCCGCCGGCAGAGTGAGCGCAGTGGAGATCAACGTCACCGCGACCGGCAGCACCGGATCCGGCTGGTTGACCTCCTACCCCGGCGCGACCGCCACACCGACCGCTTCGACGCTGAACTACGTCCGCGGCGGCACCTCGGCGAACTCCGCGACCGTCAAGGTCGGCATCGACGGCAGGATTGACGTCCGCGTCTCGAATGCGGCGTACGTCTTCGTCGATATCGTCGGTTACTTCTCCGCGCGAGGCGCGACCGAAGCCCCGAACCTCACCTGGGGCGCGCGCACACCGATCGATCCGTACAGGGGGTCACTGAACGCAGTGTCCTGCGCGACGGCCACCTTCTGTATGGCCGTCGATGACGGAGGAAACGCGCTCACCTACAACGGAACGAGCTGGTCGGCGCCACGAGCGAAGCGCATTGGCATCGGTTCGAGATCCGTCTCGTGCGTAGCCAACGATTTTTGTGTCGCCGTCGGAGATCTCTCGCTCGCTTCTGTGTACAACGGCACGACGTGGTCCGCGCCGCAGGAAGCCATCGGAGGCCCACAGAACGGTCAGATGGACTCGGTCTCCTGTGCAACCAGAACCTTCTGCGTGGGTGTCGGCGGAAACGGTTACGCGTCCATCTACAACGGCAAGAACTGGGGGCAACAACGCCCCCTGAACCCGGACCGGTCCTTGCGGTCGGTGTCCTGCCCGACCAGCAGTTTCTGTCTCGCCCTGGACAACGAAGGAGGCGCGTATGCGTACAACGGAACAAGGTGGTCGGATGTAGAAGCTACCGATCCGACGAGCGATCTGGGTTCGGTGTCGTGCGCAAGCGGTACCTTCTGCCTAGCCGTCGGGTCCAAGGGGGACGCCGCTGTATTTGACGGCAGCCGCTGGTCCGTGCC
>JBBPZD010000144.1:0-10779 GCA_038199265.1 Actinomycetales bacterium | reverse complement strand
GCGAAGATATCGAGGATCAACGCGGTGCGGTCGATGACCTTGACCTTCACGACGTCCTCCAGGCCGCGACGCTGGCCGGGCGCCAACTCACCGTCAGCGACCACGGTGTCGGCGCCTTCGGCGATCACCATCTCGCGCAGTTCCTTGGCCTTACCGGCACCCATCCAGGTGCTCGGATCGGGCTTGCTGCGTCGCTGGAGAGCTCCGGCGAGCACGGTCGACCCGGCGGTTTCGGCGAGCGCGGACAGTTCGCGCAGCGAGTTCTCGGCGTCCTGCAGCGTGCCCCCGTACCAGATGCCTGCGAGGACGACCCGTTCCAGGCGCAGCTGGCGGTACTCGACCTCAGTGACGTCCTCCAGCTCGGTCGACAGACTGTCGACCCGGCGGAGGGCCGCGCGATCCTCGCGCTCGGACTGGTCACCGTCGGTGCCGGCATCGAGAACGAAACCATCGGCGTCGTGGCTCTCGAGCACCGGATCGCCGTAGTCCTTGGCGAGTGCGGCGGCGCGGGTGTCGAAGAAATCGTCGTGTGCTGTCATGTTCTCCTCAGGTTTGCAGACGTCAACGATATTCGCGACATCTTTATGCCACTTCTCCCTTCCTATTCACGTTTTGGTGATTCTCGGCGATTCGCTCGTGCGCAAGGGCGCACCGCACCTGCACGACTGATGACATGGGCAGGTGCGAAGCCGACGCGGCTGGTCGTCGCAGTGGCATCAGGACTTCACGTAGCTCCTCTTTTGCCGCGAACCAGGTGGCGGGGATGGGCCGGGTAGCGTTCCGGCGTGGCGAACTCGCAGGAACCTGAGCAGCACGATCACTACTTCACCGCGCAGCCAGCCAGTGCGGCTGACCGGCGCGTCATCAACATCCCGCTGGCCGGCAAGACCTACCCGGTCCAAGTCGCGCGCGGCATCTTCTCCCCCGACCGGATCGACCAGGGCACCGGCATCCTGCTCAAACATGCACCAGCTCCCCCTGCGACCGGCACCTTCCTCGATCTCGGGTGCGGTTGGGGGCCGGTCGCACTCACGATGGCCTTGCGTTCGCCGCAGGCGAGCGTCCACGCAGTCGACGTCAACGAGCGCGCCCTCGATCTGGCCCGCCGCAACGCCGAGTCCCTCCACCTCTCGAACGTCGATGTGCAGCGGCCGGACGACGTCGCTCAAGACACCCGGTTCGACCTGATCTGGTCCAACCCGCCGATCCGGGTCGGCAAAGACGCACTCCACGAGTTGATGCGTGCCTGGCTGCCGCGGCTCAGCGACACGGGCGAAGCCTTCCTCGTGGTGCAGCGCAACCTTGGCTCGGATTCGCTGCAGCGTTGGCTGAACGAAGCTCTGGACGGGATCACGGCCACTCGGCACCTGAGCGTGAAGGGCTACCGCATCCTGAAGATCAGTCGGGCAGGGTGACCGATCCGCGCGCGATCAGTTCCGCGGGTCCGGACAAGGAGACCCGGTCACCCGCTATCCGCACGCCGAGCGAACCGCCGGGTACGTCGACGATCCAGTCCAACTCCTCCGGCGACTGACCGCTCCACCACCAGGTGGCGATTGCGGCCGCTGCAGCTCCGGTGCCGCAGCTGAGCGTTTCGCCCACCCCGCGTTCGTAGACCCGCATGCTGATGTGTCCGGGGCTGTGCGCGCGCACGAACTCCACGTTGGTTCCGTCCTGGGGGTGCGGGTCGACGTGTGGGGCGCGGTGCAGATCGAGGCCTCCGAGGTCCATTGTGGGCGGAAGCGCGACGACGGTGTGCGGGTTTCCGAGGTCGAGGCTGAGCGCAGGCAACGGGTCGCCGGCTCCGAGCACCTGCACCACCGCGTCCATCCCCCGTTCGGCTGCCTCGTCACCACGTGACAACGACCAGTGTCCGAGGTCGGTGCGGTACCCGCCGTCGACCGCGTCGACCCGTTTGACGCCCGCCCGGGTGCCGATCTGGAACGAGGAGCCCTCGACCAGTCCGTTCTCCACGAGGTACCGCGCGAAGACGCGGGTGCCGTTGCCGCACATCTCAGCAGCGGAGCCGTCCGCGTTGTAGTAGTCCATGAACCAGAGCTGCGGGTCGATGCCCTCCGGCTTGTCGGTCACCGCTTCGGCGCGGGCGACCCGGATGACTCCGTCGGCTCCGATTCCAGCGTGCCGGTCGGCCAGGAAACCGACCTGCTCTGCGCTGAGGGGCGAAGTTCCCTGGTGGTCGGCGATCAGCACGAAGTCGTTCATCGTGCCGTGGCCCTTGACGAAGTCGACAGTCGGCATGCGTTCTATTCTCACGGACGAGCGGCTTCTCACGGACGAGCGGCGTGAACCAGTTCCAACGCGCGGGCCACGAGGTGGGGATCGTCGTGCTCCAGCCAGGTGATGCGCGGGTCGGCGCCGAACCAGGCTCGCTGTCGCCGAGCGAACCGTCGAGTGAACAGAGCCGTCTCGGCGATCGCCTCGCCCTGGGTCATCGACCCGTCCAACTGCCGGAGCGCCTGCGCGTAACCGATTGCGCGGCTCGCCGTTCGCCCCTCGCGCAGACCGTGGGAATCGAGCATGGACACCTCGTCGAGCAGCCCGTCGTCCCACATCCGCTGCGCTCTGGCTTCGATCCGTTCGACCAGCAGATCGCGGTCGGCGCGCAACCCGATCTGTACCGCTGGGCGGCGGTAGGTCCGCGTGGGCATCGACGCGCTGAACGGCCGCCCGGTCAGCTCGATCACCTCGAGGGCACGTACCAGGCGCCGTCCGTTGGAAGGGCCGATGGCCGAGGCGGCGGCCGGGTCCTTGCGGCGCAGTTCCAGGTGCAGCGGGTCAGGCCCCTCCTGTTCCAACCGGGTCTCCCAAGCCGCCCGCACTGCCGGGTCGGTAGGCGGGATGTCGAGTAGGTCGAGAGCGGAGCGCACGTAGAGGCCACTGCCTCCGACCAGGACCGGTGTCCGACCCGCAGCGCAGATCCGGTCCACAGCCTGAGTGACAAGCATCTGGTAGAACGCAACTGTCGATTCGGTACGCGCATCCAATACGTCGAGCAGGTGGTGCGCAATCCCCCGTCGCTCGTCCAACGGCACCTTCGCGGTGCCGATATCCATTCCGCGATACAACTGTGACGCGTCAGCATTGACGATCTCGCCGTTCAGCGCTTCGGCCAGGCTGAGACCGAGGTCGGACTTGCCGGTCGCGGTCGGGCCGACGACGGCCACCACGACTGACTCGATACGGGCGCTCACACCCCGCAGTATCCGTTGATCGCGCCGTGTGACGCACGCCACACCTTGCCGGGAACCCATCCATCGAGGTGGTGGTCTCGAATACTCCGTAGTTCAACGATTTCAGCGAGACAGTCCACGATCAACGAGGAGCACTCATGCCGGTCCGCAACTTTGCCGTCATCGGCAGCGGAGTGTCCGGGTTGGTCGCGGCCCACGTGTTGAGCCGCAGCGGTCAGGTCACCCTCTACGAGGCCTCGGATAGGCCCGGGGGGCACGCGCACACCCACGACGTCGTCCAGTCCGACGGTTCGCTACTCGCTGTCGACAGCGGATTCATCGTGCACAACGACAGGACCTACCCGACGCTGCAACGCCTGTTCCGCGAGCTCGACGTACCGACGCAGCCCTCGGACATGAGCATGTCCATCCACGTTCCAGAATCTGGCTTCCAGTACGCCGGCGGTAAGGGAATAGGGGGGATCTTGGCTGACGTGCGTACTGTGGTTCGACCTGGGTTCCTGCGAATGCTGTTAGATGTGAAGCGTTTCCACCGCCGGGCGCGCACTTTCCTGGACTCCCCTGAACAGCACGACGTGAGCATGCAGGAGTGGCTTCGCCAGTCGTCCTACAGCCGCACCTTCACCGAGAACTTCATCCGGCCCGTTATCGCAGCAGTATGGTCGTGCGCGCCCGACGTCGCCCTGCAGTACCCGGCACGTTCGCTGCTGTCCTTCCTGGACCACCACGGCATGTTGACCGTCAGCGGTTCGCCCACCTGGCGGACGGTGACCGGCGGTTCGCGGGTCTACGTGGAGCGGGTGGTGGCCGGCCTGCACGACACCTTGCTGAACACACCAGTTACCGCAGTACGCAAGGTGGATGCCGGCGTCGAGGTGACGGACAGCGCGGGTGCGGCTGTCCTCTACGACGGCGTTGTGATTGCGGCCCACCCGCATCAAGCACTGTTGATGCTCACGTCGCCCACCGATGCCGAGTCGCGGGTATTCGGGTCGATGACCTACTCGATCAACATGGCTCAGTTGCATACGGACACCTCGGTGTTGCCGACGAACGAACGCGCCTGGGCGTCCTGGAACTACCTGACACCGCACGACGGTTCGGAGGTTGTGGTGACCTACGACATGACCCGGTTGATGCGCCTTGGTAGCTCGAACACCACGGACAGCACCCGGATGCTCGTCACGCTCAACGGTGAAGACCGTGTCGACAAACGCACGGTCCTCGCCCAGATGACCTACGAACATCCCCTTTACACGCTGGAGTCGCTGAGGGCACAGCGAGAACTGCCGACCCTTTCCGACGACCGTGTTGCGTTCGCCGGCGCCTATCACGGGTGGGGTTTTCACGAGGATGGCGCTTTGTCCGGGCTGCGAGCCGCGGAAAGCCTGGGTGGGTCATGGGACTGACCGGGACACCGACCGCAACGGCCTACCTGACGAAGGTCCGGCATCAGCGCACATCTCCCCTGTCACACAGTTTCAGCTATCCCGGGGTCAGCTGGCTAGTCGATCTCGACAAGCTCGGAGCCTCGGAGCGGCCGGCTGAGATGAGTTGGTGGACAAGCCTCTTCACCACGTTCAGAGCCTCGGATCATCTCGGCAACCCTGCCGGGGTGTGGCGTGACAACGTGACAGCTTTCGCCTCAACGTATGGAATTGACCTACGAGGTGGATCGGTACGTGTTCTCACCAGTGCCCGTTCGCTCGGGTACGTGTTCAATCCCGTCAGCATCTACTGGTGCCACGACCGCGACGGCGCTCTCGCCTGCGTGATTGCGGAGGTTCACAACACCTACGGCGAACGACACGCCTACCTGATCGAGAGTGACGACCGCGATCGGGCACTGGTGGAGAAGGCGTTCTACGTCTCGCCCTTCAACGACACCAGCGGCGAGTACACGATGTCGCTTCCGGAGCCGGGCACCGACTTCAGCCTCGCAATCACGTTGCGCAGGCCCGACCAGCGACCTTTCGCCACGAACTGGACCGGCCACCGGGTGCGAGGCCGAGCCGCAACCTTCAAAGCAGCGTTGGCCACCCCTCTGGCCTCCTACCTCGTGACCACGCTCATCCACCTGCACGGAGTGCGGTTGTGGATTCGGCGACTACCCGTGCAACCACGTCCGCAGCACTCGCCTCAGGAGGCAGTATGACCATCCTCTCCGACCCCTCGCTGACCGGGATCGACCCGATTCGCTGGCCCGACGTCGTGCGACTTCCCCGCAGCATCAAGGCGACTGCCGCACAACGGGTCATGCGCGGACTCTTCCGACGGGCGGTGGCAGGACTCCCGATCCGGGTCGTGATGCCCGATGGTGTGACCCTCGGTGGCGGGGCCGAGTTGCCTGAAGCGCCGACCATGACAGTGCACAACCCGCCGGCCCTGATGCGCCGGATGGGCACCGGTGGTCTGATCGGTTTCGGGGAGTCCTACCTCGCCCGCGAATGGGACAGCGATGATCTGGCCGGTCTGATCGCGGCGTTCGCGGGTGGTGTGGACCATCTCGTTCCCGCATCGATGAAGACGCTTCGCTCGGCTTATCTAGCGCGTAGACCGCGCTCGGACAAGCCCTCGACGAAGAACTCCCGTAGCAATGTCGAGAGGCACTACGACTTGTCCAACGACATGTTCGCGACGTTCCTCGACCCGTCGATGACGTATTCCTCTGCCCTGATCGACGGGCCGGTGGATGCTGCGTCGCTCGAAGCAGCCCAGCACCGCAAGATCGACCGGATGCTCGACCAGGCCGGGGTCGTGCCCGGCAGTCGGGTGCTCGAAATCGGTACCGGCTGGGGCGCTTTGGCACTGCGGGCAGCAGCCCGTGGAGCCCATGTCGACTCCGTGACGCTCTCCAAGGAGCAGCTTTCGTGGGCGCAGGGCGCCATCGACGACGCCGGACTTGCCGCCAACGTCGACATCGCGTTGCGCGACTACCGCGACACCTGCGGTGAATACGACGCCGTGCTGTCGGTGGAGATGATCGAGGCAGTCGGACTGGAGTACCTCGACACCTACTTCGCGAAGATCGCGCAGGTGCTGGCGCCCGGTGGTAAGGCGGTCGTCCAGGCGATCACCATGCCGCATCACCGCGTGTTGGAGACCAAGAACACCTACACCTGGATCCACAAGTACATCTTTCCCGGCGGCGCGCTCGCCTCGGTTCAGATGCTGCGTGAAACCGCTGCCCGCCAAGGGCTCTCACTGAGTGACGACCTGGCGATGGGTCAGAGCTACGCCGAGACACTGCGAGTCTGGGCAGAGACCTTCGAGACCCAGGACGAGCGCCTGGAAGGCCTCGGATTCGATGAGACGTTCCGCCGGATGTGGAGCTTCTACCTGCGCTACAGCGAAGGCGGGTTCCGAGCCGACTACCTCGACGTCCATCAACTCACCTTCAGCAAAGAGGCCCGCTCATGACCGTCGGAACATCCGCCATCGCAGGTCGCATCGCTGCCCTCATCGAGCCGCTCGCCGGTGGCGCACTGCCCGTGCACCTGACCGCATGGGACGGCAGTTCAGCTGGTCCGACGGATGCGCCCCATGTGCGGTTGGCCAGTCCGGATGCTTTGCGACGGCTGCTCTGGCACCCGGGTGAACTCGGTGCGGCGCAGGCCTATGTGACCGGCGAGCTCGACGTCGAGGGTGATCTCGTCGCGGGTCTGGCCCAGGTACGTGCGGCTCTGGCGCAGCGCGGGGTGAGCGGTGGACGCCCGCCGGCCCGCACCTTCGTGGAGGCCACGAAGTTGGCGCGCGAGTTGGGTGCGCTGGGTGCTCCCCTGCCAGCGCCGAAGACCCAGATAGCGGTTCGCGGGCGGCTGCACTCGGTGCGCCGCGACCGCGACGTCATCCACAACCACTACGACCTCTCGAACGAGTTCTACTCGCTCATCCTGGACGACCAGATGGCCTACTCCAGCGGGTACGTCACCGACGCCGATCTGAATGGCGAGGAGTCGGAGGCATATTCGCTGGAAGACGCGCAGCGCGACAAACTCGACATGGTGTGTCGTAAAGCCGGACTCGACGCCCGCCGCGGCATGCGTTTCCTGGACATCGGCTGCGGCTGGGGATCGCTCTCACTGCACGCGGCGTCGGCGTTCGGCGCCCACGTCACAGGCGTCACCATCTCCCCGGAACAGAAGGCGTTCATCGACGCCCGCATCGCCGAACGCGGCCTCGGCGGCCAGGTCGAGATCCGACTGCAGGACTACCGCGAGATCGACGACCCGCCCTTCGATGCCGTCGCGTCCCTTGAGATGGGAGAGCACGTCGGTGAGCGCAACTACGCGACGTACGCCGACACCTTGGCCCGCTGCGCGTCAGACGATGCACAGATCGTCATCCAGCAGATGTCTCGCCACGACGGCCACCCCGGTGGGGGCCCGTTCATCGAGGCGTTCATCGCCCCCGATATGACGATGCGGCCGGTAGGTCAGACCGTCGCATTCCTAGAGCGCGCGGGCCTCGAAGTGCGCGACGTGCACGCGATGCGCGAGCACTACGTGTGGACCGTGCGCGCCTGGTTGCGCCGGTTCGAGGCATCCAAGGATCAGCTCACCAAACTCGTCGGCGAAGAAGTCGTTCGGGTATGGGAGCTGTACCTGGCCGGCGGCCTGCTGGCCTTCCAGGACGGCCGGATGGGTGTCGATCAGATCACCGCAGTTCGCCGCCGCGACGGTATGAGTTCACTGCCCGCAGTCCGGCCGACGAGCTGGAGCGACCCGCGAACCTGATGCTGACCAGGCAAGTCCATTGCACGACGGGTAGAGCTGCATGGAGCCATGTCGTGAATGGGTACGGTGACGGCCTCGTGGTGCCGGCCCGCCACTGGATCAGCGTGAACGGAGACCGAGTCTGGTGCGCAGAGTCGGGCGGCTTGCCGGGAAGTCGTTGTGCAAGCAGTGGTCGGGGCGGCACGTCGGTAAGCGGGTGTGCCTCCCCCGCAACGGCACGATCACCGCTGAGGAAGGGCGGTCGGGCCTGACCCCGGGATCAATAGGCACTGCGTCCTACGTCCGGACCGGCGAGTGCAACCCGCTATCGATCGATTCTTCCCCGCACGACATATTCATCTGCTGCGCTGGAGCGCGACGGCTATCAGGATCGCCAGTGCGAAAGCGACGCCGATGTACGCAATCACGCCATTCCATCCGGCCCCCGAGTAGGCGAAGCCAGCGACCGCTCCCAGTACCGAACTGCCCGCATAGTAGGCCAACAGGTACAGCGAGCTGGCCTCAGCGCGGTGCGTGTGGGCAATATGGCTGACCCACCCGCTCGCTACCGCGTGCGCCGCGAAGAAGCCTGCCGTGAAGAGGAGTACGCCGAGCAGGACCACAGGCAACGCGTTCGACCAGGTCAGCAGCAATCCCACGAGAGCAACGGACTCCGACCACACCAGGACCGATGCCCGACCGAACCTGTCCGCCAACCGACCCGCGGCGCCGGCCGAAACCGTGCCGGACAGGTACATCAGGAACACCAGACCGACCAGCGTCTGCGAAAGGTTGAAGGGGCTCGCGAGCAGGCGGTAAGCGAGCAGGTTGTAGAGCGAGACAAACCCGCCCATCAGCAGGAACGCCGTCGCAAACAGACCCAGCAGCCGCAGATTTCGCAGGTGCTCGAGGACCACGGCAGTGGTCACGCGCAGTCCGACGGGTTGTGGCTCGAAGTAGACCGATGGCGGAGCGAAACGAACGAACACCAGGATGAATCCGAGACTCACCACGGCGGCCGCTTCCAGTGCCCACTGCCAGTTCGAGATGTCGAGAACCAATGACGCCACGATCCGCCCGGTGAGCCCACCTATCGTCGTGCCCGCGATGTACCGACCCATGGCAGCACCCAGATCCTGCGCGTGCACCTCTTCTGCGAGATAGGCCATCGCTGTTGCGGGCACCCCCGCGAGCGCGATCCCCTGGACCACCCGCAACGCGATCAGCAACTCGAACGACCCCACCCACGGCAACACGACTCCGATCACCACGCTGAGCAGCGCGGACGCGGTCATCACCCTGACCCGACCGAACCGTTCCGACAGCGCACTGGCCGGGATGATCGCCAAGGCCAGCGCACCGGTCGTCGCGGAAACCGCTAGGGCAGACCCCGCGGGAGAGACACCGAAGGCGTCGGACAATGCAGGGAGCACCGCCTGCGCCCCGTACATCGCGACGAAGGTCGCCATCCCCGCGGCGAACAGAGCGAGCGTGATACGCCGGTAGCCGGCGTCTTTGCGTCGATACCCGGCCGGTGTCGGCAGGGTGATCAAAGAACCCAGCCGAGACTAGGCAACACCGTCGATTCGTCAGCGTCCGGCATCGTCCACAGCGCTGCGTCGCCTCGCCCGAATGCTTCTATCCGGTCCCAGATGTCGAGCAGCTGAACCGGCCAGACCGTCTCATTCGTGACGGACAACTCCCCGCGAGACCACCACTTACTGGCGGTCATGGTGATCTTCTCCTGCTCGGTATGACCAGAGACGTCGACGGTGAAGGCATCGATGTACGCCGCGAAGAACACATCCTGCTGATCGATCACCACGTCGGAGTAGCCGTGCCACACTCTTCGCGCTGCGATCGGTCCGATGAGCGCCGAGGGATCCAGCACCAGGCCGGTCTCTTCCTGAACCTCGCGGACGGCAGCCTGCAGATCGCTCTCGCCCGCATCGACGCCCCCGCCGGGTGTCATCCACCAGGACGGGCCGTCAATGGCCGGATCGCGATCGGAGAAGAGCAAGACGCACTGCTGCGGGTCGATGAGCAGCACCCGTGCGGTGCTGCGGCGCCGCAGCGGACGCTGCTTCGGCGGGACCGCTCGCAAGGTGCGGACCGGTTCCTGCTCGGGGAGCTCAGGTGGCACAGGTCGGACCGACGACGACGTCACGCGCAGCAGGCATCCCGATGGAGGGCATCCCCAGCGAAACCGCCGGCTTGTTGATCGCCCCTGGGGTACCGCCGTCCTGCAGCGAAGCCCACGCGTCCCCACCAGCGGTGCGCCGCACCGAATACGTACCGCCTTCGATGCTGGAATCAGCCACGAGGTGGTACGGCGCGGCGTAGGTGATGTCGACAGTCACCATGTCCCCGGGCCGGGCGCGTTCAGCACCCTCGGGCACAGCGAAGTGGACGAGGCGGTTGTCCTGGGCTCGGCCGGACATCCGCCCGCTGGCGGCGTCCTTACGACCCTCGCTGGGGGACACCAGGACCTCGACCTCACGGCCCACGAGTTTCTTGTTCTCCTCCCACGAGACCTCTTCCTGCAGCGCGACCAAACGCTCGAACCGCTCCTGGACGACAGCTTTGGGGAGCTGGTCAGGTAGTTCGGCGGCGGGTGTGCCCGGCCGGATCGAGTATTGGAAAGTGAAGGCGGAGGAGAAGCGGGCTTCGCGCGTGACCCGCAGCGTCTCAGCGAAATCCTCCTCGGTCTCACCGGGAAAACCGACGATGATGTCCGTGGTGATCGCTGCGGTCGGCATCGATGCCCGCACGCGCTCGATACTGCCGAGGAACTTCGCGGAGCGGTAGGACCGGCGCATGTCCTTCAGTACCTTGTCCGAGCCGGACTGCAG
>JBBPZD010000143.1:0-13041 GCA_038199265.1 Actinomycetales bacterium | reverse complement strand
GCAGCAGGAACGCGATGCCGACGGCCGACAGGTCACTCACCGGTGTCTCTCCGGTTCTGTGTCGGTGGTGGAACCAGGCGGAGCAGGACCTGGTCGACCCGTCGTCCGTCCATCCGGTCGACGGTCAGGCTGACCGCGACGGTCACGGGGCCATCCTCGTATTCCCCCTCGGTTTCGGGCAGACCCGCGATTGCTTTCGAGGTTCGTGCTGGGAGTTCGACCTCGTCGCCGACCTGCGGCAGCGCACCGAAGCGTTCGATGAACAACCCGCCGACAGTGTCGGACTCCTCGGTTTCGGGCAGTTCGACCCCGGTGAGGTCTTCGATCTCGTCGGGGCGCAGGAGACCGGAGAGGGTCCAGCCGCCCTGCGGGAGTGCGCGGGAGGACCCCCCGGGTTTGTCCTGTTCGTCTCTGATGTCACCGACGATCTCCTCGACGAGATCCTCCAGGGTGACGATGCCGGCAGTTCCGCCGTATTCGTCGACGACGAGCACGATCTGGTGGCCGCTGTTGCGCACCACTGCCAGCAACGGGTCGAGTTCCATGCTGTCGGGCACAGCAGGTAGCGAACGCGTGACCTCGCGCACCGTCATGGTCGAGCGATCAGCGACCGGCACGGCCAGCACATGTTTGAAGTGCACGATGCCGACAACGTCGTCGACGTCCTCACCTGTTACGGGAAACGCAGCGTGGCCGGTGCTCGAGGCGGTCTGCAGGACGGTCGTGAGCGGTGCACTGCCGTCCAGGAAAGTGACGCGGGGCCGCGGGGTCATCACGTCGCCGGCGCGCAGGTCGCCGAAGCCGATCGATCTGGTCAGTAGGCGCGCCGTGGTGGGCTCCAGGGTTCCCTCCCGCGCAGATCGAGCGGCGAGTGAGGCCAGTTCATCAGGTGAACGGGCTGAGGCCAGTTCCTCCTGAGGTTCGATCCCCAAGCGGCGCAGGATGGCGTTCGCCGCGCCGTTGAGCACTGTGATCAACGGCGCGGTGACGAAGGTGAAACCACGCTGCGCCCCGGCGACTGCACGTCCTACTCGCAGGGGCTCAGCGATCGCCCAGTTCTTCGGTACCAACTCGCCGAAGATCATCTGGGCGCCCGTCGCGATCACGAAAGCCAGGGTGAGAGATACGCCCGCCACCGCCGCGTCGGGAATGCCGACCGACGTGAGCGGTCCCCTGATGATCGAGGCGATAGACGGTTCAGCGAGGAAACCGACGACCAGTGAGGTGACTGTGATTCCCAACTGGGCACCCGACAGTTGCATCGACAGGCTGCGCAGCGCCGCCAGCAGACTCCGCGAACGTCGGTCACCGGCCTCGCTATGTCGCTCGACGGTGGTTCGGTCGACGGTGACCATCGAGAACTCGGCCGCGACGAAGAGTGCATTGGCCCCGATGAGCACAATGACACAGACGACGATGAACCATTCGCTCATGGTCTGCGCAGCCGGTAGACGGTGACGTTGCCGGAGTGGAAGACGCGCTCGGCCATCGTGTCCAATTTCGGTGACACGGTGCTTGCAGTGTCATCGCCGATCAGGTATCGAACCCCTTTGTCATAAAGCGTGCGTAGAACGTAGGTCGTCGGTCCGCGGAAGGCCGCATCGTTGATCAGTAATCGCTGCTGGTCGTAGAAAGAGGCGTTCCAGTAGAAGACGCCGACCTCGCCGGGGCGAGGGTTGTTCGCGGTGGCGTAGGCCTCGTCCGTGTACCCCCATGACTCGATATAGGCGCGCCGCTCGCTGAGGCCGGTCACCCAGAGGGCCCGGGCATCGCAGATCCGACGGGTGGGTCCACGTCGACAGTGCACGTTGGTCGCGACGAGAGCCTCCTGTGGCGTGTGGGTGCGTAACCAGGTGGTGCCGGCGACCGCGCCGGGTGTGAGCTGATACTTCGCTGTCTGCTGGTATGCCAGGTCGGGGAATCCGTCCTTCGCCGTGGCTATGCCGCTGGGGATCGCGGCAGCGCCCACCAGTGCGCCTGCGAGCACTGCCCGTATCGCCGCCCCGGGACGGTGTGACCGGGTGAGCCGCCACACCACCACTGCGAGAACGAGCACGACAAGGCAGATGATCAGGACGGTGGTGGCACCGTGTTTCGCGGCCTTCGCACCGGGCAGGTCGGTCGGGCTCGAGAGTCGTGCGGCGTACAGGATTCCGCCACCGGCCAGGGCCCCGAGGCCGGCATGCCACCACCGCGCTCGGCCACGACGCACGGCATGGACCAGACCCCAGGCGATCAGAATGTCTGCGAACGGGAGGACGCCGCGCAGGAAGTAGACCTCTGAGGCGCTCGGATGG
Source organism: Actinomycetales bacterium (assembly GCA_038199265.1). Taxonomy (GTDB): domain Bacteria; phylum Actinomycetota; class Actinomycetes; order Actinomycetales; family Dermatophilaceae; genus Allobranchiibius. Next base: position 10,744 of record JBBPZD010000143.1, on the reverse strand, counting down.
AACACGAGCAGGGTTGCGCTGAATCCGGCAACGAAGATGCCCAGCAGGAGCACGGCACCGGGGTCGCGCCACATTGACAGGACCGGCAGGATCGCCGCGAACTGGACCAGGGTGAGCAGCGCGAGGACGAGGAGGAACCCGCTCTGCCAGGAGTCGCCCGGCATCTGCCCGGGGGTGTAGTAGTTGTTCAGTTGGGAGTCCGGTTGGGCGAGCAACACGAGCTTGGAGACGTTACTACCGCCGAGGAGGAACGGCGCGGTCACCAGAATCGCCCCGAGGGTCGCACCGGCGGCGATCCAGGTCTGTAGTCTGCGGGGTCGCGTCATCAGCTGCAACACACCCACCAGCAGCAATCCGCAGACCACTACGGGCAGGTTCGAAGATTTCGATCCCGCGCAGCCGAGCAGGAGTAGCACCAGCAGCGCCCATCCGAGCCGTCCTGGGCGATGACCGCGGACTATCTCGATCAACCACCACACGGTGACCAGCAGGACGGGCAACCCCATGATTTCCGACGGCGACAGCGGCACGAGGGCTTCGGCGCCCTGAGCGCTGATCCACCGGATGGGGTTGATGCTCGCGTTGGCCAGCAACAGCACCACTGCGATCAGCCCGGCTTTCGCGGTGCCGGCCAGTCGCGAGGCCAGGAGGTAGGTCAGGCACAGGATGACGGCGTATGCCGGGATGTACCAGAGCCGGCTAGCGACCACCAGGACGTCGACACCTGAAATGAGGGAGTCGGCTGCCATGTGGGCGTGTGAAAACCAGTGGTATTTGAGGGTTTCGCCCGCGACCTGCGGGACGAGCGGCGGCACCGAGGTGCGGGCCGATGCGGCGACGGCGACATGCCAGTAGAGATCTGGATACCACCGGACCGTTGCAGGGGGGAGGGGGTTTACCGCAAAGGTGCGGTTCGCGAGGAAGAACACGCTCCAGACGAACGCCGTAGCGAGCGACCAGAGCGCCCACGACGGGTGCTGCTCGGGGTACGGGGTGCTGCGCAACGTGGCTCGCCAAGTCGGGATCAGGACGGCTGCGGCAACGACCAGGAGCGGGTACAGGGCGAGCAGGAAACCGAGGCCGAGCGCGACGAACAGGGCCCACCCGAGCAACTGGATCGTGAGGCCGACGACAAAACCGAAAGACATCTCCTCCAGCAGCGAACGGCCCTGCCCCCGGCACAGCCGCAGCAGGAGGACACCTGGCAGTTGGACTGACCAGAGCGTCCCGAACGCGAATGCTATTGCCTGCAGGAGGCCGACCCCTTGAGGCAGCACGATGGCGATCGCACAGATGACTGCGACCGTGATCGGGGCCCATCGGACGACAGCGACCGGCAGGTGGCGGTTGAAGCGGGGTCCGGATGGCACGCGATGACGGTATCCCGGTCACCGGAGGAAGACTCGCCGCTCTCACTCTCGAGCGCCGTGAATCACATCAGCCGTGGGTCATCTTCGTCGGGCGGGGGCGGTGCCGACTTCGGCGATACGTGAATCGCCCGGGGCCACCACGTCGCGGAACCCCCGATGCGGGGACTCCCGACGGGCCAGCAGGTCGCTGCGGACCCCGACCACGTCGACGATCCACGACCGCGTCCCCGCAGCCACAACGGCACAGAGTCACTTTTTCGACACCCATGGACGCAGGTGCTGGACCACATCTGCATAGAAGATGGTGGACACGTTCTTGACAGAGCCGATGAGCGTTCCGCTACCTGCTGCACGCTTCGATCCCATCGCCAACTCGAAAGTGATGAGGAACGCCCGAATATCCCGTTGATCTTTCGGCACGAGGCAGGCCGGGTCTTTGCGTGCGTTCTCAAGGGTCGCGGCCGGGCCGTCGTTACGGCCTCCCGCAACGACGGTCTCTATGCGAAGACCAGTGGTTTTGGAATCGGGGATTTGTCGCAGCAGCCAGGACACACGGGTTTGCGGCCGGGTATCGCCACGTGGTGCCGATACCTGAACGGTCGCACTGACACGGTCCGCGCGGATGTCAGCGCCGATCACCATCTCGTCGATCGCACCGGGGATCTTCAGACGTCCGCGGACGATCCCGGAATCCGCCAACTGCTGACGCCTGCTCGCGTGATCCGGGGCGTCCCGAGGCGGAGACGTGCTCACCTCGACGCCTAGCAGCCCGGTGAACTCGAATCCGATGTGCTGCACCAGCTCATCGAATCTGGAGCTCACATCTCCTACAGCTTTGTCGTTCGCTCGTGCAGTTCGTCCCTTGACGCCGTCGCGAACCTTGACCCAGCTCTGGCCCATGTCGGTCAGACCCGCCATTCCGGACCGCGCGTGTTCCATGTAACGAAGGAACTCTTCCAGGACGAACTGTTGCGAGGCGTCGGCCACCTTCTCTTGTCGCGCTGCGCGGCGTGCAACAGATCGAATCTGGTCCCAGGAAAGGTGAAACAGGTGGACCCTACGCAGCTTGCGACGATCGATCGCCACGGGGTGCTCGTCATCCCCACCGCACAGCTCGTTGCTGATCGTGATGACCGCGTCGTACCCGTTGGTCTTGGCGATGCCGATGTAGTGGTCGATCTGTTCGGCATTGAGACACCCGCCAGAGGTTTTGACCTCGACCAGCGCCGTCCATTCTTTCTGTCGGCCCGCTACCCGAATGACACCGTCCGGACGGTAGGCCTCGTCGTCCTGCCCGAAAGGGACCTCGACGAACGTCGTCATGGAGCCGCGGGGCGCCCCCAGCGGGACGGTCAGTGCCCGGCCGAAATCACGGACCAGTTGCATGACGGCAAGCAGAGCCGAGGTTGCTCGACGTTCTTGCTCCTCACCGCTTCCGATGCCGGCGACGGGGAAAAGCCGTGAAGGCTGCCAGTCATTCTGGCCGCCGGAGGGGATACTCCGATTCCAGTCGCGCGGGAGTTTCGGCGCTACGAGGGCGCGCTTCATCGAGATGCTCGGCAGGGATGCGGCCGGCTCCACCAGAGGGTTGTCGGTGCTCGTGGGCGAGTCCTGTGGGACGTCGTCTGCGCTGCTCGCCAATTCGTCACTGTTCTGGTCGACCTCCACGCCATGCGCTTGCACGACAGCTGCGAGGCCGCCTGCATAGCCGTCGCCTACCGCGTGAACTTCCCACTGCCCGTCCTGGCGTCGCAGGTCACCGAGCACCCGTGCTCGCTCTGCCCCCGCAGAAATATCGAAGGCCACCAGGTCTGCGGCATCCGACGTGCGTTGGATACGCAGCTGCAACGACGTTCCCGCATTCAACGCCGCAGCTTGGTCGTCATCGACGCTGGCGACGAACGCGATTCGCTCGATGGCGTCCGGAAGGTCGTCGAGCTCCAAGGTGAGCACATTGCTTGTCTGCGCTGCGTGTCCATCCGATGGGAGCGAAGTGGCCAGCTTGTCCCGGAGATGAACGGCACCGTTGCGTGCACTGGGTTGGTTGTAGAAGATGAAATCGCTCTCGGCCTGAGTCTTCAGACCCTTGTCCAGTAGTAGGACGCTCAGGTCGACATCGAACGCAGCGTCCTCGGAGCTTCGACTGTCCAGGTAGACGGTGAGGCCGCCCAACCCGGCATCCAGGATGTCCAGCGCAACATGCTGGCCTCGTTTCAACTGTCGTGGCAGGTCAGCAGTGGAGGTCATCGATTCAGAATCACACACTGGGAGAGGCAGATTCGGGATGCGAGGTGATCCGAGACCGGCGTGTATGGATTGCAAAAAAAGAGGCCGCAGGTTTCCCTGCGGCCTCGATCGGTGCCCCCGGCAGGATTCGAACCTGCGCTTTCGCCTCCGGAGGGCGACGCTCTATCCCCTGAGCTACGGGGGCGGGCAGCGCTTGTTCAGCGCGGCGCCACCGTATCAGCCGTTGGGTGTCTCTGCTGACGGGCGGATCCCAGCGCAGCTGCATCGAGTAGGTACCTTTAGCCCGCGATGGCTGACAACATTGATGACCGCGACGACGACCTGCGCGCGACGGTGCTCGAGCGGGTATTTCCCCTCGGCACCGGGCTGTCAGCGGACGGCGCCGTACAGATCGCAGGGCACGATCTGCGCGATGTCGCTCGACAATGGGGTACCCCGGCGTACCTCGTCGACGAGGCTGACGTCCGCGTCCGTGCCCGGGAGTTCAGAGATGCCTTCCACGACGCGTTCGAAGCGATCGGTACCCAGGCCGACGTGTACTACGCGGGTAAGGCGTTCTTGTGCACTGCCATGGCCCGGCTCCTGCAGGAAGAGGGCCTTCGGCTCGATGTCTGCTCCGGCGGCGAGTTGGCGATAGCGCAACGGGCGCAGGTGCCCGCGGAGCGCATCGCGATGCACGGCAACAACAAGTCGGTCTGGGAGATCGAGAGGGCGCTCGACGCCGGCATCGGCCGGATCATCGTCGACTCGTTCGAGGAGATCGACCGTGTCGCGCAGGCCGCCCGCGACCGATCGGTCGTCGCTCAGGTCATGCTCCGGGTGAAGACGGGCGTCGAGGCCCACACCCACGAATTCATCGCCACCGCCCACGAGGACCAGAAGTTCGGGTTCAGCCTGTCCGACGGTGCGGACAGCCAGGTGGGCGACGCCGTCCGGCGGGTGCTCGATGCCCCGGACGCGCTGCGCCTACTGGGTTTCCACTCGCATATCGGTAGTCAGATCTTCGAGTCCGACGGTTTCAGAGAAGCTGCACAGCGGCTGATCGCATTACAACTTTCCGTGGCGTCCGACCACGGTGTAGAACTGCCGGAACTGGACCTGGGAGGCGGGTTCGGCATCGCCTACCTTCCGACCGACGAGCCGCTGGCACCCCGGGAGATGGCAGAGCAACTCGCCGCGATCGTGCAGGACGCATGTCGCGGCGCAGGAACGCCCGTGCCCCGGGTCTCCGTCGAGCCGGGCAGGTCGATCGTCGGCCCCGCCGGTATCACGTTGTACGAGGTGGGAACCGTGAAACCGGTACGGGTCAGCGAGGAGTTGGTCCGTAGCTACATCGCTGTGGACGGCGGGATGAGTGACAACCCCCGACCGGTTCTCTACGACGCCGATTACACCTGCGTCGTGGCCAATCGCACGAGTGACGCGCCGTCGGTGCTGACCCGGGTCGTCGGCAAGCACTGCGAGAGCGGCGACATCGTGGTACGCGACGTCCGGCTGCCGGGCGACGTGACGGCGGGCGACCTGTTGGCGGTACCGGCGACAGGTGCCTACTGCCGATCGTTGGCCAGTCAGTACAACCACGTACCGCGCCCCCCGGTCCTCGCGTTGCGCGAGGGAGGGGTCGACGTATGGCTACGGCGCGAGACCATGGACGATCTGTTGGCACTGGAAGGCGAATGACGTGAGTGAACCCGTGCGAGTAGCCCTGTTGGGCTGCGGAGTCGTCGGCGAGGCCGTCGCGCGACGGCTCGTGGAACGAAGTACCGAGTTCGAGGCACGTGTCGGTGCGCCGTTGCAGATCATCGGTGCCGCAGTTCGGGATGTGGAGAAGCCGCGCCCCGACTCAGGGCTCTCAACCGACATGTTCACCACCGACGCGATGGGGCTGGTCGCGAAGGCCGACATCGTGGTCGAGTTGATGGGCGGGCTCGAGCCGGCCCGCGAACTCCTGCTGCACGCGATGTCGAAGGGTGCCAGCGTCGTCACCGCGAACAAGTTGCTGCTCGGCGACGACGGCCCGACCCTCTACGACGCCGCCGAGGAGGCGGGCGTCGACTTCTACTACGAGGCATCGGCCGGAGCGGGCTTCCCGTTGCTACGACCGCTGCAGGTGAACCTCGCGGGAGACGAGGTGCACCGCGTCATCGGCATCGTCAACGGCACCACCAACTTCATCCTCGACAAGATGGATCGGACCGGTGCAGACCTCCCGGACGTGCTGGCCGAGGCACAGGCGCTCGGGTACGCCGAGGCCGACCCGACCGCAGACGTGGAGGGCTACGACGCCCGAGCCAAGGCCGCCATCCTCGCCTCGCTCGCTTTCCACACCCGGGTATCCACCCGCGACGTGCACTGCGAGGGCATCATGTCGATCACCGCGCAGGACATCGCGGCGGCGCGCAAGATCGGATGCGTCATCAAGCTGCTGGCCATCTGCGAACGCGTCGAGACCCCGCGGGGCGCCGAGATCAACGTGCGGGTGCACCCTGCGCTGGTGCCCAAGTCGCATCCGTTGGCGTCTGTGCACGATGCGTTCAACGCGGTCTTCGTAGAGACCGCGCTGGCTGGTGAGTTGATGTTCTACGGTCGCGGCGCCGGCGGTGACGCGACAGCTTCATCCGTACTCGGCGATGTCGTGCAGGCTGCCCGCCACCGTGTTCACGGAGGCCGCGGCCCAGGCGAATCTGCCTATGCTGCAATGCCGTTGCAAGGTATCGGAGCAGCACAAACGAGCTACTCGATCCGGCTCGAAGTGGTCGACCGGCCCGGTGTGCTGGCTCAGGTCGCGAGCGTCTTCGGCGCTCAAGGCGTCTCGATCGAAAGCATGCGCCAGGGCGTTGCGCGATCCGACACCGGCAGTGCCACGCTGCACCTGGTCACCCAACAGGCCACCGATGCTGCACTGTCGCGCACTGTCGACATGCTGCGGGGACACGACGACGTCGCAGCCGTGACGTCCGTTCTGCGAGTCGAAGGAGCCTAGTGGTAATGGCACACCAGTGGAGCGGCGTCATCCGCGAATACTCCGACCGCTTGCCCATGCTGGCCGGTGCGCCGGTGATCACGCTGGGTGAAGGTGGTACGCCGCTTATCCCCGCCGAGCACCTGAGCGAGCTGGTGGGCGCTCGCGTCCACGTGAAGTTCGAGGGCCTCAACCCGACCGGTTCCTTCAAGGACCGTGGCATGACCACGGCGATCTCGATGGCAGCCAAAGCGGGAGCGAAAGCGGTCATCTGCGCGTCCACCGGCAACACCAGCGCATCGGCGGCTGCCTATGCGACGAAGGCCGGAATGACCTGCGGAGTGCTCGTACCCGACGGCAAGATCGCGATGGGCAAACTCAGCCAGGCGGTCGCCCACGGCGCCGAACTGCTGCAGGTGTCGGGCAACTTCGATGACTGCCTCACGCTGGCTCGTAAGCTCGCTGAGTCCTACCCGGTCGAGTTGGTCAACTCGGTCAACCCGGCGCGCATCGAGGGCCAGAAGACCGCCGCCTTTGAGATCGTCGACGTCCTGGGTGATGCCCCCGACATCCACTGCTTGCCGGTAGGGAACGCCGGAAACATCACCGCCTACTGGCGCGGCTACCGCGAGTACGCGGGGGAGGGCGACTGGCCGTCGGTCGCTACGCACACGCCGATGATGTGGGGCTTTCAGGCCGCCGGTGCAGCGCCCATCGTCAAGGGTCACCCGATCGACGACCCGGACACGATCGCCACTGCCATCAGGATCGGCAACCCGGCGTCGTGGAAGCAAGCCGTCCAGGCGCGTGACGATTCGGGCGGCGTGATCGACATGGTGACCGACGAGCAGATCCTCAGCGCCCACCGGTTGCTCTCCAGCCGCGAGGGGATCTTCGTCGAACCCGGTTCGGCCGCAAGCGTCGCCGGTCTGCTGATGATGCACGAGCGGGGTCTGGTGCCGCCTGACTCGACGGTCGTCTGCACAGTGACCGGACACGGTCTGAAGGATCCGAGCTGGGCCTTGAAACTGGCTGACGGCTCAGACATCCAGCCGACGAAGATCTCGGTCGACGTCGTGTCGGCGGCGGCTGCCCTGCAACTCGAAGGCTAGAACCTAGATGGCGCAAGAGTTCGCAATGGCCACGTCGGTGCAGGTGGAAGTACCAGCTAGTTCGGCAAATCTCGGTCCCGGTTTCGATTCCGTTGGTCTAGCGCTCGGGTTGTTCGACGTCGTCACGGCCACCGTCGTACCGGATGGCCTGCACATCACGGTCGAAGGGGAGGGCGCGGGCGTCGTACCCGACGACGAAACCCACCTTGTGTGGCGATCGATGCGAACTGCGTGGGAACGTCTCGGCGTCCCCTGCCCGCCAGGTCTGAAACTGCACTGCGTGAACCGCATTCCGCATTCACGTGGGCTGGGTTCGTCGGCGGCTGCGATCGTGGCGGGTGTCGCGGTCGCCGTTGAGCTGGCTGATCGCCGGTCCAGTACGGGAATGACCAGCGGTCTCGATGAGGCGAAACGGGCACTGGTCAACGACATCTCCAGCGACCTGGAGGGGCACCCGGACAATGCGTCGGCGAGCGTCTACGGCGGGTTCACTCTGTCGTGGCGAGACCAGGGTCGGTGGGAATCTATCCGTCCCCCACTGCACCCCGACGTGACTCCGGTGCTATTCGTGCCGGGCTCGACGCTGTCCACAGATCGGGCGCGCGCCGTCCTGCCCGCGTCGGTGCCGCTGGCGAACGCCGCACGTACGGCTGGTCGGGCGGCTCTGCTGACGGAGGCGATGACTCGTCGTCCTGAACTCCTGCTGGCGTCTACGGCCGAGTGGCTCCACCAAGAACCCAGACGCGGCTCGTACCCGGCATCGATGGCGCTGGTCGACAGACTGCGGGCCGATGGGCACGCCGCCGCGGTCTCGGGTGCGGGCCCGTCGGTGCTGGTCCTCACGACGTGCTCCCGCGTCGATTCGGTGGTCTCGGCCGGTGCGGCAGCGAGTGGCGGAAATGCGGGCTCCGGCTCGTCTTGGTCGCGACTGGTTCCCGGAATCGCACAGCACGGTGTGCGCGTCGTTTCGCTCTGAACGGCGTCCCGGTGTACCTTTGCACTGCACATCACATCAATGACCGCGTGGCGAAGTCCGGGTCCGTGAGTGCATCACCACCGTGAAGAATTTATGTCCTTGATCTCCCTCCGGGGTTCCTTGACAACGCTTCGCAGGGAAAAACCGCGGCTGCCGAAAGTGCTTGCTGCGCAATCTGACAACCGGCTCAGCCGGTTCTACGAGGGGAAGGAACCTTCGTGACAGACACCACCGAACTAGCTGCACCCACGCAGAGTGCAGCCCGTTCCACTGGCTCACTCAGCACGTTGAAGCTCGATGAACTGAAACAACTGGCGTCCACCATGGGCATCGGTGGCACGTCCAAGATGCGTAAGAGCGACCTGCTGACGGCCATCCGTGAACGCGGCCAGGGTGGGGGCTCTACATCTGCAACCACCGCGCCCCGTCGCGAGCGTGGCCGCGCCCGTGTGACGGCACCGGCCACCACGCCGGCATCAGCTCCGCCAGCGCCGGCCGTACAGGTGACTGAGCCGGCCGGACAGGTGACCGAGGCTGCCCAGGCCCCCGAGCCGGCCGAGCAGCCCACCGAGCGCAGCTCCCGTCCGACCAGGTCTCGCCGCTCAGACAGCTCGCGACGCATTGTCAGCGAAAGCAGCGACACCGGGCAGAGCAGCACCGGGGAGATCCAAACCGGCGAGGTCCACACTGGCGAGAGCAGCAGTGCAGCCAGCGTCGGCGACGCCAAGACCGACAGCAGCAACAACAGTGACGGCCGCAGCGATGAGAACACCGGCGGTGAGAACCGAGGCAACGGCAACAGCAACCGCCGCCAGGAGCAGGGGTCCAACGACTCCCGCAACGAGGGCAGCGACAGCCGGGGTGTTAACAACCGCAGCGACAACAACCGCAGCGATGACAACCGGGGCAACGACAACCGCGGCAACGACAACCGCGGCAACGACAACCGCGGCAACCGTCAAGGTGGCAACAGCGGTAACAGCCGCGGAGGTAACCCCGCCTCCAACAGCGGGCCGAGCCGCGGTAACCAGGGCAGCAGCAGCCGCAACGAGGACTGGAACGATGAGCGTGGCGGGAGACGCCGTCAGCGCGGCCGTGACCGTAAACGTGGCGGAAGCAACAACAGCGGTGGCCGCGCCGAGGACTTCGGCGATGTCGACACCCAGGTGCGCGAGGACGACGTTCTCGTGCCCGTGGCCGGCATCCTGGACATCCTGGACAACTACGCCTTCGTGCGTACCACCGGCTACCTGCCGGGCACCAGCGATGTCTACGTGCCGATCAACATGGTCAAGAAGAGCGGCATGCGCAAGGGTGACGCGATCACCGGTGCAGTCCGCGCGCTGCGCGAGGGCGAGCAGTTGCCCGCGCGTCAGAAGTTCAACGCCTTGGTGCGTCTGGACACGGTGAACGGCATGACGCCGGAGCAGGCCCGCGAGCGGGTCGAGTTCGGCAAGTTGACGCCGCTCTACCCGCAGCAGCGATTGCGTCTGGAGACCGAGTCGAACATTCTCTCCACGCGGATCATCGACCTGGTGTCGCCGATCGGTAAGGGCCAGCGCGGTTTGTTCGTGGCACCGGCAAAGGCCGGTAAGACGATGATCATGCAGGCTGTTGCGAACGCGATCAGCACCAACAACCCTGAGGTTCACCTCATGGTCGTGTTGGTCGATGAGCGACCTGAGGAAGTCACCGACATGCAGCGTGCGGTGAAGGGCGAGGTCATCGCCTCGACCTTCGACCGTCCCGCCACCGACCACACACAGGTTGCCGAACTCGCCATCGAGCGCGCCAAGCGCCTGGTGGAGCAGGGCCTGGACGTCGTGGTTCTGCTGGACTCGATCACCAAGCTGGGTCGCGCCTACAACCTCGCTGCCCCGGCGAGCGGTCGCATCCTCTCGGGTGGTGTCGACTCTGCCGCGCTCTATCCGCCCAAGAAGTTCTTCGGGGCGGCGCGCAACATCGAGGACGGTGGCTCGCTCACCATCCTCGCGACGGCGCTCGTCGAAACCGGGTCGCGCATGGACGAGGTGATCTTCGAGGAGTTCAAGGGCACCGGCAACATGGAGCTCAAGCT
>JBBPZD010000142.1:0-19393 GCA_038199265.1 Actinomycetales bacterium | reverse complement strand
GGTGCGCCACGGCTACCGCTGGCTGCTGAGTCGTCGACCAGGCCGGTGTCACCTGCTTCGCCGGGGCCCGGGATCAGTCGTTCGGCGGGGGCATCGGTCGACTCGGGTGCGGTGGCATCGCTCATAGCGTCCAGTATGTCCGCGAGGCAGGCCTACGGTGGTCTGGTGGAGCGACCCGGCAAGTCTCGCAACGGTATTGAACCCCCGCATATCTGCACTCTCGTGGGCGGGGACCGGCCGATAGAGGTCGTGGATGTGGGGGCCAACCCGATCGACGGGGAGCCGCCCTACGCGACGCTGTTGGCAGCGGGGGTGGCCAGGGTCACTGGATTCGAACCGCAGGAATCGGCTTTCGCCGAACTGACCGCCATGGCTGATGAGCAACGGCGCTACCTTCCGTATGCAGTGGGTGACGGGCGGGCGCATCAGCTCCGGGTGTGCTCGGAAAGCGGTTTCACCAGCATGCTCGAGCCGGACCCCGACCAGCTCGCGCTGCTGACTGACTTTCCACGGATGGCGGCAGTGACGCAGCGCCATTGGATGGCCACCCGCCGCCTGGACGACATCAGCGAGATCGAACACCTCGATTTCCTGAAGATCGACATCCAAGGCGGTGAACTGCAGGCCTTCCGTGGAGGTGGGCGGCTGCTCGCCGAAGCTGTGGCCGTCCAGACCGAGGTCGGATTCACCCGGCTCTACCGGGAGCAGCCCACGTTCGCCGATATCGACCTGGAATTACGCACCCACGGACTGATCCCGCATCAGTTCGTCAATACCAAGACCTGGCCGCTCGCTCCGGTGCAGTGGGCGGAGCCGGTGCAGGCTCGTGCTCGCCACCTGGTCGAGGCCGACGTGCTCTACGTGCGAGATCTCGCCCAGCTGGACAACTGCAGCGATCAACAGCTGCGACACCTGGCTCTGATCTGTGACCTGGCCTATGGCACGTACGGGGTCTCGTTGGTGTGCCTGAACGAGCTCGCTCGCCGCGGTGCGATCCGCGAGGCAGACGCCGATCGCTATCGTGCAGCGCTCAATGAGATGAATTAGTAAATTTAGCGTCATTTCTGTGAAGTGTTCGGGGTCTTGGACGGCTGGCGCCGCGTGTCGATGGTCGCGATGGGGCGCGAATCGGACTGTTCGATGTCGATGCCTGGGGTTGATCCGGCGGATGCCGGTGAGCATTCGTCGGAGGCTAGAAGACCGCCATATCCATGTCTCGAGCGGTCAGAAGGTGCCGTGGGCCGACACCTGACCCGGGCGGCGAGGCGTCAGTCCACCGCACGGTGATGTTCGTAGATCACGATGAGATAACGATGGGTTGGAAGCTTTACATTTAACATTGGCTATGAGTAATGTGTCTCTCATCACAACCGGTGAGAGAAGGAAACGTCCATGAGCTCGATCGAAGCCACCTGCGGCATCGATGTCGGAACGCAGGGCGTGCGCGCTTCGGTGGTGTCGGCAGCGGGGGTCACTCTCGGTGCCGGTGCCGCCCCGATCACCAGCGACCACCGCGACGGTCGTCGCCACGGGCAGGATCCCCAGCAGTGGTGGTCCGCGCTGTGCAGCGCCGTACGCGATGCCCTCGCCGAAGCCGGCCAGGTACAGATCACTGCGGTAGCCATCGACGCCACCTCCGGCACGGTATTGGTCGAGCACGCCGACGGCTCACCCGCCGGCCCGGCCCTCATGTACGACGACACCCGCGCCCACGAATTCGCCGAGCGTGCCCAGGTCACCGGTGAGCAGTTGTGGTCCTCGCTCGGCTACCGCATCCAGCCGGCCTGGGCACTGCCCAAAATCATGTGGCTACAGGACGCAGGTGCCCTGAGCTCCGGTGACCGCGTGGTCCACCAGTCCGACCATCTGGTGCGCCGACTGGTCGGATCCGTCGTCCCGACCGACACGTCTCACGCCCTCAAGACCGGAGTCGACCTGCGTGCCGCGCAGTGGCCGACGCAGATTTTCGAACAGCTCGACATTCCCTTGTCGATCCTTCCCGAAGTTGCGCTCCCTGCGACCGAGGTCGGCGCGATCAGCGCTCAAGCAGCCTCAGAGACGGGGCTGACCAAGGGTGCCGCCGTTCGTTTGGGAATGACCGACGGGTGCGCCGCGCAGATCGCGGCCGGCGCGCTCGGCGACGGGCATTGGAGCAGCGCACTCGGCACCACGTTGGTGGTCAAAGGGTCGACGAAAGAATTGGTGCTCGACCCGACCGGTGCCGTTTACTGCCACCGTCACCCCGACGGCGGGTGGCTGCCGGGCGGTGCCTCGAGTTCCGGTGCGGGTGCACTGCGGGATGCTTTCACCGACGGCCAGGACCTCGACGCGCTGACGAAACGGGCAGCCGACCTCGGCGTTATCGGCGGCGCGACCTACCCGCTGGTCGGCAGTGGTGAGCGCTTCCCCTTTGTGGCACCGGACGCAACCGGTTTCATCAGCGACCGTGCTGACTCCGACGCGGCCAAGTTCGCCGCCATCTGCCAGGGGATCGCCTATGTCGAGCGCCTGAGCTACGACGTGCTGGCTTCGCTCGGTGCGGACACCAGCGGGCCGGTGTCTTTCACCGGTGGGCCCACCCGCAACGACTGGTGGAACCAGTTGCGCTGCGACCTGCTCGGCCGACCGGCGCAGGTACCGCGCCAGCCGCACCCGTCGACCGGTATGGCGATGCTGGCCGCTGCAGCTCCCGGCACCTTGACCGAAACGGTCGCGTCGATGGTCGAGATCGACCGTTCCTACGAGCCCGACGCTGCCCGCGGGGAGCAGTTGCTCGCTGGTTACGGCGAGCTGGTGACCGTGTTGCGCGACCGCGGCTGGCTGGATGCGAAGGCCGCTGGTTACGCACTGCGCCAGGCCGGAGGCACTACCGGTGAGTGATTCCGCGAAGCTCTGGGTGGCCCGGCACGGCGAAACCGTCTGGCACGCCGAGAACCGTTACGCCGGTGGCGACAGCGACATCGACCTCACCGATCTGGGCAAGCAGCAGGCGACCGACCTCGGAGTCTGGGCGCGCTCACGGCAGGTCGAGGTCGTGATCAGCTCGCCGGTGCGACGTGCCCGTGAGACGGCGAAGCCGTCCGCCGACGCCGTCGATGTCTCGTTGCAGGTGGTCGCCGGTCTGAAAGAGATCGGGTTCGGTATCGCCGAAGGTCGCAGTGCCGCCGAGATCGAGGCGGCCGACCCGCAGGTGATGGCGCAGTTCCGCGCCGACCCTGTTGCCAACCCGTTCCCGGAAGCAGAGTCGGCTAGCGACGCCGCTGTTCGTGGTGCCCGCAGCCTGCGCGAGATCGCGGCGCAGCACCACGGTCGCCGGGTCCTGGTCGTCGCACACAACACGCTGCTGCGGCTCTCGCTGTGCGAGTTGCTGGGCATCCCAACCGGCCAGTACCGCAGGATCTTCCCCCGGTTGGAGAACGCCGCGATCACCGAGATCTCCATCCCGATACGCGGAGACGGGCTGGCTTCGCTGCGCTCGCTCAACCTGCCCACCACAGCGGTGCGCTCCTGAACCGCCCGAATTCGTATTCGACCCCACCGATGCGCAACTGCCCCGCTTCGCCCAGTTCGAACCCACTCAACAAAGGATCAAAGAAATGAACGCACACAAGATTCAGAAGATCTCGATCGCCGTCGCGGTCGCTGCAACTCTGCCGATCCTCGGCGCGTGCAGCTCAGGCAAGACTGCCCCCGGTGGTGCCAGCGCCTCCGGCAAGGCCGGCGATTCCAAGGGTGCCAAGATCGCCTTCCTGATGCCCGACCAGGCCTCCACCCGCTACGAGCAGCATGACAAGCCCGGTTTCGTCGCCGAGCTGAAGAAGGTCTGCCCCACCTGCACCCCGCTCTACAACAACGCCAGCGGTGACGCCAGCAAGCAACAGCAGCAGTTCGGTGCAGCGTTGACCCAGGGCGCCAAGGTCATCGTGATGGACCCGGTCGACTCGACTGCCGCGGCCAGCCTCGTCTCCCAGGCGCAGGCCAAGGGCGTCAAGGTCATCGCCTACGACCGCCCGATCCCCAAGGCCAAGCCGGACTACTACGTCTCCTTCAACAACGAGGAGATCGGTAAGTCCATCGCCGAGTCGCTGGTCAAGCAACTCAAGGCCAAGAACGTGCCCACCGGTGGCGGCAAGGGCGTGCTGGAGGTCAACGGTTCCCCGACTGATGCGGCGGCCGGCCTGATCAAGAAGGGTGTGCACGCAGGCCTGGCGAGCAGCGGTTACAAGACGCTCGCCGAGTACGACACCCCCGAGTGGGACCCCAGCAAAGCACAGACGTGGGTCACCGGCCAGGTGTCTCGCTTCAACAAGAACATCGTCGGAATTGTGGCCGCGAATGACGGCACCGCCGGCGGCTCGATCGCGGCACTGAAGGCCGCGGGCGTCAACCCGCTGCCCCCGGTCACCGGAAACGATGCCACTACCGCCGGTCTGCAGTTGATCATCGCCGGTGACCAGTTCAACACGATCTCCAAGCCGAGCGAGATCGTCGCCGGAGCGGCCGCCGACGTCGCGGTCGAACTGCTAAACGGCAAGCCTGTGACGGCTGTCGGTGGCGGCAAGATCACCGAGGTATTCGGCACCAAGACGATGCTCTTCGTCCCCAAGGTCATCACTCAGAAGAACCTGAAGACCGAAATCATCGACACCAAGCTCGCGACGGCAGCGCAGCTGTGCACCGGCGCTTACAAGGCCGCCTGCACCAAGCTCGGAATCTCCTGACCGCGCTGCCCCACTGAACTCACGAAATCAACAGGAAGGCGGTAGCTGATGACTGCGACAACGCAAGAGCGGATCGGGCAGCCCAAGAGCGATACCCCGGTGTTGACCCTGCGCGGCGTCAACAAGCAGTTCGGGGCGGTGTCGGCGCTGACCGACATCAACCTGGACGTCCATGCCGGTGAAGTAGTCGCCCTGGTGGGCGACAACGGCGCCGGTAAGTCGACCCTGGTCAAGGTGCTCTCCGGTGTGCACGCGCCGACGTCCGGGGAGATCCTCTTCGACGGCAAGAAGGTCTCGATCAGTAGCCCGGCCGCCGCGCTGGAGCTTGGTATCGCGACCGTCTTCCAGGATCTCGCGCTCTGCGAGAACCTCGACGTGGTTGCAAACCTCTTCCTCGGACGTGAGCTCAAGGGCAGCAATCTGGACGAGGTCGCGATGGAAACCCGCTCGTGGGAGTTGCTCGGAGAACTCTCCGCGCGCATTCCCAGTGTCCGGGTGCCCATCGCGTCCTTGTCCGGTGGGCAGCGGCAGACCGTGGCCATCGCGCGGTCGTTGCTGGTCAACCCGCGACTGGTGATGCTCGATGAGCCCACTGCGGCGCTGGGTGTGGCCCAGACCGCTGAGGTGCTCAACCTCATCGAGCGGATCAAGGCCAAGGGGCTGGCGGTGATCATGATCAGCCACAACATGGAAGACGTGCGCGCGGTGGCCGACAACGTCATCGTCCTTCGGCTCGGTCAGAACAACGGTGAGTTCGGCCCGGACGCCAGTAACCACGACCTCGTGGCCGCCATCACAGGTGCGACCGACAACGTCGTCACCCGCCGGTCCGAGCGTCGCGCCGGCGAGTCGACCGCGCATTCCACCGATGCGGCAGACACCGCCTCGGACACCGACGGTGCGCACGCCGCCCCGAATCTCTCCAAGGAGGACTCCTGATGGCTCAGACAGCGCTGGATCAGCAGGACACCCGGGTCGCCCTCGGCAGCGGTGGCCCCAAGGACATGCTGACCAACTTCGGGTATCGGGTCCGCTCCGGTGATCTCGGACCGTTGCCGGTCGTCATCGGGCTGATCGTCATCGCGGGTGTGTTCCAGTACCTCAACTCCCTCTTCCTGTCCTCGGGAAACCTGGTCAACCTGCTCTACGACAGCGCTGCTGTCGGGATGATCGCCCTCGGCATCGTCTTCGTGTTGATCCTCGGCGAGATCGACCTGTCGGTCGGGTCGCTGAGCGGCTTGTCCTCAGCGCTGCTGGGTGTGTTGTACGTCAACAAGGGTGTGAACCCGCTGGTGGCGATCCTCGTGGCTGCTCTGTCCGGCGCAGTGATCGGTCTGATCTACGCGCAGATCCGCAACCGCTTCGGGATGCCGAGCTTCGTGATCACACTGGCCGGTTTACTGGCCTTCCTCGGACTGCAGCTGCAGTTGCTGGGATCACAGGGTTCTATCAACCTGCCCTACGGCTCCGGCCTGGTCACCTTCGGTCAGCAACAGTTCCTGCCGCCGTTCCTGGCCTATGTCGTGGCTCTGCTTGCCGCAGGCGCCGTGCTCGCTACGGGGATGCTCAACATCAAGCGTCGCAAGAGTGCCAACCTGTCGGCCACCTCACCGGTCAACGTGTTCATCCGGGCAGGTGTGCTGCTGGTGATCCTGCTGGTCGCAGCCTGGTACCTCAACCGTGACAACGGCGTGCCCTGGATGTTCGCGATCTTCGTGATCATGGTGGTCATCTCCAACTACGCGCTGACCCGCACTACCTGGGGCCGGCACATGTTCGCCGTCGGCGGGAACGAAGAAGCGGCCCGTCGTGCAGGTATCAACATCAACTGGATCTACACCTCTGCCTTCGTGCTGACCGGTTTGTTCGCGGCCGTCGGCGGAGTGCTCAGCGCAGCCCGGTTGGCTTCGGCCAGTCAGAGTGCGGGTACCGGCGACGTCAACCTGAACGCCATCGCGGCAGCCGTTATCGGTGGCACCAGCCTGTTCGGGGGTCGCGGCAGCGCGTACTCCGCGCTGCTGGGAATTCTGGTGATCCAGTCGATCTCGAACGGTCTGACGTTGCTGAACCTCAGCTCCGCCTACCGGTACATGATCACCGGTGCCGTCCTTCTGCTGGCAGTCCTGATCGACTCGATCGCCCGGCGTTCGCGCGCCTCGCACGGAAAGGCCTGACCTATGCGCGTGCTGTGCATCGGAGACCAGTTCATTTCGGCGCAGTCGTTCGCGACCGCGGCCAAGGAGACGTTCGGTCCTGAAACAGAGACGGTGGAGTACGCCACCGCGTGGCCAGACGAGGCGTTCGGTGCGCAGGAGGGGGTGAAGGAGTCTTGCGGGTCGATCTCCGAGATCGCAGATCTGATGCCCGGAACGGACGTCGTCCTCACCCACCTGGGCCCGATCACCGAAACGGTGTTCGAGAGTGCCGATCAGCTCAAAGTGGTCGGAGTGACTCGCGGTGGCCCGGTCAACGTCGATTTGGGCGCGGCCACCGCGCACCACGTACCTGTGGTGTACCTGCCGGGCCGTAACCTCGGCGCGGTTGCGGAGTTCGTGATCGGCGTGATGATCGCAGCGCCGCGCGGAATCGTCCGGGCGTCGGCTGAACTGGCCGACGGTCGGTGGAGCCCGCGCGCCTTCCACTACGAGACGGCGGGCCCGGAGTTGCGGGTCTGCACGGTCGGACTGGTCGGCATCGGCGCAGTCGGTCGCCGGGTGGCGCAGATCCTGGCGGCCTTCGGGTCAACGGTCGTCGCGTACGACCCGCACGTCGAATCCGCCGACGGCATCAATCTGCTCGGCTCGTTGGAGGAGGTGCTCGCCGTCAGTGACATCGTCAGCGTGCACTCCCGCCTGACCGACGAGACGCGCAAGTCGTTCAGCACCGAGGCGTTCGCCGCGATGAAGCAGGGCGCGTACTTCGTCAACACTGCACGCGGTGAGATCGTCGACGAGGCTGCCCTGGAGGCGGCCCTGGAATCAGGGCAGCTCAGCGGCGCGGCACTGGACGTCTTCGACCCCGAGCCGCCGGAGCCCGGCAGCACGCTGGTCCGCCGACCTGACGTCATCGTCACCCCGCACCTCGCCGGGGCCTCCCGGCAGGTCGCGTCGGAGTCGGTCGCGAAGGTGGTCGCCGAAGTTGCTGAGTTCCTGAAGTCGGGACAGATCGCGCACTGTGCCAACCCGGACTCGAGGAGTGCGTCGGCATGAGTGTCATCGGCATCGACCTGGGCACCTCGCGGGTAAAGGCCGTCCGGTACGACACAGCCTGGAAGGAAGCCGACAGCTGTGCTGAAAACTCTGTTGTCAACCGTCCAGCCCCGGGCCATTCCGAGCAGGACATGGATGATGTGTGGGCCGGGTTGGTCCGGGTTCTTCGTACTGTCGTCGAGCGGTCACCAGATGAGATCGACCTCATCGCGATCACCGCTCAGGGTGACGGCTGCTGGCTGATCGACACCGACGGTAACCCGGCGGGCCAGGCGCTGCTGTGGAACGATGCCCGATCGACCGATCTGGTCGATGGGTGGGAGGCCGACGGCACCCTGCAGAGGGCGTTCGACATCAACGGGTGCTTCGGTTTCGCCGGGGTCGCGTCCTCGGAGCTGCGGTGGCTGAAGGAGAACTCTCCCGAGACCCTGCAGCGCGCGACGACGTTGCTGTCCTGCGGCGGGTGGGGTTACTTCAAGCTCACCGGTCGCCGGGCCGTCGATGACAGTGAAGCGGCCAACCCCTTCTTCGACACCCGTACCCGCACGTATGACGATCAGATCCTGGACCTGTACGGCATCGCCGACCTGAAGCGGTTGCTGCCCGAGGCAGTGCACGGGAAGGACCGGGTCGCCCCGTTGCTCGGCGAGGTGGCGCGGGAGGTCGGCTTGAAGGAGGGCATGCCGGTCGTCGTTGCTCCCTACGACGTGGTGTCGATGGCCATCGGCAGTGGCGCGCACCGCGCGGGTGACGCTTTCGCGGTGCTCGGCACGACGCTCTGCAACGGTCTGATGTCGGCTGATCCGCGGATGGACCGACCCGGCAACGGAATGTCACTGCCGGCGCCGGAAGAGGGCAACTGGCTGTTGACCTACCCCACCATGGTCGGTACCGAGGTACTTGACTGGACCCAACGGTTACTGGGTCTGGAGCACCCGGGTGACGTGATCCGGCTGGCGGATCAAGCCGACCGGAGCCGGGCACCGATGGTGCTGCCCTATCTGTCCACGGCAGGGGAACGCAGTCCGTTCTACAACCCGCGAGCGCGCGGCGCGATCCTGGGACTCGACGTGACGCACACCCGGGCCGAGATCGCGGCGGGCATCGTCGACGGGCTCAGCATGGCCGTCAAGGACTGCGTCGTCAGCGCCGGCGAGGCGAACATGGTCGCCATTTCCGGTGGCGGCGCGCGCAGCACCAGCTGGTGCCAAGTCATCTCCGACGCCGTCGGGGTACCGGTCACCATGCCGGACGTGGAGGAGATCGGAGCTCGCGGCGCGGCGCTGCTGGGTGCCTACGAACTCGGCCAGTTCGACAGCCTGCACGATGCGGTGACCGCAGCCGTCAAACCGCGCGAGGTGCTCGAACCTGACCCCGAGCGAACCAAGGTGCTGGCCGATCGCTACGAGAAATTTCTGGAGATGCGAGCCAAGGTCCTGGACTGAAGCCCGGCAGAGAAAGAACCAGGTACACCGACCGGAGGCGGTCGGCGTACCTGTTTCTCGTGCTCGACTTGGTCGGTGCCCAGTGCTGGAGTCAGGCCGTGGGCTGCGTTGTAGAGGCAACTTTGACGTCAGGGCAACGTTCGCGGAGCAATTGCAGATCCTCAACGGACACCCGGTCGTCGGTGATGACCGTGTCGAAGGCCTCAACGCCGCAGAGCACGTGCGAGGCGGGTCGTCCGAACTTCGCGTGATCCACGAGCAGCACTTTGCGCAGGCTGCGAGCCAACAGCGCGCGGCGCACCATGATGGTGGCCTCAGATCGGTGCACGCATCGACCGTCGGTGATGCCGGTGGTCGACATGAACAACAGATCGGCCTGCAGCATGTCAATGGCATCGACGGTCTGCAGGCCGGAGCAGGACTGCAGGCGCGGGTCGTAGATCCCGCCGAGCAGTTTGGCCTCGACACCGTCCGACGGAGTCAGCATGGCAACTGCGGGCACGAAGTTGGTGGCCATCGTGATAGGCACATGTGCTGCCAACAACGGCACCAGGCCGATGGCGGTGGTGCTGTCGTCCAGAAACACCGTCTGGCCGCGACCGAGCAGGCGACTGGCTTCACGCACGATCGCAGCCTTCTCGGCGCTCATCGACATGCTGCGTTCGTTGACTCCTGCGTCTCGCAGCGCAGTGGGGTTGGCCGTGGCCGCCCCGCGGATCTTTGTGATCCAGCCCTCTTCCTGCAACTGATCCAGGTCGCGGTGCATCGTCATCAGGCTGACGCCATGGGTGTGTGCCAGGTCTTCGACGCGGACGTACCCGGCCTTCAGGACTTCTTCGCGCACCAGGTCGCGCCGTTGGGATAGGCCCTGTGTCGTCACGTCGCGTGCTCCTGCCCCTGCGCATCGACTCTTAAGTATGTGAAATTTCTCGCTGATCATCCCACGTCGGCGGACCCCTGCACGGGAGATTCCTGCAGTTCTTTCGGTCAGCGGTCAGCATGCAAATCAACAATTAATACAATTCGAAGTTGTGTAAACTCCGGATATGACCTACGTGATCGGACAACCGTGCATCGACATCCTCGATCGAGCCTGCGTCGATGAATGTCCGGTCGACTGCATCTATGAAGGCGCGCGCAGCCTCTACATACACCCCGATGAGTGCATCGACTGCGGTGCGTGCGAACCGGTCTGCCCGGTTGAGGCGATCTACTACGAGGACGACCTGCCGGAGGAGCTGCACCCCTACCTGCGCGACAACGAGGTGTTCTTCCAAGAGACTCTTGCCGGCCGTGATGAACCGCTGGGGTGCCCGGGCGGCGCAGCGAAACTAGGGCCGACCGGGGTTGACACGGCGTTGGTGGCGGGCGTCCCCGCACAGGGCCCGGCCTAGCAAGCTCGATCACAAGCGACGGAGGGCAACTAGTGAGCGGTGTGCAGCCGGTGACTGTGGCGCTGGTCGGGATCGGCAGTGCGCTGGTCGTGCTCGGCGGTTTGGTCGCGGCGGTCACTGGGCCGTTGGAGTTGGCGCAGGGCAGTTGGCTCGCGGCCTATCTGGTGCTGGTGTGCGGGGTTGCTCAGGTGGTGCTGGGCCTGGCGCAGGAATACCTGGGTGGGCAGCGGGCCCGGCCATCGGTCGTGTGGGCGCAGGTGGCTTGCTGGAACCTCGGAAACGCCGCAGTCATCGCCGGAACAGTGGTGCGGACGCCGGGTATTGTCATCGCCGGTGGACTGGCGCTGCTACCAGCACTCGCGATCGGGTTGATGGCGACGAGGCACACCTCACGCCGAGCGCTGGGGTGGGCTTTTCGCGGTGTCATCACGATTCTCGCGGTGAGCATTCCCATCGGGATGGGACTGGCCGCCGCCCGCAGCGGCGGCTGATACCTCGGTGAATCTGGCGAGGGCCGCGTTGACCTCGCGCAGTACCCGCAGCACGACATCCGCTTCGGTTGGTGTCAGGGTGCCGGTGATATCGCCCAGCTCCCGGACCAGGGGTTCCAGCGCCGCGCCGACCTCTTGGTGGGCGGTGGTGGTGGGGTGCAGGCTGGTCCGTCGACCGTCGGTGGAGTGGGGCGCGCGTTCCAGGTGGCCGCGGGCGACCAGGCGGTCGACCAGGACGGTCGCGGAGGCGGAGCGGATCTTCAACAGGTCGGCGAGTTCGACGACGCCGAGTTCGCTGGCGGCCGAGGTCGTGTGGTCGAGCGCGAGTAGATCGGTGACGCCGACTCCCACCCTGGCGGCTAGCTCGGCGTGCACGGCAGGCGCCAGGAGCAGCAGGGCGTGCAGTTGTTGCCCGATGTCTCGTTGCGCCCCGTTGGGACCTTGCTGGCTGTCCATCATTCGCATCGTAGCCCTGCCGTGTAGGTAGACAAACTAGTGACATTCGCTACGCTGCATGCTTATGTCGCAGTCCGAGCAGGTAACGCCCACAGCCCAGGGGGGTAAGCCCTCCCTTCGGCAGATGAACGAGCAGATGGTGCAGCGGCTGTTGGCTCAGCAAGCGGATGCGATCGCCGACGGCGGGTACGGGCTACGGGTGCTGGAGCACACGGGGCGCGATTCGGCGCACCTGCACCGCACTCCGATCGGGGTGTTGCTGCGAGCCGGTTGCTCATACCTCGTCTGCCCCGACCGCACCCGAGACTGGCCACGCAACCTCCTGGCAGCTCCGCGCTGCGTTATCCACGGCGGTGTGCAGCGAGATGAGCGGTGTGCGCACCCGATCGACGGCGACGAGGGCATCGATGTCGTCACGCACTACGTGTCGGTCGTGCAGGCGCCGTGGGCGCTTCGTGCCTTCGGTTTGAGCGACGACCCCGCACGTGACGAGGTGGCTCGCGCGATGCCGCGAATGATCGTCTTCCGGTTGGAGAAACCCTCGCACTCCCACCCGGTGAATAGTCCTACCCGACAGCTTGAGCAGGAGCACTGAACACCATGTCGCACTCGACGGATGAGAGCAGCCGCTCCGCCAGCAAATTGCTGAATGGCAAGCTGCGTATCGCGCTACCGGCGTTGATCGTGGTGCTGTGGTTGCTGATCGGCTCGGTAGCCGGCCCGGCTGCGGGCAAACTCGGCGAGGTCGCCTCGAACGACCCGGCGAGTTTCCTGCCGACCAGCGCCGAGGCGACCAAGGTCGCCGATCTGCAGAAAGGCTTCCAGGAGAAACAGATCAACCCGGCGCTGGTGGTCTACGAACGCACGAGCGGCATCACCCCGGCCGACACAGCGGCCGTCGCCAAAGCGATCGGGTCGGTGTCGTCGTTGAAGGGCGTCGTCGGCAAGGTCGTCGGACCGGTGCCGTCCAAGGACGGCCAAGCCCTGGAACTGATCATTCCGCTGAGCGGCACGCTCGGGGCTGAGACCACCACGGTGGTCGACGAACTCGGCGCGAAACTGAAGACAGATCTGCCCGTCGGGCTCAAGGCGTACGTCACAGGCCCGGCCGGGTTCGCGGCAGACCTGACCGGCGCGTTCGCCGGAATCGACGGAATCCTGTTGCTCGTTGCCGTGATCGTGGTGCTGGTGATCCTGGTGATCGTCTACCGCAGTCCGATCCTGCCGTTCCTGGTGCTGATCTCCGCGCTGTTCGCGTTGTCGGCGGCCAGCGGCGTGGTGTATCTGCTGACCAAGAACGACGTGATCACCCTCAACGGGCAGAGCCAGGGCATCCTGTTCATCCTCGTCGTGGGCGCGGCGACCGACTACGCGCTGCTGCTGACGGCGCGTTTCCGCGAGGAACTACGCGAAGAGGAGTCGCGCTTCGTGGCCATGCAGGTGGCGCTGCGCCAATCGGCCGCGCCGATCCTGGCATCCGGCAGCACCGTCATCCTGGCGTTGCTCTGTCTGTTGTTCAGCGACCTCAATTCCACCGCCGGCCTCGGCCCGGTCGCGGCCATCGGGATCGCGTGCGCGATGTTCTCCGCGCTGACATTCCTGCCGGCGGTGCTGGTGTTGCTCGGACGTGGGGCTTTCTGGCCCAAGGGCCCGAAGTTGG
Source organism: Actinomycetales bacterium (assembly GCA_038199265.1). Taxonomy (GTDB): domain Bacteria; phylum Actinomycetota; class Actinomycetes; order Actinomycetales; family Dermatophilaceae; genus Allobranchiibius. The sequence goes on along the minus strand of JBBPZD010000142.1, from coordinate 6,017 downwards.
GCTCGGAGCACCCGGAGCGTGCCGGCCTCTGGGGCAAGGTGGCTGCCTTCGTGGGTCGCTCGCCGCGCAAGATCTGGATCGTCGCCACCATCGTGCTGCTCGGTTTCGCGGCCTTCCTGCCCACCCTGCGGGCCAGCGGGGTCGCCCAGAGTGCGTTGTTCCTGAACAAGGCGGAGTCGGTGACCGGCCAGGAGGTCGCGGGCCGGCACTTCCCGGCGGGCGCAGGCAGTCCGCTCGTGATCATCGGATCGGCCGGGTCCACGGAGAAGGTGCTCGCAGCAGTCAGCAAGGTGGACGGCATCTCATCGGTTGCTGCGATCGGTGCTGGCGCGCAACCGGTGGCGCCGGGAGGCGACCCCAAGGTGGTGTCGGGGAAGGTCGAGATTCAGGCCGTGTTGACCAAGGCCGCAGACAGCGAGGCCGCTCTCGGCACGGTCGACACGGTGCGCGACACGGTGCGGGCTGCGGCGCCAGGAACTCTCGTGGGCGGGCAGAGCGCTATCCAGCTCGACACCCAGCGATCGGCTCAACGTGACCTGAAGGTCATCATCCCGATCGTCCTGATCGTGATCCTGGGGCTGCTGATGCTGCTACTGCGCGCGGTGCTCGCGCCGGTGTTGTTGCTGGCCTCGGTGGTGCTCAGCTACGCGGCCACGCTCGGGGTATCGGCGCTGATCTTCAACCACGTCTTCGGTTTCGAGGGCGCCGACCCGTCCGTGCCGTTGTACGGATTCGTGTTCCTGGTGGCCCTGGGAGTCGACTACAACATCTTCCTGATGACCAGGGTGCGCGAGGAGAGCGCAAGACACGGCACCCGGATGGGGATTCAGCGTGGGCTTGCGGCGACGGGTGGCGTGATCACCTCGGCCGGCATCGTGCTGGCGGCTACGTTCTCAGCGCTCAGCGTGATCCCGATCCTGTTCCTCGCACAGATAGCGTTCATCGTCGCGTTCGGCGTGCTTCTGGACACGCTGGTCGTGCGATCGCTGTTGGTGCCGGCGATCTCCGAGGACATCGGTCGGGCGATCTGGTGGCCCAGCAAACTCGACAACGGCGGCGGCGATGACGCGCTGCCTGAACCGCAGCACGCCGCATCCACCTGACACTCGCGCCCCCTGATGCAGCCGATGGCCCGGTCAGGTCGCAGGAGTGCGCACGGAGCCGACGGTGAAGTGCACGTGCCCACCCTTGAACGTGCGGCTGACCGGGTTGTCGAGCGTTCGCGCGGCGTAGGCCCAGACCTCGCGCGCCGGGTGCACCCCGCCCAAGGCGAAAACGCCGGCCACGGCCGGGGTGAGCAGTCGCCACGATCCGGCTGGCCACCCGGTGTCGAGTACCCCGACGCGGCCACCCGGCCGCACTCTGGAGATGGCCTCGTCCCACGCCTGCTGCCAACCGCCCATGACCCCGAGGGAGTAGGCGAAGAACACGACGTCGAATTCGCCGCCGAGGTCTGCAGGGGGAGTGCTGGCGGAGCCCGTCACAAGGCGGACCCGGTCACCCCACGTGCTGGCTCCGACGCGAGCTCGCGCCTGGGCGAGCATTTGCGGGCTGGGGTCGAGGCCGACAACCTCGCCGCCGGGACCCACGGCTTCTGCGAGGAACGGCAGGCTGAGGCCGGTTCCGGTGCCGACGTCCAATATCCGCTCGCCTTGTTGGATGCGTAGCGCGTCGATGGCTGCCAATCGGCCACCGCGGTAGAGCAGTGGTTCCATCGACAGCACGTCGTACCAGCGAGCGGCGGGCCCGTATCGGTGCAGCAGTGGTCGGTGAGGTGCGTCATCCATGGGTTGCTTCTTCCGTTGAAGTGGCGTGGTTCTCGGGGGACTATCAAGAAACTTTCATATAAGCGGCCTATGGTGCTCGCCACCGTGAGCAACTCCAGCGATGAACGTGCAACCGAAGTCCCTGCCCAACCACCTGAATCGTCCGGGCCAGGTGCTGGCTCGGGTGGCGTAGCTGGGCAGAGCCAGCGCAAGGACAACCACCACGGGTCGGCCGTCACTGTCGCCCTCGCGGCGCTGGGCGTGGTGTTCGGAGACATCGGCACCAGTCCGCTGTATTCGATGCAGACGGTGTTCTCCATCGACAACGGGCTGGTAAAGCCGACCGAGGGCGATGTCTACGGGGTGATCTCGTTGATCTTCTGGTCGGTCACGCTCATCGTGTCGATCAAGTACATCCTGATCCTGATGCGCGCCGACAACGACGGCGAGGGCGGCGTGATGGCGCTGGCCGCGTTGTCGCAACGGGTGATGACGCTCAAGTCACCCAAGCGCGTCGCGGCCGCCGTGATCCTCGCGATGCTCGGCGCCAGTCTGTTCTTCGGAGACTCGGTGATCACTCCCGCGATCTCCGTGCTGTCCTCGGTCGAAGGCCTGCAGGTCGCACAACCGGGTCTGGGACACCTCGTGCTGCCGATCGCGTTGACAATTTTGACGGCTCTCTTCCTCGCCCAGCGGTGGGGGACAGGCAAGGTCGGTTCGGCGTTCGGTCCGATCATGGTGATCTGGTTCGTGACGATCGGCCTCATCGGTCTACGGACGGTCGCGCACGACCCCGGAGTCGTTCGAGGCCTCTCACCTACCTACGGCGCGATGTTCGTCGGTCAGCACCCCTACCTCGCGTTTGTCGCGATGGGCGCAGTCGTGCTGTGTATCACCGGCGCTGAGGCGCTCTATGCCGACATGGGTCACTTCGGGCGTCCTGCTATCGCCCGTGCATGGTTCTTCGTGGTGTTCCCGTGCCTCACGCTCAACTACCTGGGTCAGGCCGCCCAGATCCTGTCTGATCCCACGTCGGCATCCAACCCGTTCTTCCTGCAGATCCCCGAGTGGGGACGTTTCCCGGTCGTGATACTCGCGACCGCCGCAACGGTGATCGCCTCACAGGCGGTCATCACCGGTTCGTTCTCGATTGCCCGGCAGGCGAGCAGCCTGGGTCTGCTGCCATCACTCACGGTCCGGCAGACCTCCGACAAGTCAGCCGGGCAGGTTTACCTTCCGGCTATCAACGCGCTGCTGTACGTCGGTGTGATCGTGCTGGTGATGTTGTTCCGGTCCTCGCAGCGTCTCGCGACCGCGTACGGCATCGCGGTGACCGGTGCGCTCGTCGTCGACACCACCCTGTTGCTGATCGTGGCTCGAGCTCTATGGCGTTGGCCCGCGTGGAAGCTGGTGTTGGCGGGCGTGGTGTTCGGTGGTGTGGAGGCCATCTTCCTGTTCGGAAACCTCACCAAGGTGCTGCACGGTGGGTGGCTGCCCCTGGCGATCGCGGCCGCCTTGTTCATCGTGATGACCAGTTGGCAACGAGGCCGCGATCTGGTGACCGCGAAGCGGACCGCCAAAGAGGGTTCGTTGGCTGACTTCGTCACCGAAGTTCACTCGATGGGGCTGCCACGCGTGCCGGGCACAGCCGTGTTCCCGAATCCGTCCAAGGACACCACACCGCTGGCGATGCGAGCCAACGTCGACCACAACGGAATCCTGCACGAGCAGGTGGTGATCGTGACGGTTGAACGGCACACCGTGCCGCATATGAACGGCCCGGATCGGGTGGAGGTCGACGACCTCGGCGACAAGGAGGACGGCATCGTGCACCTCACGATGCACGTCGGCTTCTCAGATCGCCCTGACATTCCGGCGGCCTTGCTGAACGCTGCCGACCTGTTGCCCCCGTGCGGGGTCACCCTCGACCTGACGAAGGTGACGTACTTCCTCTCGCGCGCCTCCGTCCAGCGCACGAGCGCTCCGGGCATGGCCGGTTGGCGTAAGGCGATCTTCCTGACGTTGGCACACAACGCCGCTGACCCCGCGCGGTACTTCAACCTGCCAGTCGAGCGCACCGTCACGTTGGGCTTCCCGATCGACCTCTGACCGAGGCTGAGGTTTGTCGGTGCTACCCCGGGATGGTTTTCGAGCATGCGAAACTCGCTTCGGCGGTCCGCGATCGGTCGGCATGACGGCGATGATAACGACTGCTATCAATCGGTTTTGGGAAATGGTGTCTCCGGCGCACAGCAGTCCTGCGCTGCGCGGCGATGTGGACCACCTGGCCGTGGCCCAAGGGCGCACCGCTGCTGGGGTCATGCGCGACGCGATCGCTGACTACCTCACCCACAACCCGGCCGGATAGCTCGACGGCCAGCTACTTCTGCGGGTGTCTCCTAGTGCGACGGGGCTTCCATCGGATCGCAACCAGCTTGCTAAGGCATAGGTACTCGGGCCCCGTGCTGGGTGCGCTCATGCGCACGACGAGATCGCCCGGCCCATGGGGTATTGGAGGTTGTGCCTTCCTGTCAGCCGCCAAGGGCGGTCTGAACGTCGTCATCGGACAACAGGAGGCTTGGGCGGCTTGCGACCCGTTCGTCGCGCAGATCGACCAGCTTCGGTACGTTGCGGTGAACAGGGCCCGCGTATTGCTGCGCCGTTTGGATCGCTGAACGGTGCCGTTGGGGTCATCGGGTGGGGTGACTGATTATCCACAGTGCGTTGTCGCTGCCGTTGCTGCTGCCCGGCCAGGTCTTCGGCGCGATCAACCTGTCCGCCCTAGGCCAGGACGGTTTGATGATCAGGCCAGGAGCTGCGTGAATGTTCGCCGCTCCCGCGGCGGTGACGGTCCATGACGAGCACATCTTGTCTCCGGCGATCGCGTTGTCTACCCAGTCACAGGCCGCGTTGGCCGCCGCTCGCTGATCGATGAGACGGTCGGTCTGACCCGTATCCGTGCCGGGCAGAGTTAGAAATCCACCGAACGCGACAGATCTGCAAAAACCCCCCCGGCTCGGTGGCGGTGATGCTAGCATTTGGACGTTCTAAATATACTGTCGCTGGACCAAAAAAATTGGACGCCTGTTACCTTTCGACTGCAATTCTGAAGGCTTGCCTTCCGGACCATTAAGGTATTTTCCGTGCGCCCGCAGAATGGGGTAGCCAATGCACGGAATCGACGACTATGCAGTAGCGCCTGGCTCCGATATGTCGCGGATTGGCGCCAAAAACACCGCTGTGCCGTGTGTGGTAATACCCACGCGTAACGAGGCCCACAACGTCGGCCCGCTCATTGAAAGATTGAGTTCGACGATGGGGCACGGTGATCTACAAATTCTATTTGTCGATGACAGCGATGACGGCACACCACTGGAAATTTTGGACGCCGCGGCAAGCTCCGCGCTTCTCGTGCGGCTGCTCCACCGGGAGCCTGATGACCGGGTCGGGGGCCTTGGTGGCGCGGTCTTGGCCGGGTTACGTGACGCGGCTGACCGTGGCGTCGAATGGGCCGTGGTGATGGATGGTGACCTCCAGCACCCACCCGAGATGGTTCCAGTCCTCCTCCTCGAAGCAGCACGCGCCAAGGCAGACCTGGTGGTGGCGAGTAGGTATGTTGAGGGCGGGGCCGCCGTGGGTTTGTCCGATCGGGCCCGGGTGATGGTGTCACACAGTGCGACGAGCTTGAGTAAGGGCGTGTTCCCTCGCAAGCTGCGGCAGTGCACCGACCCCATGAGTGGATTCTTCGCGATACGGCTCGCGCGTGTGGATCTTGATCAATTACGGCCTCAGGGTTTCAAAATTCTGCTAGAAATCGTGGCGCGCTCTGACCAGTTGCAGATTGCAGAGTCTGCTTTCATCTTCGCCGAACGGCACAGTGGCGACAGTAAAGCGTCATGGCGCGAAGGCGTGGTCTTCCTGCAACGTCTGGCCAGTCTGCGCCTGGCCACTCTTTTCGGTCGGTTCAGCGCGCAGGCCGCAACAGCTGTCGGGTTTGCCGCGGTGGGCGCGACGGGTTTGCTCGTGAACAGCGTGGCGTTGTGGCTCTTCGTCGCGGGACTGGGTGTCGGGTTGTTACCAGCAGCCGTGCTGGCAACCCAGGTATCAACCATGTGGAACTTCGCCTTGTCCGACGGCCTGGTCTTTCGGGGACCTAAGGCTCACCCGCGATGGCAGCGCTTCGCCGGGTTCTTCGTTGTCAACAACGTTGTTTTGATGCTGCGGCTGCCCATGTTGTATTGGCTGATCCGC
>JBBPZD010000141.1:0-2523 GCA_038199265.1 Actinomycetales bacterium | reverse complement strand
TGACCGAGTGGTCACCGACCTCCCATTCGGGAAACGGATCGGTAGCACTACGAACAACGTCGAGTTGTACCCACGGGTGCTACGAGAAATCGAACGGGTACTCACTCCCAGCGGACGGTGCGTGCTACTCACCGACGACAAGCGGGTGTTCGAGGATGCCTTGGCTCGCACCCGCGGGTTGAAGGTAGTGCGCGAGGTAGTAGTGCGCTACAACGGGGTCAACCCGTCGGCCTACGTCGTCACCCGAAGCCGTAAACCCGCGCGATCGAGCAGCTGACCGTCTCGTTTGTTAGGAAGAAGCCATGTCTGCAGATCTCGTCCTTGGCCCGCTGTTGCGACACGTCTCCGAGACGACAGCGACGATCTGGGTTCAGACGTCCGCGGCCGGTCGCGTCGAAGTCCGTGCCGACGGGCGCAGCTGGTCTGCTGCGACATTCAGTGCTCACCAGAACCACTATTCGATCGTGCTGGTCGACGGCCTGGAGCCGGGGTCCGTACAGGATTACGTGGTCGCTGTCGATGGCGATGTCGTATGGCCGCCAATAGACGACCCGTATCAACCGTGTCGGATTGCGACAGTAGACCCCACGAAGAAGCCGCACTTCCTCTACGGGTCGTGTCGAACGTCCGTCGGGCACGATGAAGAGGGCACGAAATCAAACGGCGTGGACGCGCTGCGGGCCTACGCGCTGGACATGATGCGCGACCCCAACCATTGGCCCGACTTCGTCCTGTTCCTGGGGGATCAGCTCTACGCGGACAACACGTCACCGAAGATGCGTGAGTTCATCGAACACCGAAGGGGATTGGATGAGGCACCTGGTGAGGAGGTCAAGGACTTCACCGAGTACGCGGAGCTGTACCGGTTGGCGTGGTCCGACCCCGCCAACCGGTGGCTGCTGTCGACGCTCTCGAGCGCGATGATCTTCGATGACCACGACGTGCGCGACGACTGGAACACCTCGCAGTCGTGGCACGTGGAGATCAACAAGCTGCCGTGGTGGCGAGACCGGATCGTGGGCGCCCTTGCGTCGTACTGGATCTACCAACACGCCGGGAACCTGCCGTCGGATGAACTCGCCAAGGACGAGATCTGGGTGAAGATCGCCCGCCACGACCCGGCTGACGGCGAGCTCGATATCACCGAGATCATCGACGAGTTCGCCGACCGGGTGGACCGCGACCCGCATTCCTACCGCTGGTCGTTCACCCGGTCGATGGGTGGCAGCGCGCTGGTGGTGGTGGACTCCCGCAACGCACGCGTCCTCACCCCGGGCGCTCGCGAGATCCTCGACCCACGCGAGAGCGAATGGTTCGACGAGCAACTACACGGTGATGTCGAGCATCTGTTCATCGGCACCTCGTTGCCGTTCCTGCTACCCCCGGCCATCCACGACCTCGAGTCCGTCAACGAGGCAATGGCCAACGGTGCCTGGGGGCCGAAGGTCGCGATGGTGGGGGAGAAGGTGCGCCAGGCGGTCGATCTGGAGCACTGGGCCGCGTTCGAACGGTCCTTCGCGCACGTGATGGAACGAGTAGCCCAGGTGGCGCGTGGCGCACATGGCAAACCGCCGACGACCATCACTTTCCTGTCCGGTGACGTGCACAACTCGTACATCAATCAGGTGCCGACCGGGCGCTACGGATTCCAGTCCCGCATCGTTCAACTGGTCTGTTCTCCGATCCGCAACCCCCTGCCCCGAGGTGTCCGCGTGCTGCAAGGCACGATGGCGAACGTCATGAAAAAACCGATGCGTTTGTTGACTCGGCGGCTGCCGCAGGTGCGCATGCCGGCCTACGACTGGGATTTGACCCACGGACCGTGGTTCGACAACAACATCGGCAGTGTCGAGGTTCTCGGCAGCCGGCTACTGGTCACGTGGTCGCGTGGCGAAGTCACCGGCGACGACTACACCCACCCCACGCTGCATCGCGTGGCTACTGAACTGATCGGCTGAGTGCATCTGTGCCCGAAGGACATACGATCCACCGACTCGCAGGACACCTGAGCGACGCCTTCGCGGGCGAAGAGCCGATGGTCAGCAGCCCGCAGGGTCGATTCGCCGAGAGCGCTGCCTTGTTGGACGGCACGCTGTTCGAATCGGCTGACGCCTGGGGCAAGCACCTCTTCGTCGACTTCGCCGCTGAGCGTGTGCTGCACGTACACCTCGGCTTGATCGGCAAATTCAGCGTCACGCCGTATGACAACGGCTTGCCGGCGCCACGCGGTGCGGTGCGGCTCCGGTTGGCTACCTCGAGCGTCGTTGCGGACTTGCGCGGCCCGATCACCTGTGCGCTGCGAACGCCGGAGGAAGTCGCCGAGGTGATCGCCCGAACGGGGCCGGACCCGTTGCGGGCCGACGCCGACCCTGACCTCGCCTGGCAGCGAATCCATCGCAGTCGCAAATCGATCGGCGCCTTGCTGATGGACCAGGACGTGGTGGCGGGCATCGGGAACCTCTACCGGTGCGAGCTGCTCTGGCGACACCGGATCGACCCGTTCAAGCTCGGCAACAAACTACG
>JBBPZD010000140.1:0-8073 GCA_038199265.1 Actinomycetales bacterium | reverse complement strand
TGCGACGCACACCACGTGACCCCGTGGTGGTGCGGCGGCGAAACAACCCTGACCAACGCGGCACTGCTATGCGCGCGGCACCACACCATCGTGCACCGAGACCTACTGACCGCCCAGGTCACCGCGACCAGCGTCACCTGGAACCCGCAACCCGGACTCATGCCCCGGCAGCCGAGCGCTGGACACGCGGCATGACACGGGCGGCACCCGACGCGCTGAGTATCGAGCGAATCCAGCCGACCTCACCGATGCTGATCGACTGGTACCAGACCATGCGTGCTGCCTACCTCGACGGCAACGAGGCGATGTGGTGGGAGTCGTTCGCTCAACTCCAGTACTCGGTGACCCGCCCGCATCCGCGCAGCAGACGTTCGCTTTTCGGTGCCGTCCGAGCGCGGCAGTGTGTCGGTGCGCTCGAGGTCACGTGGCGCGTCGACCGCCGGACAGAACCGGCGCAGGTCGAACTCGCAGTCGCACCCGGTGCGCAGGGTCGGGGAGTCGGGCGCGAACTCGCGGCGTACGCGCGGGCATTCGCGCGCGACCAGGGATGCAATGTCCTGCAGGCCGAGGTGTTCGTGCCGGGCGCGCAGGAACTGCAGGGGTGGCGGCCTGGCAGGTTTCTGCTCCAGCAGGGATTCGTCGTGGGAAACGTCGAAGACCGGTGTGTGCTCGATTTGCCCTGGCAGGGACTCCCGCAGGAAGGTCCTCCTCACGACGGCGTGCAGTTGTTGTCGTGGGTCGGCGCCTGCCCGGGCCGGTACGAGGTGGAGTGGACCGCCCTGCAGCAGCAGATGGAGGAAGACGTACCGGTCGGCACACTGACCCGCGGTGACACGGGCGTCGACATAGCTCAGATGCGTGAGCAGGAATGTCGGATGCTCGACCAGGGCTGGCTGCTCCTGCAGTCGATGGCGTTGAGAGGGGAGCGGCCAGTCGGATTCACCGAGTTGATGGTCGACAGGAACGATCCACGCATCGCGGTCCAGGAATCGACCCTGGTGGACCGGGCCGCGCGCGGCCGGGGCATCGGCCGCTCCCTGAAGGTGTCCAACCTGCAGCAACTGGCGTTGTTGCCAGCTGAACTCCAGATCGGTATGCAGCACGTGCAGACCTACACCGCGCAGCAGAACGGTCCGATGCAACGGTTGAACGAGCAGTTCGGCTTCCGGCGGGTCGGCACGATGCACGACGCCGAACTGCTCATCTCTCCGGCTCACTAGACTCTCCGGTCATGGCGATCAGCGAGCACGACCACGGGTGCCCTCGACAGCGGGCATGGGTCGCTGATGCAGTTCGCAAGGTCAGCGCAGACGCCAACCGATCTGCTGACACCCACCTCATCCCGGTGCGTTTCACGGGCCTGGACGGCATCGATATCTATCTCAAGGACGAATCCACCCACCCGACGGGCAGTCTGAAGCACCGGCTGGCCCGCAGTCTCTTCCTATACGGCCTCTGTAATGGCTGGATCTGCGAGGGCAGCACCGTCGTGGAGGCATCCAGCGGCTCCACTGCGGTGAGTGAGGCCTACTTCGCGCAGCTGCTGGGCCTGGATTTCGTCGCTGTGATGCCGCGTTCGACGAGCGCCGAGAAGATCGTCCTGATCGAACGTTACGGTGGCCGGTGTCACTTCGTGGACGACGCCGGCGCGGTCTATGCCGCGGCCGAACAAATCGCTGTGGACTGTGGTGGGCACTACCTCGACCAGTTCACCTACGCCGAGCGCGCGACCGACTGGCGGGGCAACAACAACATCGCCGAGTCGATATTCGACCAGATGCGACTCGAGCGGCACCCACAGCCCAGCTGGATTGTCGTCGGCGCCGGTACCGGTGGCACGAGCGCGACCATCGGCCGGTATCTGCGCTACCAGGGCATCCCGACTCAGTTGTGTGTCGTCGACCCGGAGGGCTCGGCTTTCTTCGGCGGTTGGGTAGACAGCAACCCGGCCCACGTCACCGGTCGGGGCTCACGCATCGAGGGGATCGGACGGCCGCGCGTCGAGCCGTCGTTCCAGGCCGAGATCGTCGACCGGATGATCCAGGTGCCCGATGCGACGTCCATTGCTGCGGTCCACCTGCTGCGTGAGCGCACCGGGCTCTTCGCGGGTGGCTCCACCGGCACCAACTTGACCGGGGTGTTGGAACTGGCATGTGAGATGAAGGCACGCGGCGAGGAGGGCAGCATCGTGACGCTGCTGTGCGATGGCGGCGAAAGGTACAGCGCCACCTACTACGACCCCGACTGGCCGACTACGCGGGGCCTGGACCCGAGTAAGCACCGGCCGCGGTTGTGCGCTGCCATGGACGAGGGAACCTGGCAGACGTACGCGATGGCCGGCGACGAGCATTAACCTAAGACCGCCCACCTAGCGCGGGCACGCTGGAATCCGCCCGTCTCAAGCTGCAGGAGAAACTCGTTGAGCCCTGTCTTCGACTGCGCCGCACCGCAGACCCGCGAGGAGGGGCTCTGCGCTGCCAAGAATGCACTCGATCAAGGTGATTGCGTAGTCCTCCCGACCGACACGGTCTACGGGATCGGTGTCGATGCGTTCAATCCGTCAGCCGTCGACAAGCTGCTTGCCGCCAAGGGTCGCGGTCGCGACATGCCGCCCCCTGTCCTGGTACCGGCCATGAGCACCGTCGACGGTCTCGCGAAGTCGGTTCCGTCGTATGCCAGGCGGTTGATGGAGGCTTTCTGGCCCGGTGGTCTGACCCTCATCCTGCGATCGCAGCCCTCGTTGGCCTGGGACCTGGGTGACAGCAACGGGACCGTCGGCTTGCGGATGCCGGACGACGAGTTGGCCCTGGACCTGCTAGGCCGTGTTGGTCCGATGGCTGTCAGTTCGGCGAACCAGACCGGTACTGCGACCGCAACGACGATCACCGCGGCCGGTTTCGCGCTCGGGCCTGCCGTTGCGGTCTACCTCGACGGCGGGGAGCGCACTGGCAGCCAACCCTCGACGATTCTCGACTGCACGAAACCCGACCCGGTCCTGCTGCGAGCGGGTGCGGTGTCGGCTGATGCATTACGCGAGGTGCTGGCCGGTGTCGAACTCGTCGTCCCGGCAGTCCAGTCTCATGACGAGGTCGCACCGATCGACCTTTCGAAGATGGAGCCCGAGGCGGCGGTTGAAGATGAGCAGCCCGAGCCGGCCGACGGCGATTCCCCGAGGCCCGCGTAGGGTCCCGACCCTCCGCCCGCACCAGTGCGCGAATATCTGCTCGTCGCCATCGTTGCCGGGGTCGTCACCTACCTGACGACCCCAGCAGTTCGGTGGTTGGCGATCCGCTTCGGTGCATTCACTCCCGTGCGCGGGCGTGATGTGCACTCGGTACCCATCCCTCGTTTAGGCGGCGTCGGGATGCTCGTGGGCTTCGCTGCTGCGGTTTTCATCGCCAGCCGGCTGCCGTATCTGAAGCAGTTGTTGGACGACTCGAATCGTCAGGTGCTGGCCACTCTGATAGCAGCGGCGTTCATCACGCTGGTCGGCGCGGTCGACGACTTCCGCGAGCTCGACCCGCTGACCAAGCTCGCAGGTCAGTTGATCGCCGCGGGAGTGATGGCGTTCGGGGGAGTGCAGCTGGCCGGACTGCCGATCGGTGGCAGCCAGACGATCCTGCCCAAGCCGGTCCTGATTCTGTTGACGTTCATCATCGTGTTGGCCATGACGAACGCAGTGAACTTCGCCGATGGTCTGGATGGGCTCGCTGCCGGTTTCGTGGCGATAGCAGCTGTCGCGTTCTTCCTCTGGGCTTATCAGGTTGCCCGGCTCTACCCCAACCCGTCGGACAGCGTCTTCAGCGTGTCGACCTTCATTGCCGCTGCGACGGCTGGTTGTTGTGTCGGGTTCCTGCCACACAACTTCTACCCGGCGCGACTTTTCATGGGCGATGCCGGTGCACTGCTGCTCGGGCTGTTGCTGTCGGCATCGACCATCACTTTCACCGGCAATATCCGTCCGGAGCAGGTGGCCTCCAACTCTGCCGCCTTCTGGGTGCCGATTGCGCTGCCGGTCGCCATTCTGGCTCTTCCGGTACTCGATGTGATCCTGGCGGTGAAGCGGCGTGGGTTCCGATTCTGGCGGCCGGACCGTAATCATCTGCACCACAAGATGCTCGCTATCGGGCACTCCCACCGGCGCGCCGTCCTGTTGCTATATCTGTGGTCGGCGTCGCTGGCGCTGGGGTTGTTGATGTTCAGCTACATCCCGTTCGGCTGGGCGCTGGTCGGCATAATTCTGCTGGTCGGACTCAGTGCTGTGCTGACGCGCGAGCTTCCGAAGTGGAAGCGAGCAGGGAGCTTGTGATACTTTTCACAAAGTAGCCGACAGGCTGCTTTGCCCCTTCGCGAGACGCCCCGGGAAACCGTTGCCGACGCCCACGATCCGGCAGGAGAACGAGCATATGACGGACTCAGCCCCCTCTAACAACACCTCTGAGGTGCCGGCCGAGCGAGCGCAACCGTCGCCGTTCGACGTCATGCTGAAAACGGCGTTCGTACCGAGCGTGCTTGTCGGGGCTCTGACCGCCGTGATTGCCTTCTTCGTCTCCGGGAGTAAAGCCGGCGTGTCAGCCGGGTTCGGTGCACTGCTTGCCCTCGGGTTCTTCTCGGCTGGACTGCTGGTGATGCGCAAGGTGATGGACGTCAACGGAGTAGCGCTGATGGCGGCAGCGATGGCGGTCTTCTTCGGGCAACTCATCCTGGTCATCATCGTGATGGTCCTTGCGACCAGCGTGCTCGACCTCGACGCCGTGCCCACTGTCATCGGCGTTGTCGTCGTTGTCCTGGTGTGGCAGATTTTTCAGGTGCTGGGCTTCGTGCGTAGCCGTCGACCCCTGTACGACGCGTCGATTTCAGAGAACGAAGTGACATGACGGAGACGACTGAATTTCGGGTACTCTGGGCGCCGGATCGAGCCTCTCGGGGCACATCCGACAGCCACTCACCCCGGGCGCAATTTCATCGCGCTCTCGGGAGCGCCGATCAGAGTGGCACCGCAAGCTGGGTAGTTGCTGAAGACATGACGACGAAGGAGATCCTGTGAGCGCGACACTCGTTGCCGCTGCCGCCCCACACGCTGCGGTGGTCGCGGCCGGGGACGGCTTCCAGCCGCCCGGGATCGAGGATTTCTGGCAGCCACTGGTCGGCGATGGTGCGTTCGCCCTTACTCGTCCGAGTGTCGTTCTGGTCCTGAGCGTCGGCCTGCTCGGCTGGTTCTTCTACAGCATCAGCCGCAAGCTGACGATTGTTCCCAGTAAGGGCCAGTTCAAAGCAGAACTGCTCTACGGATTCGTTCGCGACACCATCGGGCGCGACATCATCGGTAGTAAGGACTTCCGAAGGTTCGTACCTCTCCTGCTGACTTTGTTCACTGTGCTTCTGGTCAACAATCTGGGTGGCATCATCCCGCTTGTGCAATTCCCGACCTTCAGCCGCATCGGGTTCTGCATCGTGGCGACCCTGATCGTCTACGTCGTCTACCACGTCGTAGGGATTCGGGCGAATGGCGGCGTTCTGCCCTACCTGAAGTCGATGTGCCCTCCGGGCCTGCCCAAGGCAATCATCCCGCTTGTCTACCCGCTCGAGCTGGTCACCTTCTTCATCACTCGCCCGGTCACGCTCGCTCTGCGACTTTTCGGCAACATGCTTGCCGGGCACGTGATGTTGCTGGTCTTCAGTCTCGGCGGTGAGTACCTGCTGCTGCATGGCGGCAACCTGTTCCTGAACGCCTCTGGCGTCGTGTCGTTTGCTTTCACCATCGTGATGACGCTCTTCGAGCTCATCATCGAGTTCCTGCAGGCTTTCATATTCACGATGCTTGCAGCCATCTACATCGGCGGCGCTCTTTCCGAAGAGCACTGAGACCGAGTCAGATCCATCAACGTACGACGCGCCGGCACCGAGCCGGAGCGCCAACGAAAGGAAACAGAATGACTGGCAACCTCGCCATCGTCGGTTACGGCCTCTCCGCGATCGGCCCAGGCATCGGTATCGGCTTGATCTTCGCGGCCTACATCAACGGCGTTGCTCGTCAGCCCGAGGTCCGCGGACAGCTGCAGACAATTGCCTTCATCGGCTTCGCGCTCGCTGAGGCGCTCGCGCTACTGGGCCTGGTCTTCGGCTTCATCTTCAAGTAGTCACGTGCCGAACGTTTCGCAATCCATCAGTTGCCTTGTGTAGTTAGGACCCACCGTGAGAATCACCGCATTGGCACAGGCCGGGGACAACGGCTGGGGCGGCAAGCTGCCTATTATTCCGCACCCGGCCGAGTTGATCATCGGCTTCATCGCGTTTGCGGTCATCTACCTCGTCTACAGCAAGTACGTCGTGCCCCGGTTGGAGCAGATGTACGAAGAGCGCACTGCTGCGATCGAAGGTGGCATGGCGCAGGCTGAGGAAGCGCAGGCGCAAGCCGCTGCTGCCAAGGCACAGTACGAAGAGCAGCTGTCGCACGCCCAGGGTGAAGCGTCCAAGATTCGCGAGGATGCCAAGGCGCAGGGCGCAACGATCATCTCCGAAGCTCGCGAACAGGCGAATATCGAAGCTGAGCGCATCGTTTCTTCTGCTCACAAGCAGACGGAGGCCGAGCGTCAGCAGGCATCGGTGCAGTTGCGCAGTGAGGTCGGAGCTATCTCGACCAACCTGGCCAGTCGCATCGTCGGTGAATCGTTGGACGACGATGCTCGTCGTCGCGGGATTGTGGACCGGTTTCTCGCTGACCTCGAATCCGGAGACGTCAAGCCTGAAAAGGTCGGGACGGCTGGCTCCGAGGCAGGTAACTGATGGAGGGCAGCTCCCGGGCGTCGTACATCGCCGCCCAAAAGACCCTGCACGAGCAGGTAGCCGGCGATGTCGATGCAGGCGCAGTGGGGGACCAGTTGTTCTCGGTCACCTCGGTGCTCGACAGCAGCGCCTCGTTGCGACGGGCGCTTGCGGATCCCTCGGCTGAAAGTAGCGCCAAAACAAAACTGGTCGATCGACTGTTCGGCGGCAAGGTCCATGACGCGGCTCACGCCGTCGTTCGTTGCCTTGCCCAGCAACGGTGGGCCGCCGAGCGGGACCTGGCCGATGCCGCGTCTGAGTTGGCGGTCGAAGCAATTCTGATCGGCGCCGACCGAGAGGGTCGTATCGGGCAGGTGGAAGAAGAACTCTTCCGCTTCGAGCGAACCGTCGCCGGCAACCCTGGTCTGCGGGACGCAATGACCGATTCGCAGCGCAGCGGCGACGACAAGGCCGGCCTCGTGCACACTCTGCTCGAGTTCAAGGTCGCTCCGGAGACGGAAACCCTCGCTCGACAGGCTGCTGCACATCCGCGTGGGCAGCGCTACGAACGAGTGCTTGAGTCCTACGTTGCCACGGCAGCCCGGTTGCGTGAGCAGCTGACAGCCACCGCATTCGTTGCACATCCGCTCGATGACGACCAGCGCGACCGGCTTGCCGCCGCGTTGAAGGAGATCTACCGGCGCGACGTGCAGGTCAATGTCGTCGTCGATCCGTCTGTTGTCGGCGGTATGCGGGTGCAGGTCGGCGATGAGGTCATCGACGGAAGCCTGGCCAGCCGACTGGATGAAGCTCGACGGTTGATGTCGCGCTGATGCACGCCTGATCGACTCTACGTCGATCACCCCTGAACTGACAGTCCATGCTTTACCGGCCGGACAGGCCGACACGAAGGAGATTAAAAGATGACGGAGCTCTCGATCCGCGCAGACGAGATCCGGGACGCACTGGAGGGGTACGTGTCCTCCTACGAGCCCGGCGCAGCGTCACGCGAAGAGGTCGGCCGCGTCAGCGACGCCGGTGACGGCATCGCCCACGTCGAGGGTCTGCCCTCGTGCATGACCAATGAGCTGCTCCGTTTCGAGGACGGCACCCTGGGCCTCGCGCTCAACCTTGACGTCCACGAGATCGGCGTCGTCGTCCTCGGTGAATTCGACGGCATCGAAGAGGGCCAGGAAGTCAAGCGCACCGGCGAGGTGCTTTCCGTACCCGTAGGTGACGCGTTCCTCGGTCGCGTGGTCGACCCCCTCGGTGAGCCCATCGACGGCCTCGGCGAGATCAAGGCCGATG
>JBBPZD010000139.1:0-6333 GCA_038199265.1 Actinomycetales bacterium | reverse complement strand
GCAGCAGGCAGCAGCCGTTGATGGCAGGCGCCTGGCCTACAAGTCGACCGCACCGGTCAACTGGGCGCCCGGACTGGGAACAGTCGTCGCGAACGAAGAGGTCACCACCGAGGGGCTGACCGAACGCGGTGACTTCCCGGTGTTCCGGCGCAACCTGCCTCAGTGGATGATGCGGATCACCGCTTATGCCGACCGGCTGATCGACGACCTGGACCGCGTTGATTGGCCCGAGTCGGTCAAGGCGATCCAACGCAACTGGATCGGCCGTTCACAGGGTGCCTCGATCACGTTCCCGCTCGAGGCCACCAGCGGTGTCGAGGTGTTCACAACCCGCCCCGACACGATCTTCGGCGCCACCTACATGGTGCTCGCCCCTGAGCACGAGCTGGTCGACGCGATCGTGCCCGCCGCGTGGCCGGCGCAGACAGATGAGCGGTGGACCGGTGGCGCCGCTGACCCCGCGACCGCCGTCGCGGAGTACCGCCGCGTCGCCAGCCGTAAGTCCGACCTGGAGCGCCAGGTCGATGACAAGACCAAGACGGGCGTGTTCACCGGTGTCTTTGCGACCAACCCCGTCACCGGTCGGCCGGTTCCGGTGTTCATCGCCGACTACGTGCTGATGGGGTACGGCACCGGCGCGATCATGGCCGTCCCCGCCGAGGACCCGCGTGACTGGGACTTCGCGAAGAAGTTCGGCCTGCCCCATGTGCGCACCGTCCAGCCTGCCGAAGGCCACGACGACGACAGCGCGTACACCGGCGCCGGCCCGATGATCAACTCGGCCAACGACCGGGTGTCGTTGAACGGGAAAGATGTCCAGGACGCCAAAGCCACCATCATCGAGTTCCTCGAAGGTGCCGGCACGGGCCACGGGACAATCAGCTACAAACTGCGCGACTGGCTCTTCAGCCGGCAGCGCTACTGGGGTGAGCCGTTCCCGATCGTCTACGACGAGACCGGCGCCGCACACGCCATCCCCGAACACCTGCTGCCCGTGGAGTTGCCGGAGGTTGCCGACTACTCGCCGAAGACCTACGACGCCATGGACGCAGACTCCATGCCCGAATCGCCGCTGAGCCGAGCAACCGAATGGGTCACCGTCGAGCTGGATCTGGGGGAGGGGCCCAGGACCTACACCCGCGAGACCGATGTCATGCCTCAGTGGGCCGGATCGTGTTGGTATGAGATGCGGTACACCGACCCGTCCAACAGCGGGCGCTTCGTCGGCCGTGAGTGCGAGGAGTACTGGATGGGCCCCGGCCGCGGTGCGGGCGAGGGTATCCCGGGCGACCCCGGCGGCGTCGACCTCTACATCGGCGGTGTCGAGCACGCCGTGCTTCACCTGCTGTACGCCCGTTTCTGGCATAAGGTGCTCTTCGACCTGGGCGAGATCAGCTCGAGCGAACCGTTCCGCAAACTGTTCAACCAGGGCTATATCCAGGCGTTCGCGTATCGCGATGCGCGAGGCCAAGTCGCTCCGGCGGCCGAGGTTGTCGAACAGGGCGAGGGTTCGAAGACCACCTTCAGCTGGAAGGGTGAGCCCGTCACCCGTGAGTACGGGAAAATGGGCAAGTCACTGAAGAACGTCGTCACACCGGACGAGATGTGCGACCGCTACGGGGCTGACACCTTCCGGATCTACGAGATGTCGATGGGTCCGCTGGACATGTCCCGCCCGTGGGAAACGCGGGCCGTGGTGGGTTCTCAGCGCTTCCTGCAACGGTTGTGGCGCAACGTGGTCGACGAGGAAACCGGTGAGCCACGTGTCACGGACGATGCTCCGGGCGACGCGCTCGATAAATTGCTGCACCGCACGATCGACGGTGTGCGACGCGATTTCGAGAACCTGCACTTCCACACCGCGACCTCCAAATTGATCGAGCTGAACAACGTGTTGACCCGCACCGGCGTAGCACCGCGTTCGGTGGTGGAGTCGCTGGTCACGATGACGGCGCCGCTCGCGCCCCACATCGCCGAGGAGCTGTGGCGGGCGCTCGGCCACGAGGCGACGATCACTTTCGAGCAGTTTCCGCAGGCCGATCCGGCCAAACTAGTCCAGGACACGGTGACGTGCGTGCTGCAGGTGATGGGCAAGGTGCGTGACCGCATCGAGGTCGCTGCCGACATCGACGAGGATGCCCTGGAGGAGCTCGCGCGTACCAACACCAAGGTGCTTGAAGTTGTGGGCGGCAAGGCGATCCGCAAGGTCATCGTGCGGGCGCCCAAGTTGGTCAACATCGTGGCCGGTTAGACGGGTGGGTGCGTGAATGTCGCAGTCGTGACCGATTCGACGGCGTACCTGCCGCCCGATCTGGCTGCTCGACATCAGGTGCGCGTCGTTCCTCTGCACGTGGTCATCGCCGGTACTTCCTATGAGGAGGGCCGCGATATCACCTCGGGCGACGTGGCGCAGGCGCTCCGCTCGTACCGGCCGGTGTCCACGTCGCGACCGTCCCCGAGCGCCTTCCTGGAGGTCTACGAGGACCTGGCCCGGGCGGGCGCCGACCACATCGTGTCGATCCATATCTCCGGCGAGATGTCAGCCACGGTGTCATCGGCTGAGTTGGCTGCCGCCGATTCGCCGATACCGGTCACCGTCGTCGACAGTCGATCCATCGGGATGGCGATGGGCTTCGCCGTGCTCGCAGCTGCCGAGGTCGCTGCTGGCGACGCGGATCCCGGGGCTGTCGCCCAGCTGGCGCGAGACCAGGCGGCAGCAGCGTCCGTAGGGTTCTATGTCGACACGTTGGAGTACCTGCGTCGAGGCGGCCGGATTGGCAAAGCAGCTGCGCTCTTCGGGTCGGCGCTCGCGATCAAGCCGTTGCTGACGATGCGCGACGGACAGATCGAACCGCTGGAGCGCGTGCGCACCAGGAGTAGGGCGCTGGCCCGGATGCGCGAACGCGCGGTCGAGGCTGCGCTGGCTATGGATGCTGATGACGGAGTCGACATCGCCGTGCACCATCTTGATTCACGCGAGCGGGCTGAGCAGCTCGTCGAGGCGTTGGCTCAGGCCGTGCCACACGCCCGACGAGTGTTGCTGGTCGAACTCGGCGCGGTCGTTGGCGCGCATGTCGGGCCGGGCACCCTGGCGACGGCCGTCAGCCCGCGAGGTAAGGGCCGAGCCCGGATCCTCGGAGCATCCGACTGACCCCCGTTTTCCACATCCCACTCGCAGGTGTCTGTTGTCCACAGGGCAGGTACAGAGGCGGTCGGCTGCGGATCCTCGTTGCCTAACGTCGGTGCATGCCTCGTGTACGCCCGCAACCCGCCGAGCCCGATCGCCTCACGGCAGTGCTCGACGAGATGGATCTCCCGCGACGACAGGTCGGCTGGGTCCCCACCCGCGAATCGTTGCTCGACAGCAGACGCCCCGCGCTGCAGTCGGCGGCGGCTGGGCCAACCAGGGGATCGGAAAGGGCCCAGCGGGCCCAGCGGGGATTGCGACACGCCAGGACCGATGAGGACGACCCATCGGCCTCTCAGATCCGCCCGCATGCACCCCTGTTGCGGGTCCCGCTGGCCCTGCGTGACTCTCAGGTAGCACCGGGTCGGCTGGCTGTGTTCGGGGTGCTGGTCGTGGTGCTGGTCGCTTCACTGGTGCTCGGGGGGCGGGTGCTGCTCAGCCGGATGTCGACGACAACCACCCCTGTGACGCCGGCCGTGTCCGCGAAGTCGGCGGTCACCACAGCACCTGGCGCCAACCGGCTGGTGGGTGCCGGGACCGCAGGTGCACCTCGCAAGACCCCGGCCACGACTCAGGTGGTGGTGCAGGTGGTGGGTCAGGTCCGCAGACCGGGTGTCGTCACCCTGCGTACTGGTTCACGGGTGCAGGACGCCGTGGCGGCGACCGGTGGCGCGCTGCCGAGCGCCGACCTCGCAGCGGTGAACCTGGCGCGGGTGATCACCGACGGTGAGCAGATCCAGGTACCCAAACCAGGCCAGCCGATGAGTGCTCCGGCGGGCGGGAGCGCCGGTACTTCGGCACCTGCAACAGGCCCCGCTGCAGGACCTGCTGCGGGCCAGTCGGGTGGGGTCGTCAATCTCAATTCTGCCGACGCCTCCGGCCTCGACGCACTGCCCGGGGTCGGCCCGGTACTGGCTGGGCGCATCATCGACTGGCGTACCAAGAACGGCAGCTTCACCAGCGTCGATGAACTCGGCGAAGTCAGTGGAATCGGAGACAAGGTGATGGCGCGGCTGCGTCCACTCGTCACGGTATGACGGCAGTTGTCTGCGATCTGCCACCTCATGATGAGCCGGTCGAGGAGACCAGGCGCACGCCGTTGGACCTGCGGATGCTCATCCCCGCACTCGGCGCGTGGGTGTTCGTCGTTGTGGCATTGCCACTGTCGACGACGGTGGTTCTGCTGCTGGCCTTAGGTAGCGCAGTGGTCGGCGTGAGTGCCCTGCTAGCAGCCACGTACTGCGGATCAGACATTCGAAGTTGGGCTACGACCATCGCGCTGGCCGGGCTGTGCGCGGCACTGCTGCTCGGTGCGGTGGCAGCTCATCAGAGCTCCCGCACCGCGGGCCCCGTGGCCGACCTCGCTCGTCAGGGCGCTGTGGTGCAGGTGCACGCGGTCGTCACCTCCGATCCTCGGTTGGTGACCACGAACCCCAAGCGGCCGACGGTCATCTATCGGGCCTCGATTCGCCGGGTGGTGGGACGCGGGTCGCTGAGCACGCCGAACACCCCGGTGCTGGTGTTCGCCCGACCCTCGTGGCGCATGCCCAGCTGGCACGACCGTGTCGAGTTCGCCGGAAGGCTGCAGTCGGCCGAACCGGGAGACGACGTCGTCGCCGTGCTCGATGCCCGTTCGGAGCCGAAGACCATCGCGAGACCGGGAGCGGTGACCAGGTGGGTCGCATCGCTGAGGTCCGACACCCGGGCCGCAACGGCGTCGTTGCCTGCTGACCCCCGAGGTCTGGTGCCCGCCCTGGTGATGGGGGACACCTCCCGCATGCCCCAGCAGCTCGACGAAGACATGCGGACCAGCGGATTGACTCACCTGAATGCTGTGTCCGGGTCCAACGTCACCTTTGTGCTGGTGGCTGCAGGGTGGCTGGCCGGATGGTGTCGAGTGCCGCGGCGCTACCGGACGGTGCTGGCACTCCTGGTACTCGGCTGGTTCGTGCTGTTGTGCCGCCCCGAGCCCAGCGTGCTACGTGCCGCGGTGATGGGCGTCGTCGGACTTCTGGGTGTCTCCATGTCACGGCGCCGAGCGGGGCCACCTGCGCTCGGCGCGGCGATCGTCCTACTGCTGAGCTGGGACCCGTGGTTGTCCAGGTCCTACGGGTTCGCGCTGTCCACCCTCGCGACCCTCGGCTTGCTGCTGTTCGCTCGACCTTGGGGTGATGCGATCGGTCGTCGCCTACCGCTATGGGCTCGACCGGTCGCTGACGCGATGGCGATACCGCTAGCAGCGCAGGCCCTGTGCGCACCGGTCATCGTGCTGCTGCAGTCGTCGGTGAGCATCGTCGGGGTGCCCGCCAACCTGCTCGCTGCGGTGTTCGTAGAACCGGCAACTCTGGCCGGGGTAGCCACGGTGGTGTTCAGTCAGTTCGGAACAATCGCGCTTGTCCCGGCATGGTGCGCTGCAGCGCCGGCGTGGTGCATTGCTGTGATCGCGCACTTCAGCGCACGCGTGCCCGGTGGATCGTTGCCCTGGTGGGGTGGCATCGGTGGGGCCCTGATACTGGCGGGGCTCATTGTTGCTGCGGTGTGGGGTGGAGCGGGGATGCTGCGGCGCGCCCGCGCGCACCCCGTTGTGGCCACCGCATGTGTGGTGATGCTGAGCGCCGCCCTGTGGCCCCTGCCGCAACCCGGGCTGCCCCCGGGCGGATGGGTGTATGTCGCCTGTGACGTCGGCCAGGGCGATGGCGGTGTACTGGCGACCACGCCGGGGCGCGGGGTTCTGATCGACGCCGGGCCCGACCCGGCGCGCATCGATGCCTGTCTGAAACGGACCGGAGTCAAGCACCTCGATGCCGTCGTATTGACCCACTTCCACCTCGACCACGTCGGCGGTCTCACCGGTGTGTTGCGGGGTCGCACCGCTGACGAGATCTTCGTGACCCCCGTGGTGGCGACGGGTGCATCAGGTGCGCGGGAGTCGGGCAGCAATGCCCCCACCGTGCGGCGGATTGCCGCCGAGCATCACATCCCCGTTCGGGCGTTGATCACGGGGGACACGGTGAACTGGCCCGGAATCCGCGCCGACGTGCTGTGGCCGAGCAGAGAGATCGATGCAGGATCGATCCAGAACAACGCGAGTGTCACTCTCGACGTGCGTATCCGCGGCCTTCGTATCCTGCTCACCGGCGACATCG
>JBBPZD010000138.1:0-20829 GCA_038199265.1 Actinomycetales bacterium | reverse complement strand
TTCAACCTGGGTCACGGCGTCCTGCCGGCCACCGACCCAGACGTGATCACGCGGGTTGTGCAGCGGGTTCACTCCCAGTCTGCTCGATGACCTGCGGGTCGAGCGGCACGACGAACCAGGGCAGGAACGCCTGCACGAGCGGGCCGATCGCGACTGCGTATGCCACGGTTCCGACACCCACGATGCCGCCCATCAGCCATCCGGTGCAGAGCACTGTCAGCTCGAGTGCGGTGCGGACCACGCGCAGACTGATCCCCGTGCGTCGGTGCAGTCCTGTCATCAACCCATCCCGGGGTCCCGGACCGAGCTGCGCGCCGAGGTAGAGCGCGCCACCGAGGCCGTTCACGATCAGGCCGAGCCCGAAGACGACGATCTGTAGCGCAAGACCATGCACCACCGGAATGACTGCTAGGCCGATGTTCGTAGCGATTCCGATCCAGATCGCGTTGGCGATCGTCCCGAGCCCCGGCCACTGCCTCAGCGGGATCCAGAGCAGCAGCACCGGGATGCTCACCACGATGATCGCGGTACCGAAGTCCATCCCGGTCAGCTTGGAGATGCCGTAATGGAAGACATCCCAAGGATCCAGGCCGAGACCCGCCTGTACGAACATCGCCATCGCGACGCCGTAGAAGGTCAGACCGATGAACAACTGCACGAGACGCCGCGGCAGACGGCCGGCTGTGAGTTGTTCTTTCGGGGTAAGAGCGGCCAGTAGTGGGCGGCTAGGAACGGACACGGTGCTAGCGTGCCACGAAAGTGGCCTTTGGAAAAAGGGCCAATTGCGAACAGGTGGATCCGGATGCCGCACGTGACGGGACGTCGACTGACGACGCTGCTGGGCACGCCCGATACCACGGGCCCCAGCTATCTTTGGCTCGCCGACGGAATCCGGGCACTCGCCGCAGACGGTCGTCTCCTGCATGGCACCCGGTTGCCCAGTGAGCGTGAGATGGTCACGGCAGTCGGTCTCAGTCGAACCACGGTCACCCGCGCGTACGCAGTGCTTGTGGATCGGGGATACGCGCTCGCCCGACGCGGGTCCGGGACTGTCGTGCAGCTACCGGGTGGTCCCGTTGCCGGCGGCGGCGAGCCGTTGGCCGAGTGGGATCAGGACGGCGAGACCGTTGGCCTGATCGATCTGCGGCGAGCCGCTCCGGCAGCGCCACCAGGCCTTCGAGATGCCGTCGAATCGGCCACCGAACGCCTGACGGCGTATCTCGGCGGCGCCGGGTATTTCCCGCTCGGGATTCCCGAGCTGCGCGCGGCGATTGCACGCCGGTACACCGAACGCGGGGCCCCGACCGACCCCGACCAGATCGTCGTGACCTGTGGCGCGTTGGCTGCGCTCAGCGTGGTGACCCGCGCACTGCTGCCGCGTGGCAGCCGGGTCGTCATCGAAACCCCGACCTACACGCATTTCCTGGCCGCACTCGAAGGATCCGGTGCTCGCCTGACGCCCGTACCGATCAGCCCGGTGCAGCCCGATATCGAAGCGCGCAACCGAGCGCTCGCGGCAGGTGCCACTGGGATGCTCGCGATGCCCGACTTCCACAATCCGACCGGACTCTGGCTGGATGACGCCGCACGGGCGGAGTTGGCGGGCCGCTGGCAGCGGCACAACGTGCTCGGGATCGTCGATGAGACCCTCGCCGAGACCCGTCTGGATGAGGGACCCCACGCACTGGCGATGGCCGCTCACAGCCGTGACTGCGTGAGTATCGGCAGCGCGAGTAAGACCTACTGGGGCGGGTTGCGGATCGGCTGGATACGGGTGCCCCGCCCGCTGATCGGCGCGATCGCGTCGACCCGACTGTCGCTCGACCTGGGCGCTCCGGTCCTCGAGCAGCTGATCGCCACCGAACTCATCCGCGCGAGCGGCACCGTGCATCCGGCGCAGACTGATGAACGCAGAGAAGGGCGAGCTGCGTTGTTGTCCTTACGGGTTCATCTGCCGCAGTGGCAGGTGCATTCGCCTACGGGTGGTCTATGTCTGTGGTGGCGGCTACCGGCGCCGAGCGCGACCCGGTTCGCTGCTCGCGCCCGACAGCACGGCGTACTGCTGGACCCCGGTGCCGTTCAGGCGGTGCAGGGGCAGGGAATGGAGCACCACGTACGCATGCCCTTCACGTTGTCGGCAGCAACGTTGCGCGATGTGGTGCCGGTCCTGGCGCAGGCTTGGAACGAGGTGATGAGCGAATCCCGTTCGGCGCCTGTCAGGGTTGGTCCATGAGCAGGATCGCGATCGTCGGAGGCGGTATCACCGGCCTTGCCGCAGCGTGGCACCTGGCCACCCGGCATCCGGGCCACGAGGTCATCCTGTTGGAGAGCACTTCGCGACTCGGCGGAAAGCTCGACTCGATCGAGATCGCCGGCCACACGATCGACGGGGGAGCCGAGTCGGTACTCGCCCGCCGACCCGAAGCCCTGGAACTCCTTGCCGAGATCGAGGCGCCCGTCGTCCACCCGCAGCGGTTGACCGCCAGCATCTGGAGTCGTGGGCGCCGGGTGTCGATGCCGACCGGCACGTTGATGGGGGTTCCGTCCGACACTGCCGCGCTGCGGGGATTGCTGAGCGAGGACGAGGTAGCACGCGCTGCTGCCGAGCGAACCGTCGATGTACACGCCGACATAGGTATCGGTGATCTGGTGGAACGTGCGTGCGGGTCGGCTGTGGTGGACCGGCTGGTGGAGCCGCTGCTCGGCGGCGTGTACGCGGGCCACTCCCGCGATCTCTCTGCGCGAGCGTGCGTCCCGGCGCTCTGGGAGGCTGCGCGTTCGGGTCGGTCGCTCATCGAGACCGCCCACCGGGCAGCAGCGGCAGGGGCGACACGAGCTGAACAGCCCGTCTTCGCGTCGATCGAGGGCGGACTGAGTGGGTTGCCCGCGCTCCTCGCAGATGCCGTCCGTCGAGCGGGCGTCACCATTCGCACCGGTTCTGTCGTCGCGGAAGTCGCCTCGACCGGGCGCGGTTGGCGGTTGCGACTCACGGGACCGTCGTCCGGATCGGGCACCGGTGACGCGCGGCCGCCAACCTGGCTGGACACCGACGCCGTGCTGTTCACGACTCCCGCTGCACCGACGGCGCGTCTGCTGGACGACATGGCGCCTGACGCGGCAGCAGGTCTGAGATCCATCGAGTATGCGTCGATTGCGCTCGTGACCTTCGCCTTTCGGTCGCAGGACAGCGCGACCTTCGACGGCAGCACCGGATTCCTCGTCCCACCCGTCGATGGGCGGCAGATCAAAGCCGCGACCTTCAGCAGTAGTAAGTGGCCTTGGCTGGCCGATGCCGTTCCCGACCTGCGATTCGCCAGGACTTCGCTCGGACGATACGGCGAGACAGCGGTCCTGCAGCGGTCAGACGGAGACCTCGCGCGGATCGCGCTGGCCGACCTGCAACTGGCTGTCGGCGACCTGCCCGTACCGGTTGATTCGGTTGTTCGCCGCTGGGGTGGAGGACTGCCGCAGTACGGCCTCGGGCACGTCGACACGGTGGCGGATATCCGGTCCGCCGTCGTCGGGCACCCGACGTTGGCGCTCGCCGGCGCTGCCTACGACGGGGTGGGTATCCCCGCGTGCATCGCCTCGGCCCGGCGCACGACCGACGAGCTCGTTACCCGGCTTTGAGTAACCGAGCCGACGTTGGGATCATGGAGGTATGAGTGACCACGAGACCACCGAACCCACTGCCGAGCAGGCTGAACAGATCAACGCCACGATCAGGTTCACGATGTACTCGGTGTTCAAGGCTGCCCGTGAGTTGCCCTTCGACCGAGCCGACCTCATCTCCCAGACGGAAGAGTTCTTCGCTTCGCTCGCCGAACAGGATGTCGTCGTCCGGGGCCTCTACGACGTTTCCGGGCTGCGCGCAGATTCCGACCTGATGGTCTGGTGGCACGCCGAGACGATCGAGGCGTTGCAGGCCGCGTATCACGCGTTCCTCAAGACGCCGCTCGGTCGTCACCTCGACCCGTTCTGGTCGAACGTCGGCCTGCACCGAGCCGCCGAGTTCAACCGTGGCCACCTTCCGGCGTTCCTTTCCGGTGAGGAAGCGCGCAAGTACATGTGCCTCTACCCGTTCGTCCGCTCCTACGACTGGTACCTGCTGCCCGAGGATGAACGCCGCACCATGCTGAAGGACCACGGCTTGGCGGCCAAGGACTTCAAGGACGTCCGGGCGAACACCGTGGCGTCGTTCGCACTCGGCGACTACGAATGGCTGCTGGCGTTCGAAGCCGACGAGCTGCATCGGATAGTCGACCTCATGCGTGCGCTGCGCGACACCGAAGCGCGGCGACACGTGCGCGAGGAGATCCCGTTCTTCACCGGCCCGCAGACGACCGTGTCGGACTTCGCGAACCAGCTGCGCTGAGCCTGCCGAACACAGATCACCCCCGTTTGCGTCACTACCGGCGCAAACGGGGGCAATTTTTTAGCTGCGCTCACATGTGGACCGCAGGCGACGCGAACGTGCAACCGCTAGGAGATGGTCACTGACTGGGTTCGAGCGAAATGCTCACCGAGTTGATGCAGTACCGCTGATCGGTGGGGGTGTCGTATCCCTCGCCCTCGAACACGTGGCCCAGGTGCGAACCGCAGTTGGCGCACCGCACCTCGATACGAGTCATGCCCATCGTGCGGTCCTTGATCAACTCGACGTTGTCACTCTCGGACGGCTCGTAGAAGGAGGGCCAGCCGCAGTGGCTGTGGAACTTGCCGGTGCTGCGGAACAGCTCGATGTGGCAGGCGCGGCACGTGTAGATACCGGTCGTCTCGGTGTCGGTGTACTCGCCGACGAACGCGCGCTCGGTGCCGGACTTGCGCAGCACCTGGTACTCCTGGGCGGACAGCTGCGAGCGCCATTCTTCCTCGGTCTTGGTGACGGGGTAGGTCTTGGCGGGGGCGCTGTCGGTGTTGCGGCCGAACATGATGGTTTCCTCTCGGTTGGTCTACCTGTGCCAACGCATCCGGTGCGTCGGTTGTTTCCGGCTGGGTCGCGACGCTGTCGGCGGGTCTGGCTAGGGTCGGCGCATGAGCGCCGCGAAGCCCGTCATGCTCGATGTTGAATCTGCCGGTGGTGGGACGCGCACGGTGCGCATCTCCAGCCCGGACAGGGTGATGTGGTCGGGCGTCGGGCTGACCAAACTCGATCTCGCGAAGTACCTGGTCGCGGTGGGGGAGCCGTTCATACGGGCCAACGGCGGGCGTCCGGTCGCGCTGGAGCGATTTCCGGACGGGGTCGAGGGAGAGCGGTTCTATTCCAAGAATCCGCCGCGCGGCGTTCCTGATTACGCCCGTTCGGTGACCTGCACGTACCCGTCCGGGCGTTCGCACCCGCAACTCGTCCTCGACGAGGTGGCGACGGCGGTCTGGGCGGTTCAGATGAACACAGTCACCTTCCACCCGTGGCCGGTCGGCGCAAACGACAACGACCACCCGGACGAGCTGCGGATCGACCTCGACCCGCAGCCTGAACGCACCTTCGCCGACGTGGTCGAAGCAGCGCTCGAATTGCGGAAAGTACTTCAGGACAACGGTTTCGATCCGCGGGTGAAGACGTCCGGCAGCCGTGGGTTGCACGTCTACGCCAGTATCGAACCCACCCGCGAGTTCCTCGACGTGCGGCACGGGGTCATCGGTATCGCCCGCGAGTTGGAACGTCGGATGCCCGATCTGGTGACCACGGCGTGGTGGAAGGAAGAACGGGGCCAGAAGATCTTCGTCGACTACAACCAGGCCTGCCGTGACCGCACCATCGCCGGCGCCTACAGCCCGCGCCCGTTGGCGGGTGCACCGGTTTCCATGCCGGTGCCGTGGTCCGAGCTGTCCGACGTGGCCATCGCCGACTTCACCATCGCGACGGTTCCCGGTCTCCTCTCAGACCGAGGTGATGCCTGGGCTGACCCAGGCGCGGTCGGCGACATCGTGGACGCCATCGCTCTATGGGATGAGGACGTCGAGCAGCGCGGCTTCGGTGAGCTGGCATTCCCGCCGGAGTATCCGAAGATGCCCGGCGAACCGCCGCGCGTGCAGCCGTCCCGCAAGAAAATGGAAGGCTGAGCGTATGCAGCTTCCCATCAATCCACCGGTTAAGCCGATGCTTGCGAAGTCGGTGCCGGTCATTCCTGACGGTGCGTCTTACGAGCCCAAGTGGGACGGTTTTCGGTCCTTGATCTTCCGCGACGGTGACGAGGTAGAACTCGGCAGCCGGAACGAGAAGCCGATGACCCGCTATTTCCCCGAATTGGTAGCCGCCGTGCTGGCCGAATTACCGCCGCGGTGCGTCGTCGACGGCGAGATCGTCGTCGTCAGCGACGACGGACTGGATTTTGAAGCCCTGCAGCAGCGCATTCATCCCGCCGCGTCGCGGGTGAACATGCTGAGCGAGAAGACCCCCGCGTCGTTCGTCGCGTTCGACCTGCTGGCCCTGGGCGATGACGACCTGAGGGAGCGGCCGTTCGAAGAGCGTCGCGCGCTGTTGCTGCAAGCGCTGGCGGAGGCCGGCCCGTCGATCCACGTCACCCCGGCGACGACCGACCCGGAGGTCGCCCGGCGCTGGTTCACCGAGTTCGAGGGCGCAGGCCTCGATGGAGTGATGGCCAAACCGAAGGCGGGCACCTACCAGTCCGACAAGCGGACGATGTTCAAGATCAAGCACGCCCGCACCGCCGACTGCGTGGTCGCCGGGTACCGCGTCCACAAGTCCGGCCCCGACGTGATCGGTTCGTTGATGCTCGGTCTCTACCGCGGCGATTCCCTGATGTCGATCGGCGTCATCGGTGCGTTCCCGATGGCACGGCGACGCGAGTTGTTCGCAGAGCTGCAGCCGCTGATCGCTGATTTCGAGGATCACCCGTGGAACTGGGCGGCGCACGAGGCTGGCGACGCCACTCCCCGCAAGGGTGAAGGGTCGCGGTGGAATGCCGGCAAAGACCTGTCGTTCGTGCCGCTGCGACCCGAGCTCGTGGTGGAGGTGCGCTATGACCACATGGAGGGCGACCGGTTCCGGCACACCGCCCAGTTCAACCGTTGGCGCCCGGACCGGACTCCTGAATCCTGTACCTACGACCAGTTGGAGCAGCCGATCACGTTCAGCCTCGACGACATCGTCCCCGGCCTGGGCGCGCCCGGCGTTCGATGACCGATGCCGGACTGTTGATCGCGGCCGGCGCGGGGCGGCGGATGGGGCGCCCCAAAGCACTGGTCCACGACGAACGCGGTAGCTGGTTGGTCCGGGCAGCTCGGACGCTGGGCGAGTGCGACACGGTCACCGTGGTGCTGGGTGCCGGCGCCGATGAGGCCGTCCCGCTCCTCGCGTCCTGTGATGTCGACGTCGTGATCGCCACGGACTGGGCGGGCGGCATGGGTGAATCGCTGGCCGCGGGGATGCGCCGCCTGCTCCAGGGAACAGCCACCCGCGCTGTGCTGCACCTGGTGGATCTGCCCGATGTGGGTACAGCGGTGGTGAGTCGGGTGCGGTCCGAGCCTGCTGGACCTGAGGCACTCGCCCGAGCGACCTACGCAGGCCGGCCCGGACACCCTGTGCTGATCGGACGCGACCACTGGGCAGCGGTAGTGGCTGGTTGTGTCGGCGACCGGGGTGCCCGCGACTACCTCGCGGGTCGTGACGTCGTCGCGGTCGAATGCGGTGATCTGGCGACCGGTCGGGATGTGGACCGGCCACCCAACCCCGGACCAACCGGTCGTGCATAGGGTCGCCGGTATGGATTCTCCGCAGGCTGTCGCCGCGGCCTTGGAGTCGACGGGCTACCTGTGTGACCAACAGCTGGCCACTGTCGTATTCCTGGCTGCCCGTATGCAGCGTCCTCTGCTGCTGGAGGGCGAGCCCGGCACCGGAAAGACCGCGCTCGCCGAAGCTCTCGCCCAGCTCGCCGGGGTGCCGCTGATCAGACTGCAGTGCTACGAGGGCATCGACGCCAGCCAGGCGCTTTACGACTGGGATTTCCCTCGTCAGATCCTGCACCTGCGGGCTCTCGAAGCCTCGGCCCGTGATGGATCTCTGGATCCGGCGGAGGCGGAGAAGTCGCTCTTCGACGAGCGCTTCCTGTTGACCCGCCCCGTGTTGCGTGCGCTGCGTGAGGCGCCGGCGGTGCTGTTGGTCGACGAGGTGGACCGGGCAGACGACGAGTTCGAGGCGTTCCTACTGGAGGTGCTGTCCAGTTGGACGGTAAGCATCCCCGAATTCGGGACCGTCGCAGCGAGTACCCCGCCGACGGTCGTGCTCACCTCCAACCGCACCCGCGAATTACACGACGCCCTCAAGCGACGCTGTCTTTATCACTGGATCGACCACCCGGGCCTGGAGCGCGAGGTGGCGATCGTTCGGCGCAGGGTGCCCGAGGTGTCCGAGGCGCTCACCCGTCAGTTGGTCGTCATGGTGCAGCAGTTGCGCGGCGAGAACCTGTTCAAACCGCCTGGAGTTGCAGAGACCCTCGACTGGGCCCGCGCCGTCCATCAGCTCGGCGTGCAGGAACTTGACCTTGAGACCGCGTCCCGAACGCTCGGGGCAGTGGTGAAGTACCGCGAGGACACCGAGCGTGTGAAGCACGCGATCGACCGGATGTTGGCGCGCTGACATGGTCGCCGGCCCCGCCACCTCGCCGTTGCGGCACCCGCCGGAAGAGATCCTGCTCGGCTTCGCCCGCGCCTTGCGCAGCGCCGGTGTCGGGGTGACCCAGGACCGGGCAGGGTCGTTCCTGACGGCGACAGCCCTGGTTGGTTTGCAAAATGCAGATGCGGTGTACGTCGCCGGGCAGGCCACGATGTGTGCCGGTCCCGACGATCTCGACCGCTATGACCAGGTGTTCGCCGGTTGGTTCGGCGGAGTCGAGGGGCTGCCGAGGAGGGTTCCTCGCGAAGACCCGAGGCATCTGCGCAGTCCGCTGCCGCTGCTCGATGAACTTCGCGCTACCGGCGAGGAGGGGCAGGCCGAGCAGCGCAGCGCGGCGGCCTCGGAGGTGGAGCTCCTCCGACACCGCGACGTAGCCTCCCTCAGCGCGCCTGAGAAAGCTTTCCTCGACGCACTGATCGCTGCTCTGACGCCCCGGCTACCGCACCGCCGGGCCACCCGGCGTTCGCCCTGGCGACGTGGCGAGGTCGACGTGCGCCGCACTCTACGAACTTCAATGCAGCAGCTGGGGGAGCCCGGCCTGATCGTGCGACGCCGCAGGGGCACGAAGGCGCGGCGCGTGGTCCTGTTGGTGGACGTGTCGGCGAGCATGAGCCCGTACGTCGATGCCCTGCTGCGGTTGTGCCACGTGTTGGTGCGCGCCGGAAAGCCCTCTGCTGTCGAGGTGTTCACGCTGGGTACCCGGCTGACACGGATTACGGCCGCGTTGCGGACCGCCGATCCCGAACAGGCCCTGGTGCGGGCCGGGAAACAGGTGCCGGACTGGTCGGGCGGCACCCGCCTCGGGCAGACCCTCGAGGTCTTCCTGCAGCGGTGGGGCGCCCGCGGGATGGCGCGCGGTGCCGTCGTCGTGGTGCTCAGCGACGGCTGGGAACGTGGCGACGCCATCGACCTGGGCCAGCAGATGCAGCGGCTGTCCCGGCTTGCGCACCGGGTGGTGTGGGTGAACCCGCACCGGGGCAAAGACGGCTACGAACCCGTGCAGTCCGGGATCGTCGCCGTGCTGCCGCACTGCGACGACTTCGTGGCGGGGCACTCGCTGCAGTCGTTCGCAAAGGTGCTGGAGGTAGTCGCGAATGCGTGAGGTGCTGACCGAACTCATGCGGTGGTTCGAGGCCGGCGAGACGATCGGGATGGGCACTGTGGTGGCGACCTTCCAGTCCGCGCCCCGCCCGCCTGGTGCATCGATGTTGGTGGGCCCCGACGGCTCAGCCGTCGGCTCGGTGTCCGGCGGGTGTGTTGAAGGCGCCGTCTATGAGTTGTCGACCCAGGTGGCGCAGGATGGCACGCCGGTGCTGCAGCGTTACGGCGTCTCCGACGACGATGCCTTCGCGGTGGGCCTGACCTGCGGCGGGATCCTCGATGTGTACGTGGAGCAGGTGAGCCGTGCGACGTTCCCGCAGCTGCCGGCGGTAGCCGACGACATCGTGAACGGGCGTCCGGTGGCGCTGGCCACCGTGATCCAACACCCCGATCAGGGCTGGGTCGGTCGACGGTTGGTCGTGCGGCCCGAGCAGCCTGCGGTCGGTGACCTCGGCAGTGCCCGCGCGGACGACGCGGTCCATGACGACGCTCTCGGTTTGTTGGCGCAGGGCCGCAACGCCACCCTGACGTACGGCGCCGACGGCGAGCGTCGGGGTGAAGGCATGCGGGTGTTCGTGTGGGCGTTCGCGCCGCCCCCGCGCATGTTGGTGTTCGGTGCCATTGATTTCGCGGCTGCGGTAGCACGAGTGGGGGCATTTCTCGGCTATCACGTGACGGTGTGCGACGCCCGGCCGGTCTTCGCGACAGCCAGCCGGTTTCCCGAGGCCGATGAGGTGGTCGTGGACTGGCCGCACCGCTACCTGGCTGCTGAGCAGCGAGCCGGACGATTGGACGGTCGCACGGTTCTGTGCGTGCTGACGCACGACCCGAAGTTTGACGTGCCCCTGCTCGACGTGGCGTTGCGGTTGCCTGAAGCTGCCTATGTCGGTGCCATGGGTTCGCGCCGCACCCACGAGGACCGCCTGGCTCGGCTGCGGGAGATCGGTCTGAGCGAGGCGCAACTCGCGCGGCTCTCCAGCCCGATCGGTCTCGACCTCGGCGCGCGGACCCCGGAGGAGACAGCAGTCAGCGTGGCGGCCGAGATCATCGCCCACCGATGGGGCGGTTCGGGCAGCCGGTTGGCGGTCACCGACGGCAGGATTCACGACCCCGAAACCGGGTAATGGTCGGCGGGGCGCAAGATACGGTGTGAGTCTGAACACACCCTCGCGTCCGGCCCCCACGAAAGGGGTGCAATGAGCGCTCCGAGTGGCCACCTTCGCCACCGCCGGACCGATCTGGCGCGTGCCTGGACCTCCTTCATGCAGGACGGCATCGACAGCACGGGGGTGGTGCGCCCGGAAATCTTGACCAGTTGGCAGCGCAGCGCGTTCGAGGTGCCCCCGGATGTCTCACAGGCGCCCTTGAGCGACGAGGGCGATGCCCGGGAATTCTGGCGGGGTTCGCCCTTACAGATCGGGGTGTCGAACGTCGAGGACGAACTGCGCCGCACCGCGCAGGACGGAGATTTGGTGCTGGCCGTCACTGACCGCCAGACCCGCATCCTGTGGACGCACGGCGGCCGGGTGATGCGACGCAAGGCGGAAACTGTCAACTTCGTAGCGGGCGCGCGGTGGGACGACGCGAGCGTCGGCACCAACGCGCTCGACCTCGCGGGACGGCTGGATACCCCGGCGATGGTGTTCTCGGCCGAGCATTACGCACCCATCGTGCACAACTGGGTGTGTTGGGCCGCGCCGCTGCACGACCCGGTGACTGGTGAGTCGCTGGGTGTCATCGACTTGTCGACCACCTGGGACCGGGCTCACCCGATCGGGTTGGCGACAGCCCGGGTGCTGGCCCGGCTCATCGAGAGCGCCATGCCGCGAGACGCTCGTCTCGAGGCCGACCGTCCCTGGGAAGCCGCCAGGCCGCAGAGGCAGCGCACTGCCGTCCAGTCCGGCCTCGTGTTGCGCATTCTCGGCGCTCCGCAGGCACGACTCGACGGTCGGACGTTGGTGTTGAACCGTCGGCAGTTGGAGATCCTGGCCCTCCTGGCGTTGAACGCGTCGGGTCTTTCCCTGGATCAGCTGCATGCGCACCTCTACGGCGATCAGTCGGTCAGCAGGTCGACTCTGAAGGCCGAGGTGTCGCATCTGCGAGCCGCGTTGGGTGGGGCGCTGTCATCGCGCCCCTACCGGCTCACGATGCCGGTGACAGTCGACGCCGACACCGTCGTGAAGCGGGTCGGGCGCGGCGACGTACGGGGCGCGGTCGGTGCTTACGGAGGTGACCTGATGCCGGGCACGGACTCTCCGGCACTTGCCGAGCTCGCTGACTTCCTCGCCGTCAGCGTGCGCGAGGCGCTGCTGGCCGATCCGCTTCCTGATGCCGTGGTCCGGTACAGCGAAGTTGCTCCGCATGACACCGAGGTGATCGAGGAGTGCCTGCGCCGGCTGGGTGATCGCCCGCATCCGGCCAGGGCACTGCTACGGGCTCGACTGGCGGTGGCCCGCCCGTGAGTTTCGAAGGTGACGCGAGTCACATCCCGACCAACCTTCAGCCAACCCGCCGCGCCTAGATTCACAAGAGTCGGTACTGCTGGGTACACCGCAACGGAAGCTGGGCACATGACGAAGATCAACCTCACGGTCGACGGGGACAAGGTCTCCGACGAGGTAGAACCGCGAATGCTTTTGGTGCACTACCTACGCGAGAAACTCGGAAAGACGGGCACTGTAGTCGGCTGCGACACAAGCAACTGCGGAGCTTGCACCGTCCACCTGGACGGCATCAGCGTCAAGTCGTGCAATGTACTGGCCGTACAGGCCGATGGGGCCGACGTGACCACCATCGAGGGCCTCGCGAAAGACGGCGAGTTGCACCCCATGCAGGCCGCGTTCCACGAGTGCCACGCTCTGCAGTGCGGTTACTGCACTCCGGGAATGATCATGCAGTCGATTGACTTGCTGAACTCCAATCCCAAACCGTCCGAGCAGGAGATCCGCGAGGGTCTCGAAGGCAACCTGTGTCGCTGCACCGGATACCACAACATCGTCCGGGCCGTGCAGACGGCGTCGGGGCAGGAGACGAACGCATGACCGTCGTCGAGAACGCACCCGCGACCGACACCGCGCCTGCCACTGAGATCGGCCGCGACCGGCGCCGCAAGGAGGACCAGCGTCTGATCACCGGCCGTACCCGGTGGACCGACAACATCACCTTGCAGGGCATGTTGCACATGGCGATGGTGCGCAGCCCTCATGCGCACGCCACCATCACGAATATCGACACCTCCGCCGCCAAGGATGCGCCGAACGTGGTCGATGTGCTGACCGGCGCCGATCTGGGCGAGTCCCAGGGCGTGCTGATCAACGCCTGGCCGATCACGCCCGAACAGGTGACTCCTACCCACCTGCCGATGCCATCGGAACGGGTTGCCTTCGCAGGTGAAGTTGTCGCGGTCGTCATCGCGAGAACTGCGGCTGAGGCCCGGGATGCTGCCGAACTGGTCGATGTCGACTACCACGAACTGCCTGCCGTCATCGATCTCAAGGAGGCAGCAGCCGACACGGTGCTCGCACACCCGGATCTCGGCACGAACAAGTCCGCTCTGTGGGTCTTCGATTCAGCGGAGGCAGGCACCGGCGGCGACGTCGAGGACGCCATTGCCACGGCTCGCACCGAGGGTGTGGTCATCGAGCGGGAGTTCCGTCAGCAACGGTTGATCCCGGCGTTCATGGAGCCCCGCTCGGTCGTCGTCGACCCGACCGGCGAGCAGTTCACGATGTGGTCGGCCACCCAGGTGCCGCACATCGTGCGTTTCGCGTTGGCCGCGACCACGGGTGTCCCCGAAAACAAGATCCGCGTCATCGCGCCCGATGTGGGCGGCGGTTTCGGCGGCAAGCTGCAGGTCACCCCCGAGGAGTGGCTGACCTGGGCCATCGCCCGTCGCCTCAGTCGCCCGGTGAAGTACACCGAGACCCGTTCGGAATCCCTGATGTGCGGCCATCACGGTCGCGATCAGTGGCAGAAGCTCACGCTGGCCGCTACCAAGGACGGGATTGTCACCGGCCTCAAGGTGGACCTGCTGGCGGATCTGGGTGCCTACGTCTCCCTGGTGGGCGGCGGTGTGCCGGTGCTCGGGGCATTCATGTTCAACGGCATCTACAAGTTCGGCTCCTACCGATTCTCCTGCCAGACCGTCTTGACGAACAAAGCGTGGACTGACGCCTACCGTGGCGCTGGTCGCCCGGAGGCCACCTTCGGCATCGAGCGGATCATGGATGAACTGGCTGCCGAGCTGGGCGTCGATCCGATCGAGCTCCGCAAGAAGAACTGGATCACCCACGAGGAATTCCCCTTCTCGACTGTCGCGGGCCTGGAGTACGACTCGGGCAACTACGAGGCCGCCACCGCCAAGGCGATGGCCAACTTCGGCTACGACGCACTACGCGCCGAACAGCAGCAGCGTCGCGAATCCGGCGATCCGGTGCAGCTGGGTATCGGTGTCTCGACCTTCACCGAGATGTGCGGCTTGGCGCCTTCCCGGGTGCTGGGCGCGCTGAACTACGGCGCCGGCGGTTGGGAGCACGCGAGTGTCCGGATGCTCGCCACCGGCAAGGTCGAGATCGTCACCGGAGCCACTGCCCACGGTCAGGGCCACGAGACGGCGTTCAGCCAGATCGTCGCCGACCGGCTCGGGGTTCCGTTCGAGGATGTCGAAGTGCTGCACGGTGACACCCAGATCGCACCGAAGGGGATGGACACCTATGGGTCGCGCTCGCTGGTCGTCGGCGGCGAGGCGCTGGTCAAGGCCACCGACAAGGTCGTGGAGAAGGCGCGGCCGGTAGCTGCCCACATGCTCGAGGCGAACGTGGATGACATCGAGTTCTCCGCGGGCCTGTTCGCCGTGCGTGGCACTGATCAGGGTGTGGCGATCCAGGAGATCGCTGCAGCGGTCTTCTCGGCGCACGATCTGCCCGACGGGATGGAACCTTCGCTGGATTCAGATGCAACGTACGACCCGATCAACTTCAACTTCCCGCATGGCACCCATCTGTGCGCCGTGGAGGTCGATACCGAGACCGGGCAGATCTCGATGCGCAAGTACAGCTGCGTCGACGACATCGGCAACGTCATCAACCCGCTGATCGTTGCGGGGCAGGTGCACGGCGGCCTGGCACAGGGGATCGCCCAGGCGCTCTTCGAAGAGGCCGTGTACGACGACGCAGGCACTTTGGTCTCCGCGTCGTTCGTGGACTACCTGGTGCCGACGGCCGCCGACCTGATCAGCTTCGACGTGGATCACACGACGACGCCGTCCCTGACCAACACGCTCGGCACCAAAGGTGTGGGTGAGGCGGGCACCATTGCCTCGACTCCCGCGGTTGTGAACGCGGTCGTCGATGCCCTGCGGTCATTCGGTGTGCAGGACGTGATCATGCCGTGCACGCCTGAGCGGGTCTGGCGCGCAATTCAGGACGGCCGGGGTGACCGGCCGACAACCAGTGATGCCGCCCCGCACTTCGACCCATCGGATACCGCCGACCGCACGAGTGGAGCAGCGCAATGATTCCGGTCCAGTTCGACTACGCCGCGCCCACGACCGTGCATGAAGCGCTCGCGCTGCTTGCCCAGCACGGTGACGACGCGAAGGTGCTGGCCGGCGGGCAGTCGTTGCTCCCGGTCTTACGGATGCGGCTGAATGCACCCGAAGTTGTCGTCGACCTCGGCAAGATCGAGGCGTTGAGGGGCATCCAGGAAGACGGCGACGCGCTCGTCATCGGCGCGATGACCACCCACACCACCGTCGGGACAGATCCGATGGTGTCCGAGCATGCCGCGCTGCTGACCAAGGCGATCCACCATCTCGCCGATCCGCAGGTACGCCACCGCGGCACCTTCGGGGGCGCGCTCGTGCACGCCGACCCCGCGGGTGACCTCGGCGCATCGGCGCGAGCCCTCAGCGCCGAGTTCGTGATCGCGGGTCAGGACGGTACCCGCAC
The DNA here is from genome assembly GCA_038199265.1 of Actinomycetales bacterium. Classification (GTDB taxonomy): domain Bacteria; phylum Actinomycetota; class Actinomycetes; order Actinomycetales; family Dermatophilaceae; genus Allobranchiibius. The sequence continues at coordinate 5,145 of JBBPZD010000138.1, read as the reverse complement.
GGTGTCGGCGGAGGAGTTCTTCGTCGACCTGTTCGAAACAGCCGTACAGGAAGGTGAGCTGCTCACGCACGTCCGCATCCCAAAGCACACCGGGTGGGGAGCGCACTACGAGAAGTTCGTCCGCGTCGCCCATCAATGGCCGATCGTGGCAGTCGCCGCCACCGTCCGCGTGCAGGACGGTGTGATCGCTGAGGCACGGGTGGGACTGACGAACATGGGCTCCATCCCGTTGCGTGCGTCGACGGTCGAGCAGGCTCTGACCGGTCAGCCTGCCACTGACCAGGCCGTTCGTGCTGCGGTCCAGTCCGTGACCGAGGGCACCAATCCGCCCTCAGACCTGAACGGCGACGCCGACTACCGACGGCACCTGGCTGGGGTCCTCACCCGGCGTGCGGTCCTCGCCGCAGCCGCAGGGTGACGCCGAAGTGGAACTAACACACACCTTCACCGTCGCTGCGCCCATCGACCAGACGTGGGCCGCGTTCAACGACATCGAGTCAGTGGCCGGCTGCTTTCCCGGTGCCGCCATCACGTCTACGGACGGGGACCAATTCACAGGAACCTGCAAGGTGAAACTCGGGCCGATCGCCCTGGTGTACAACGGTTCCGGTGCGTTCGTGGAGAAGGACGAGACTGCGCACACGATGAAGATCGACGCCAAGGGCAAGGACAAGCGCGGCAACGGCACGGCAGGCGCCCAGATCATCGCGACCTTGAAAGATACGGGCGGGCAGACACAGGTCCAGGTGCGCACCGACCTTGCGATCACGGGTCGACCGGCACAATTCGGGCGCGGCGTCATGCAGGACGTCTCTGACAAGTTGCTGGGTCAGTTCGTGACCTGTCTGCAGAACAAGGTCGGTACCGACACCGCACCCGGGAGTCCGGTCGCGACCGAGGCGGACGCCCCCGTCGAAAGTTCATCAACGACGTCGCAAGAGACGGTGGCGCCGCCAGGGTCTGCTCCCGGGACGGCGGCTGACACCGACGTTGCCCCCATCCACCAGACATCGCCGCCGCCGCGCACACACCCCGCAGCACCAGCCCAGAATGACGCGCTTGACCTGGGTGGTGCTGTCCTACCGGTGCTGCTCAAGGCGTACTGGAAGCCGGCGCTGGCCATCGCAGCGTCCCTCGGCGTCATCGTGTATGTCGCGACCCGCTGACGAGGCCCGACGCGTCGAGGACGGTGGTGACCGGACTCACCTGGCACGATAGGACTGTGCACAGAGCCATCGTGAGGACAGCTACCGCCGGCGTTGGTGTGGGCGCAGTCGCGGGAGTCGCGATGGCCGGGCTGGGGAGCTACTTCGTCCGGCAGATCCTCACGCCGACCAGGCCGCGCGAAGACGAGACCATCGTGGCGGTCGATGCCGGCACGGTGACGTTTAAGCGCACCCCCGGCTCTGGTGCACCCGGTCGGTACGGGTTGCACTGGGACGCGATGGCCGGGCACGCGCGCGTCGGCGAGATCACCGCGCAGGACAACACGCTGGTCACCCGCAGATTGTTGCGGGTCGACAACGGCGAGCTGCACCCCGGGCGCGCACGACTCAACAGCTACTTCTTTCCGCAGCCCTCGGTCCATGACGGCACCGAACTGTACGACGTGACCTATGACGGTCCGATCGGTCCGATGGCCGCCTGGGCGAGCGCCGCCGACACCGGAGCGAATGAACTGGGGGTCGACAAGGGCGACATCTGGGCCGTGCTGGTGCACGGCCGAGGCGCCTCGCGTGCTGAAACACTCCGGGCAGTGCCGCTTCTGAGGGATATCGGCCTGGAAATCCTGATCCCTACCTATCGCAACGATCCCGATGCGCCGGCCAGTGCTGATGGCCGTTACCACCTGGGTCTGTCTGAGTGGCGCGACGTCGAGGGCGCGCTGGACTATGCGGTGAATCGTGGCGCGCGACAGATCGTGTTGTTCGGGTGGTCGATGGGTGGCGCGATCGTGTTGCAGTTGCTGGCGCACTCCGCGCACGCCGATCGGGTCGTGGCGGTCGTACTCGATGCGCCGGTGGTGAGCTGGCGGCAGGTCATCGACTACCACGCTGGGTTGCACAGGGTGCCGCTGTCGCTCAGTCACACAGGTCAGCGGCTGATCGGTCAAGCCTGGAGCAAGTCCTTCGGTGGGGTCAGTGTGCCCTTGCCCATCACCCACACCGACTGGATCTCGCGCGCGGACGACCTCCACGTGCCCACGCTCCTCATTCACTCCGAAGACGACGATTTCGTGCCGTACGGGCCCTCGAGCGACCTGGCACGGGCGCGGCCCGACGTCATCCAGTTCGAGACCTGGCAGGATGCCCTGCATTGTCGCGAGTGGAACGTCGACCCCGTCCGGTGGCGCCGCGTCGTCGAGGAATTCGTGCGGGCACGGGTCGAAGCAACAGCGGGACATGGCGCCGCGCGCGGCTGAAACGAGTGCAGCACCGGCCCGGTGCTGGTGGGTAGAGTCGGAACAGATAACTGACAAACTCGATCACCAGGAGTGAAGAAACGTGAAGGTCAACCCGTTCTCTGCCGGTCCCGCCGGAGCCCTCGCACTTGCCGTACTGCTTCCGAGCGCGCTGCCGAAGCGCCGTCTGTTGTCGGTGGCCCTCGTCGGGGGCGCGTACGCGGCCACAATTGTTCAGGACCCGTCCAGCCCGCGCGCTTTCACGGTGTCGACGGACAGCCTGCCGATTCCTGAAGGCCAGCAGCAGATCGCCAAGATCGCGCTGCCCAGCCTGATCGTCGGACTCGTTGCCGTTCCGCTCGTCGGCTTCGCCCGGCTGCTGCCGCTAGGCCGGATTCCCGCCGCTGTCGCGCTTGCCGGCGGATATGTCTACGCCGAGTCGTTCTTGGCCCAGCAGGGCAAGCAGGCCGTTGCCAAGGTCGACCTCAGCAGCGACCCGGAATCGGCCGGCTGACGAAGCTTCACACCCCGCTAGCGGGCGACGCCCACGGTCATGGGCCGTGGGCTTCGCCCGCAATCATCGACTGATGGGAATGACCGCATGGGCAAAAAGCACCCCACCAAGGATCTCGCGACAACGATGACCGAGGCGTTGCGCGTTCATGACGGTTTCGTACTCGCCGACCGCGATCCGGATTCGACGCCTGGTTTCACCGAAGGCAAGAAGAAGGCCGCCACGATCCGCACCGACACCGGCTCGGAGCTGTCGGACCTGCAGGAGCGGATGTACGCCGAGAGCCGCATCGACGGCCACCGCAACGTGCTGCTGGTCATGCAGGGAATGGACACCTCCGGCAAGGGCGGCATCATGCGCCACGTCATCGGGCACGTCGACCCGCAGGGTGTCGAGCACACGGCGTTCAAGAAGCCGACAGAGGAAGAGCTGAAACACTCCTTCCTGTGGCGCATTCGCAACGCGCTGCCACCTGAGGGCAGCATCGGGGTCTTCGACCGCTCGCACTATGAGGATGTGCTCATCGGGCGGGTGCACGAGCTTGCTTCGCCCGCGTCCATCGGTCGCCGGTACGGACAGATCAACGACTTCGAACAGTCGTTGGTCGAGGGCGGCACCACCGTGATCAAGGTGATGCTGCACATTTCCCGCGAGGAGCAAGGTGCACGCCTGGCCCGGCGGTTGGACCGCGACGACAAGCTCTGGAAGTTCACCGAGAACGACATCCATGAACGCGGGTTCTGGGCCGACTACCAGAAGGCGTACGAGATCGCGCTGGAGAAGACCTCGACGAACATCGCGCCGTGGTATGTCGTGCCGGCCAACCACAAGTGGTACGCGCGGCTTGCGGTCCATCATCTGCTGCTGCACCACCTGCGGGCGATGGACCCGCAGTGGCCGATGCCGACCTACGACGTAGCCGAGCAGAAGGCCGCACTGGCTCGTACCTGAGGCTCCGACGAAGAAGAACAGCGGCGTCCGCGACCGGATCGTTCCAGGTCGCGGACGCCGCTGTTTCCTTGCACCCGTGTCGTTACGGCAACGGGCTCTGCAGCACCAGCATCGAGCGGGCGGGCAGCGCGACGATGTCACCGGAAGCGAAGTCCTCGACAGTGTCCATGTCTTCTTCAGTCATCGGCGCGGTGCGCAGGGCTACCGTCCACGTTGCGTCGGGAACATCCGTAGGCAGGGCGAATTCGACGTCATCGTGATGGGCGTTGAAGAGCATCAGGAAGTGATCATCGCGCACCGCTCGGCCAGCGGCGTCAGGCGATTGGATCTCAGCTCCGTTGAGGAAGACCATCAGCGTGCGGGCGTACCCATTGTTCCAATCCTCCTCGGTCATCGGCGCGCCACCTGAGGAGTACCAGATGATGTCGCCGATGTCGCTGGCCCCGCCACGCTTGGCAGCACCCTGGAAGAACCGGCGACGTCGGAAGGTCGGGTGATCGTTCCGCAGCGCGATGGCCTGCTGGCTGAACTCCAGCAGCGACGTGTCGTAGTCCGACAGCTCCCAATCGACCCAGGCAATCTTGTTGTCCTGGCAGTAGACGTTGTTGTTGCCGCCCTGGGTGCGTCCCAGTTCATCGCCGTGCGCGAGCATCGGCACGCCTTGGCTGAGCATCAACGTGGCGATGAAGTTGCGTTCCTGCTGCTGGCGTAGGGCGTTGATGTCCGGGTCGTCCGTGGGGCCTTCGACTCCGCAGTTCCAGGAGCTGTTGTTGCTCTCGCCGTCGTTGTTTCCTTCGCCGTTGGCGGCGTTGTGCTTTTCGTTGTAGGACACCAGGTCTCGCAGGGTGAATCCGTCGTGCGCGATGACGAAGTTGATCGACGCGATCGGATAGCGACCCGAGTGGGCGTACAAGTCACTCGATCCGGTCAGGCGGGAGGCGAACTCGCCCAAGGCCGCTGCCTCGCCGCGCCAGAAGTCGCGCACCGTGTCGCGGTACATACCGTTCCACTCGGTCCACAGCGGCGGGAAGTTGCCGACCTGGTACCCGCCGTCGCCGAGGTCCCAGGGCTCTGCGATCAGTTTCACCTGTGAGATGACCGGGTCCTGCTGGATGATGTCGAAGAACGCCGAGAGGCGGTCGACCTCGTGGAACTGCCGGGCCAGCGTGGCGGCCAGGTCGAACCGGAAGCCGTCCACGTGCATTTCCTGCACCCAGTAGCGCAGTGAGTCCATGATCAGCTGCAGCACATGCGGGTGGCGCATGAGCAGGCTGTTGCC
>JBBPZD010000137.1:0-3804 GCA_038199265.1 Actinomycetales bacterium | reverse complement strand
TGGTCGCCAGCACCACCTTGAGCCCAGCTGAGCGGTGCTGTTCGATCGCGAGGTGAGCGAACGGATCGATCAGGTCCACGAGTCTGGCGGCAGCTAACTTGGCGGCCTCGTCGAACGCCGTGGCGGGCTTTCCCTTCGCAACGAGCGTGGCGTTACGGGCCAACACCATCGACGGGAGCGTCTCACCGAACACGTCGAAAACGCCGTACAGCAACCCCTGCCCGGGCACTTTGGTGGTGACCACGCCGGTCTCGTTCATTGCGTCGGTGAGGATCGGGCCGGACGCCCCGCGCAGCAGGGTCCGATCAAGGTCGAAGAATGCCGCCCCCGTCATGACAGTGCGCCTGATCGGTGGCAAGTGCCGACTATGACCCGTGGGTGGGCGGCCAGATCGTGGTGACTCATGCCGCCCATCATGGTGGACCAGCTGAGCGGATCGCCCACCGCGACGCTCGCGCTCACTTCTGCTCGCGATATGTGCCAGGCCCAGCGGTTGCGGCCAGCACTCATGCCGCCTGCAACAGTTGCACTATGCTTGTCTATATGACTTCTGCGTCTCCCCCTCCCCTGGACCCGGTTGCCGTCGAGCTGGTCTGCGACGACACCGCGAGCCTCCTCGCCGGGGAGGCCGATATCGTCGATGCCGTGCTGGCTGCCAACAGGGTCTTCGTCGCCGTCGCCGCCAACGCCCTGGCCGACCTCGATGCAGAAGTCACGCTCCCCCAATTTCGCGCACTCGTGCTCATCGACATGCATACGACAATGACCGTCACCCACCTGGCCGACGCCTTAGGCGTCGTTTCGTCGACCGCGACACGGATGTGCGACCGGCTGATCACCAAAGGACTACTCGACCGCTCCACGGACTCAGGCAATCGACGCCAGGTAGTGCTGTCGCTGCAGCCGGAGGGGCAGAAGCTCATCGAACAAAGCACCCAGAAACGCAGTCGCGAGATCGGAGCTCTCCTCAACTGCATCCCTGCAGGACAGCAGGCGCAACTAGCAAAGTCGCTGCGCGGTCTGGTCGACGCCGCGCACCTGAGCGACCGCACTCGAGAGTCCCGGCGTGCCGATCTCTCCCACGCCACACCCTCCGAGTCGCACACACCAGGACAAACATCGTGACCGTCGTCCAGATGCAGCTTCGGTCAGTCGGCGCAGCGGCCGGCGGCTGGGTGCGACGCGCAAGCTACCTGAAGAAGTGGGTCGTTCTCGGTACCGCGATCGGCATCATCGCCGGACTCGGCGCGGTCCTGTTCGTCTACGCGCTGACCACTGCTGGTGACCTCCTCCTGTCAGGCATCGGCGGGTACGTCGACCCCTTGCCCGCCTCGGAGGGCGGGCGCCTGGGGTCAGGGCACTTCACCCGTTGGTGGGCGATCCCGCTCGTCGTCGGGCTGGGCGGGCTGCTGTCGGGAATCATCGTGACCAGGTTCGCGCCCGAAGCCGAAGGCCACGGCACCGACGCTGCGATCGACGCCGTTCACCGCAACCCCCGCATGATCCGCGCACGCGTCGTGTTCGTGAAGATGGTCAGCTCCGCGATCACCATCGGATCCGGGGGCTCCGGTGGGCGCGAAGGGCCTACCGCGCAGATCTCCGGTGGTTTCGGTTCGCTCCTCGCGCGCACCCTCGATCTGTCCCCCGAAGACGGCCGAATCGCCGTTTCGGCAGGTATCGGCTCAGGTATAGGCGCGATCTTCGGTGCGCCGCTGGGAGGTGCGGTGCTCGCCGCCGACATCGTCTACAAGGACGACTTCGAGGTGGAGGCCCTGATCCCGGGGCTCGTCACCTCGATCGTCGGTTTCACCGTGTTCGGATTCTTCGAGGGTTTCTCTCCGATGTTCGGATTCGCAGGAGCCAACTACGTGTTCAACCAGCCGATCCAGTTGCTGTGGTTCGCACTCATCGGCATCGTGGCTGGTTTCGTCGGCCTCGCCTACAGCACGACGTTCTACGGCACGGTCGACCTGGTGAAGCGACTGCCCGGCAACACAATCGTCAAGCCCGCAGTCGGCGGGTTGCTCGTCGGCCTTCTCGCACTGGCCATCCCTCAAGTGCTGGGCACAGGTTACGGCTGGGTGCAGATTTCGCTGACCCGGGACGGCCTGCTCGGAATCCCCCTCTGGATCATTCTGGCGCTGCCGTTCGCCCGCATCCTGTCGACCTCACTGTCGATCGGCTCCGGCGGCTCGGGTGGCATCTTCGGACCCGGCATGGTCATCGGCGCATTCACCGGCGCGGCCATCTGGCGGGTACTCGAACCGATCGCGCCCGGCATCCCGAGCAGCCCCGCGCCCTTCGTGATCGTCGGGATGATGGCCTGCTTCGGCAGCATCGCTCGAGCCCCCCTGGCCATCATGCTGATGGTCGCCGAGATGACCGGAAACCTCACCATTCTGGCGCCGGCCATGGTTGCCGTCGGGCTCGCGTACCTGATCGTCCGGCACTACGACCAGACCATCTACCGCTCTCAGCTGACCAACCGTGAAGAAGCGGTGGGAGCGCGCCTCAAACAGGGCCTGCCGATGTTGGGCAGAGTCGCTGCCACCGACGCGATGTCATCCCCGCGGTTGATACTGCGCGAGAACGACCAGGTGCAGACCGCGGCCCGCGAGATGGTCGACGCAGGCATCCCCGGGGCGCCCGTCGTGGACGCCAACGGGCGGTTCCTGGGAACCGTCGCGACAACCCAACTTGTCGGCGCGAGGACCAGCAACACGACGACCAGCAACACATCGACGGCGCTCACGCTCGGCAAGCTCATCGACGCAACTGCACCGTCGATCGCAATGGGCTCGACACTCGACCAGGCGATCGACGCGATGCCCGTCGATACCCACTGGTTGACAGTGCTGGATGACGACCGCGCCGTCCGCGGAATCGTTGCGTTCAGCGACGTGGTGCGCTCCTACCACCAGATGATTCAGCTGGACGCACAGCAGATCTCCCGGGTTTCCTCCAGTGGTGGGTTGATCGATGTCAGCGTCGGTTCGACGTCGAACCTCGTCGGTCGCCGACTCGACGAAGAAGTCCTCCCCAACAGTGTCATCGTGATCTCGGTGCGCAGAAGCGACGCCATGCTGCTAGGCCTGGGCTCGGTCGAGCTCAAAGTCGGTGACAAGGTCACTGTTCTGGCCTCCGCAGACCAAGTCGACCAGGTCCGCGCCCTGTTCGACGGTGAAGCAGTTCCCGCCAAACGGGCAACAGCCAGCGACCCCGGCATCGACTGAACCTCGACCGCCCTCAGATCGGGTCGTGAACCGGGTGTCACGGGCAAGATCATCTTGGGCCCCTCGGTGGTCCGAGCCCGCCGGGCGGGCAGCCGACGAACGATCTCAAGCACGCGTAGCCAGGCGCAGGACCGTACAGAAAACCAGTCGCCAGGTCGTAGATCGACGCCACACTGGTCAGCCCCGTACTTCTGGGCACCACCTGGCAGGGGGCCTCCTGGCGGACCCGCAGGGCCGATCGAGCGCCGGGTGGAGCCGACGACCGACCCTTGCTTGACGGTCGATGACTTGCCCATTTCACCAGAGCCGACAAAACAGCACGCTGGTTCTCCGAACGGTCTACCTAGGCAGACATTCCAGTTATGTTCACGTTCGTAGACAACATCGGTAATGAGTAGAGGGCGGAACCATTTCGGGGTTCCGCCCTCTACTCATTCGTCTAGCGTGGCGTCAGCTGCAGCCGGAGGTGTTTCCGCAGCCCTCGCACACATAGCAACTGCCAGCCGGGCGCATCTTGGTGCCGCACGTCATACAGATCGGTGCATCTGCTGACTTGCCCTGGAACTTCTCC
>JBBPZD010000136.1:0-5373 GCA_038199265.1 Actinomycetales bacterium | reverse complement strand
TATTCAGCCCGTCGGTGCCTGCTACGCCGATGCCGGCCTGCGACAGTCCGTCGACGACAGCTGACCGACGCCGCGCGTACTCGCAACGCGCGTGCGCTACCTCCTGCACTGCGCGATCATCGCGTAACAGCTCCACGAGTACCGCCTGCAGCAGTCGACTGGTCCATCCCTGACCCAACAGACGACGCTCGCTGAGCGCGGCGATCCGTACCGCGGGTCCGCTGATCGCGGCCAGTCGAAGGTCTGGACCGTGCGATTTGGAGAAGCTACGGATATGCAACACCTGATCCGGTATCCACTGTCCGAGACTGATCGGCTCCGAGCTGGCGATCTCGCCCGCCGAGTCGTCCTCCACCACCAACGTCTCGGACCCGCGCAACACGTCCGCGAGTTCTTGAGCTCGCTGCGGAGTGAGACAGATTCCGGTCGGATTGTGCGCGCGCGGCTGCAGGAACACGGCAGCGACCCGTCGCTGTACTGCTGACCTGACTGCCCCGACGGTGGGCCCCTGGGAATCCATCGCCATGCCGACAAGTCGCATTCCATTTGCATCGAGTAAGTCCAACATCGGTGGAAAACAGGGGTGTTCGACAGCGACGGAATCGCCTGGCTCGAGGTGGACCAAGGCGATCAGGTCCATTGCGTCCATCGCGCCGTCGGCAATCGTCAGTTGCTCTGCTTCGTAGGGCCACGACGAACGCAACACCTCTCGCAACTCGAGCAGGACCGGGTCGTCGAGGTAGCTGTGTCGGCCATCGGAATGCGGTACCGAGCACAGGGCCCGATCCAAGCGGGGCAGCAGCGCCGGGTCGGGTATACCGGTGGACACGTCGAGTGCGAATTCGGAGCGCGCGTGCAGCGCCCTGCGGTAGCGGGTCGGCCCGGGCCCACCGTCGGACGCGATGGTGGTGCCGCGCCGACCGTCGGTCCGAAGCACGCCGCGCCGGGCCAGTGCTGACCACGAGGCGCTCACAGTGGTCGGCGACAACTCCAACTCCCGAGCCACCGTTCTGATCGGCGGCAATCGGTCGCCCTCGCGCAGCCGACCGTCGTGCACGGCGTCCGTCATGGCCTGGGTCAGACCGCGGCTGGTGTAGTCGCGCAGTTCCACCACGGTACGAAAACTCATCTTTGTAACGTAGCAGTCGAGCGTTTGTATGGCGGCACAATTCCACTACGGTCTTAGACATGACAAAGCGCATCTCGCACTGGATCGACGGGGCTATCACCTCCGGCACTTCGCAGCGCGTCGGACCGGTCTTCAATCCCGCCACCGGTGAGCAAACCGGCCAGGTCGAGCTGGCGAACGCCACCGATGTCGCTGCAGCCATCGCGAGCGCTGGCGCCGCCGCACAGGAATGGCGCCATGCCTCCCTGTCCAAGCGGTCCGCCGTTCTTTTCGCGTTCCGCGAACTGCTCCATGCCCACACCGACGAACTCGCCGAGATCGTGACCGCCGAGCACGGCAAAGTGCACAGCGACGCGGTCGGCGAAATCTCACGAGGCCTGGAAAACGTGGAGTACGCGACCGGCGTGCCCAACCTCCTCAAGGGCGGCTTCTCGGAGCAGGCCTCCAGTGGGGTGGACGTGTATTCGATCCGACAGCCGCTCGGCGTGGTCGCCGGCATCACCCCTTTCAACTTCCCCGTCATGGTGCCGCTCTGGATGTGTGCGAATGCCATCGCAGCAGGCACCGCCTTCATCCTGAAACCATCCGAGAAAGACCCGTCGGCTTCCCTGTTCCTCGCGCAACTGTGGAAAGACGCCGGACTACCGGATGGCGTCTTCTCTGTCGTCCATGGAGACAAGGACGCCGTCGACGAGCTGCTGCGGCACCCGGATGTGCAGGCGCTCAGTTTTGTCGGATCCACCCCGATCGCGCGCTCGATCTACGAGCAGGGTACGGCGGCCGGAAAACGCGTCCAGGCGCTGGGTGGCGCGAAGAACCACATGGTCGTGCTCCCCGATGCCGACATCGGAATGGCTGCCGATGCCGCGGTGTCCGCGGCCTACGGTGCGGCTGGTGAGCGCTGCATGTCGATCTCCGTCGTCGTCGCTGTCGGCGAGTCCGGCGACCCGCTCGTCGAGGCCATCACGGCCCGGCTACCCGATCTGGTCATCGGAGACGGCGCCGCCCCCGATACTCAGATGGGCCCCCTGATCACCGCCGAGCACCGCGACAAGGTCGCCTCCTACATCGGCGTCGGCGCGCAGGAGGGTGCAACGGTTGTAGTTGACGGCCGGGACGCCGATCTGCCAGCCAGCGGCTTCTTCCTCGGGACCACGCTGCTGGATCACGTCACCCCGACGATGTCGGTCTACACCGACGAGATCTTCGGTCCGGTCCTGTCGGTAGTGCGGGTCGGCACCTACGAAGAAGCACTCGCACTGGTCAATGACCACGAGTTCGGCAACGGCACGGCGATCTTCACCCGTGATGGTGGCGCAGCCCGACAGTTCCAGTACGACGTACAGGTCGGCATGGTCGGCATCAACGTGCCAGTGCCAGTGCCCGTGAGCTACTACTCGTTCGGCGGGTGGAAGGCATCACTCTTCGGCGACAACCACATGTACGGGCCCGAAGGCCTTGCCTTCTACACCCGTGGCAAGGTCGTCACCTCCCGGTGGCCCGACCCCGCCACATCGGCGATCGACCTCGGCTTCCCTCGAACTCGCTGACTACCTGAGACTTCTGAGACCCCAGAAATGAGGAGAACGCGATGACCGACACCCTCTCTGCCTCGGCTGCCCCTGCCTTCCCGAATGAGAGCGTGTTCGAGCGCGGCGACAAGGCACAGGTCAAACGCGACGACCACGACCACGTCTTCCACTCCTGGTCGGCTCAGGCCTCCATCGATCCGATGCCCGTCGAGCACGGCCTCGGTTCCTATTTCTGGGACTACGACGGAAACCGGTACCTCGATTTCTCCAGTCAACTGGTCAACCTCAACATCGGCCACCAGCACCCACGACTGGTCGCGGCCATCGTGGAGCAGGCGCAGCGGATGTGCGCCCTGGCACCCGCTCTGGCCAGCGACGTTCGCGGCGAGGCAGCGCGGCTGATAGCCGAGCGCGCACCTGAGGGTCTGGACACGGTGTTCTTCACCAATGGCGGTGCTGACGCGAACGAGAACGCCGCACGGATGGCCCGGTTGCACACCGGACGGCAGAAGGTGCTGGCCGCCTACCGCAGCTACCACGGAGGTACGGCCGGGGCTATCTCGCTGACCGGGGACCCTCGACGCTGGCCCGCTGAGCCTGCGGTGCCCGGCACCGTCCGTTACTTCGGCCCGTACCTGTACCGGTCGGCATTCCACGCCAGTACCGAGCAGGAAGAGTCCGAGCGTGCGCTGGAACATCTACGCGAACTGATCATGCTCGAAGGCCCGCACACTTTCGCGGCACTGATTCTCGAGCCCGTCGTCGGAACCAACGGCATCCTGGTGCCGCCGGCTGGGTACCTCGCCGGGGTCCGGGCGATCTGCGATGAGCACGGCATCGTCCTGATCGCCGATGAGGTCATGTCCGGGTTCGGCCGCTGTGGCGAATGGTTCGCGATCCAGCACTGGGATGTGACGCCCGACCTGATCACCTTCGCCAAAGGCGTCAACTCGGGGTACGTGCCGCTCGGCGGAGTGGTGATCAGCGACGCCATCGCTGCAACCTTCGCGAACCGACCCTTCCCCGGAGGCCTCACGTACTCCGGGCACCCGCTTGCGTGCGCCTCTGCCGTGGCCTCGATTCGGATCTTCGAGGACGAGGGCATCCTGGAGAACGCCAGGATGCTGGGCACCGACGTCATCGGCCCGGGTCTGAGTAAGCTCGCGGCCGAACACTCCAGTATCGGCGAGGTGCGCGGCCTCGGTGTGTTCTGGGCAATTGAACTGGTCAAGAACGGGCAGACCCGGGAACCGCTGGTTCCGTTCAACGCCACTGGCCCGGCCGCTGCTCCCATGAACGAGTTCGCCGCTGCGTGCAAGAAGTCCGGGTTGTGGCCGTTCACCCATTTCAACCGCACCCATGTGGTGCCTCCGTGCACCGCGACGCCGGATGAGGTCTCTGAGGGATTGGCGATGCTGGACGCCGCGCTCGACGTCGCCGACTCTTACGCCACGAAAGACTGATGTATGCAGAATCTCGGCAATTGGCGATCTGCCGCAACCATTTCCTACTGGCTGGACACGCCGGACCGACCAGACGCTCGGCCGTCGCTGTCGGTCGACGCCACCGCTGATCTCGTCGTCGTCGGCGGTGGGTTCTGCGGGTTGTGGACCGCCCTGATCGCCAAGGAACGCGACCCCGATCGCGACGTGCTACTCATTGAGGGCGACCGGATCGGTTGGGCGGCATCGGGCCGCAACGGTGGTTTCTGCTCCGCAAGCCTCACCCACGGTCGAGACAACGGCGAACAGCGGTTCCCAGGCGAGATCGAAACCCTCGAGCGCCTGGGCATGGAAAACCTGGATGCCATCGGCGAGGCAGTGCAGCGGTACGGGATCGACTGTGATTTCCAGCGCCGCGATTCCCTCACGGTCGCGACCGAGCCTTACCAGGTCGCGGAAATGCGGGATGCAGGTCCGGGCTTCCTGGACCAGGACGCCGTCCGGGAGCGGCTGAACTCCCCCACCTTCCTGGGCGGCCACCTCGAAGAGGGGGACCTCGCCCTGCTGGACCCGGCCAAACTGGCCTGGGGACTGGCGCGGGCCGCTGAAGACCTCGGGGTCCGCATTGTCGAACACACCAAGATCAGCGACCTGGAGCAGGACGGCGATCGGGTGCTGTTGCGCTCCGAGCGGGGACCGGTCATCAGAGCCGCGCGCGTCGCGCTCGGCACGAACGTCTTCCCCTCACTGCTCAAGCGGGTACGCCTGCACACCGTCCCGGTCTACGACTATGTGCTGATGACCGAGCCGCTCAACGACGAGCAGCTCGCCGCCATCGGATGGGCCGGCGGCGAGGGCCTGGACGACGCAGCCAACCAGTTCCACTACTACCGGATGACTGCGGACCGTCGAATCCTGTGGGGCGGGTACGACGCGATCTACCACTTCGGGCGAAAGATCAAACCCGAGTACGACCACCGCCCGGAGACCTACGAGATCCTGGCGCAGCAGTTCTTCGAGACCTTCCCTCAGCTGGTGGGGCTGCAGTTCAGTCACCGCTGGGGTGGGCCCATCGACACCTGTACTCGGTTCTTCGCCTTCTTCGGAACGGCACTGGGGGGCCGGGTCTCCTATGCCCTCGGCTTCACCGGTCTGGGTGTAGGAGCGACCCGCTTCGGCGCTCAGGTCATGCTGGATCTACTCAGCGGGGAACACACGGAACTCACCGAGCTGGAGATGGTGCGCAAGAAGCCGCTGCCGTTCCCGCCCG
>JBBPZD010000135.1:0-2520 GCA_038199265.1 Actinomycetales bacterium | reverse complement strand
GTTCAGGCCGGTCAGCACGTCGAGGTCGACGTCGAAGGCATCGGCACCCTGCGTAACCCGTTCGTGCGGCATGACAAGCAGGACTGAGGCGTGACCAACATCTCCTGCTGATCGTGGGGTAAGTAGGTGGAAGGCCTTTTACCCTAGTTTGGTGTCTGACGCTCCGATCGGGATCTTCGACAGCGGCTATGGCGGTCTGACCGTCGCGCGCGCTGTGCTCGATCAGCTGCCCCACGAATCGGTCGCTTATCTCGGCGACACCGCCCGTGCTCCGTATGGCCCGCGGCCTATCGCCCAGACCCGAGAATTCGCGCTGCAGTGTCTGGACCGGTTGGTCAACCACGGGGTCAAGGTGCTGGTAATCGCCTGCAACACCGCCAGCGCCGCGGTGCTGCACGATGCCCGCGAGCGTTACGACGTACCGGTGGTCGAGGTCATCCGCCCCGCTGTCCGACGCGCTGTCCGGGCGACCCGCAACGGCCGAGTCGGCATCATCTCCACCCAGGGCACCCACCAGTCCGGGGCGTACCTCGATGCGTTCGCCGCGGCTCCCGAACTCATGGTGAGCAGCGAGCCGTGCCCTCGGTTCGTCGACATGGTCGAGGGCGGGGTCACCGGCGGACCTGCGATGCGGGCCCTCGCGCGGGAGTACCTGCAGCCGCTGCGGCACCGCGACGTCGACACACTCGTCCTCGGGTGCACCCACTACCCATTGCTGACCGCCGTCATCTCCTACGTGATGGGCGACGACGTCACATTGGTCTCATCGGCAGAGGAAACGGCAAAAGACGTCTACCGGCTATTGGCCGACACTGGTGGGCAACGCCCCGACGATCTCCTGGCGCCTGAACACTCCTTCACCACGACCGGTGACCCCGAGCGGTTCAGAGCGTTGTCGAAGCGATTCCTGGGGATGGGGCCTGAATTCGATCACGTCTTCGTCAACAACTTCGCGCAGCATCCGGTGGTTCTGGCTGGTGCGGACGTGACGAAGCCGCCGTCGGAGCAGGAGCACGTTGTGCTGGGGCCAGCGTCGTGAGGTTGACCGTCGTTGGTTGCTCGGGGTCTTTCCCCGGCCCGGATTCGCCGGCCTCCTGTTACCTCGTGCGCGCCGAGTACGAGGGTCGCACCTGGAATCTGGTGCTCGATCTGGGCAATGGTGCGCTCGGCCCGCTGCAGCGGCATGTCCAGTTGGACCAGATCGACGGCATCGTCGTCAGCCATCTGCACCCCGACCACTGCCTGGACCTGTGCGGGCTGTTCGTTGTACAGAAGTACGACCCCACGATCGTCGGGCGTTTGCATTCACCGCTGCCGGTGTACGGACCGCAAGACATCGGCGCCCGCATCTCGAGGGCGAACGGCGTCACTCTGGCCGAGACCAGGGACGTTCACGGACTGGACCCGCAGTTCGACTTCCGCACGTTGCGAGGCGGTCGGGCGTTCCGGATCGGGCCGTTCAGAATCACCCCGACGCGGGTCAACCACCCCGTCGAGGCATTCGGCTTCCGGATAGAAGCCGACGGACGAATCCTGGCCTACACCGGTGACACCGACGCCTGCCGGGCCTTGTCAGGGCTGCTGAAGGACGCCGATCTGGCACTCGCCGACGCTGCGTTCGTCGAAGGACGCGACACCGTCGAGGGCATCCATCTCTCCGGTGCCCGCGCTGCTCAGGCGGCGCTCGACGCGGGTGGTGTGCAACGGTTGATGTTGACGCATATCCCGCCGTGGAACGACCCGGAAACCTGCCGCAAAGAGGCCTTGACGCTGTGGCCAGGCGATGTCGAGCTCGCCGAAGCCGGCGTTACCTACGACATCTGACGAGAGCGGGTGGGCCGGTAATGCGTTGACAGGGGTGGCTCCTATCGTTGAGCTATGACACAAACCCCCACCGGTTCACCCGCACCCGCGGTTGCCCGCCACGATGGCCGGGCTGCCGATGAACTGCGCGAGGTGCGATTCACCCGGGGATGGCTGGACCACGCCGAGGGCAGCGTGCTGGTGGAGTTCGGCAAGACCAGGGTGCTGGTGGCAGCCTCGTTCACCGCAGGCGTCCCGCGCTGGATGAAAGGTCGCGGCACCGGCTGGATCACCGCGGAATACGAGATGCTTCCGCGCGCGACGAATACCCGCTCCGATCGCGAGTCCCGCAAGGGAAAGGTGGGCGGGCGAACTCACGAAATCTCCCGCTTGATCGGGCGTAGCCTGCGAGCCGTCATCGACATGGAGGCGCTGGGTGAGAACACCATCGTGCTGGACTGCGACGTGTTGCAGGCCGATGGGGGCACCCGGACCGCGTCGATCACCGGTGCTTATGTCGCGCTGTCCGACGCGGTTGAGGACGCTCGGAGTAAAGGCCTGATCGCCAAGAGCGCCAAGCCGCTGACGGGTTCGATCGCCGCGATCAGTGTCGGGATCGTCGAAGGACAGCCGGTGCTCGACCTGGACTACCCGGAGGACTCCACGGCACAGACCGACATGAACGTCGTGATGACCGGAGCGGGCGGTTTTGTTGAG
>JBBPZD010000134.1:0-6320 GCA_038199265.1 Actinomycetales bacterium | reverse complement strand
TCGTGAGTAACCGTGAGCATCGTCATGCCACTATCTGCTAGTTCTCGCATGACGTCGAGGACTTCTCCGACCAGTTCGGGGTCCAGTGCTGAGGTAACTTCGTCGAAGAGCATCACGTGGGGTTCCATCATGAGAGAGCGAGCAATTGCAACGCGCTGCTGCTGCCCACCGGACAGCTGATGCGGCAGGTGATCTTCCTTGTCTTCAAGGCCAACTCGAGCAAGCAAGGACCGCGCCTGCTCCTCGGCACCCTTTCTCGGCTTCTTCAGAAGTTTGCGTGAGGCCAGGGTCAGGTTGTCGAGAACATTGAGGTGCGGAAAGAGATTGAACTGCTGGAAAACCATCCCGACCCGTCGGCGGGTAGCGTTCAAGTCGGCGGACTTGGCCGTGATGTCGATTCCCTCGATGAATACCTGACCTTTGGTCGGCTGTTCCAAGAGATTTACGCACCTCAACAAGGTGCTTTTCCCGCCGCCGGACGGCCCGATGACGGCAAGTACGTCTCCTCGGTGAACCGAGAGGTCGATACCACGCAGGACGACGTTGTCTCCGTACTGCTTGTGCACACCCCGCAACTCCACCATCGGACCACCGGTCTCAGGTCCGTTGCTGGCCTTGCACTCATCCTGCTTAGTAGACATATCCGGCTCCTCTGACGCTGAGGTGATGCAGATCACTTCCACGCGAAAACTTAGATCCACTTCTTGCTGTCTGCACAGGGGGTCGTGTCGTTACAGCAACACTATTCTTGATCGAGACCATGTCGGTACATCCCGCAGTACCCTGTTCAGCACGTCGGAAAAGCCGGAATACCGCCGCAAACACGGGTTGGGTGCCGAAACCAACCCGCTCAGGTTCTCTACGCATCTGCATCATCCCGCAGAGAACGTGCACTAGTAACAACATTGTGGAGCTAGGCCTGTAGGCCGGTTTACGCGGTTGACAGACCCAACGACGGCTGGGGCCACCCCGATCACGCCCAGCGGACCGAGCGGTGTCGATTTGCAAGCTGAAGGCGTCTGGGCGGGGTACAACAGAGGTATGCGTATCTTCTTCACCGGTGGCAGCGGCAAGGCCGGCAAACACGTGGCCCCCTACCTCGCCGACCAAGGCCACCAGGTCACCAATGCCGACCTCGTACCGCTGAGCCATCCGGACGTCAACGATCTGCGGGTCGACCTGACCAATGCTGGCGAGACCTATTCGGCGGTTGCCGGGCTGGCGAGCCTGGATGAGTTGGATCTGGCCGAGCACCCCACCTACGACGCCGTCGTGCACTTCGCAGCTATACCCCGAATCACCCTCGCTTCCGACGCAGCGACCTACGCCACGAACGTGCTCAGCACTTACAACGTGCTCGAAGCCGCAACCCGCCTCGGAGTGCGCAAGATCGTCTTCGCCTCGTCGGAGACGACCTACGGAATCTGCTTCGCACAGGGTGAACGTCGCCCGCTGTACGTGCCGGTCGACGAGGACCACCCGACCGTGCCCGAGGATGCGTACGCCATGTCCAAAGTGGCGAGCGAAACGACCGCGCGCTCATTCCACGCGCGTACCGGAGCCGACATCTATGGACTGCGGATCAACAACGTCGTCGAACCGCACGAGTTCGCCGAGCTGTTCCCACCGTTCCTCGGCAACCCGTCATTGCGGCGGCGAAACGTGTTCGCCTACATCGACACCCGCGACCTAGGGCAGATGGTGCAGCGTTGTCTGACGACGGATGGGCTCGGTTACGAGGTCTTCAACGTCGCGAACGCCGACATGTCGGTCGCGGCCACGAACCAGCAGATCCGCGAGCAGTTCTACAGCGACGTCGAGGTGCGCCGCGAGATGGGAGTCAACGAGACCTTCTACTCGATCACAAAGGCGCGCGACCTGCTCGGATACGAGCCGGCCCATTCCTGGCGCGATGTCCTGACCGACCCCGGAAGCGGCCGAGGCTGAACCCTGGCGCCCTGCATTCCAGGCAATTCACGACTAGTCGCCGGCTGGGCAGCATGCGACGTACACCGTGTTGGTCGACTGGCCGCCGGTGAGGAAGTTGTCGAATGCGACGACGTGCGCCTCTGAAGTGTCGAATGCCTGGGCGAGCAGCGTGCTGAAGTCGTCGTCGGGCGGATCGTCGGACCAAAGGGCGAATACTCCACCGGGATTGAGGTGCCGTCTCAGCTGGCGCAACCCGTCGAGGCTGTAGAACGCCGCATGGCTGGGATGCAGCACGTGTCGCGGGGTGTGATCGATGTCGAGCAGCACCGAATCGAAACGACGTCCGGGCGCATCGGGGTCGAAGCCGGTGTCGGCAGCGCACATGGCGAAGAAGTCGTCGAGCACGAGGCGGGTACGGGGGTCGCGCACCAGTTCGGTCGCTCCAGGTAGCAAACCCTGTTCGTGCCAGTCGATCACCTCGGCCATCGCGTCGACGACGATCATCGAACCCACTCGGACGTCTTGCAATGCTGCCCGCGCCGTCCAGCCGAGGCCCAGTCCGCCGACCACGACGTCGAGGTGCGCGCCGAATGCTTTTGCCAGACCGAGCTTCGCCAGTTCTACCTCGGCGACGGTGAACAGGCTCGACATCAGGAATTCGTCGCCGAGCTTCACCTCGTAGACATCGACGTCGAGCGTCGGCTCCAACCGGCGGCGCAGACTGATCTCGCCCCGCGGGGTCTGGCTGAACGCGAGCTCCTCGAACCGCGCTCTGCCCATACCCTCACCGTACCGATCTCCGACCCCTACGGTCGTGTCCGTCACTCTGCAGACGGTGCCGTCGCGGAGTTGGACGGCCCGCAGATGGCTCTTGCACTGGTCGACCGGTTGCCGCTCGGCGGACACCACGGATAGCACGCCACCCGGGCCGCACTGCTGCGCCGGCTTGGCCGAAACGCCGACGAGAGCGGGGAGTACGACGCCGCAATCGCCGCCACCGCTAATTCGGCCGAGCGCGCCTACTTGCTTCGGATGCGTAACGAAGAGTTTTGAGTAGCAGCGCCCTCCCTCACGGTGTCAGCCGCGGATGAAGTCTGCGACGACCTGGCCCAGTTCTGCCCCGGCGTCCTCCTGCAGGAAGTGGCCGGCGTTCTCGATCGTCGGGTGGTCGAGGCCTCTGGCACCGGGAATGAGCTTCTTCAGGATCGGCGCCATCGCGCGGGTGATGGGGTCTTTGTCGCTGAACGGCAGCAGAAACGGCAGGTCGCTGGCCGAGAGCACCTGCCACGCCGCGCGGTTGGCATCACTTGCCGGATCGTCCGGGCGGGTGGGCACCAGGCCGGGCATGGCGCGCGGGCCTGCCTTGGCGCGCTCCTCGGGGTAGGGGGCGTCGTAGGCCGCGCGAACCTCGTCGGACAACGGACGCACGCAACCACCGGCAACGAGGCGACCGACGTCGAGCACCTCCGCCTTCTCGACTGCCCGGCGGAACTGCCACCAGACGGGCGGCATATCGAAGTCGCCGGTCGGCAGACCGGTATTTGCCGCGACCACCCGGGCGAAACGGACCGGCTGCTCGGCAACTAGACGCAAGCCGATCAGCCCGCCCCAGTCCTGGCCGACCAAGGTGACCTCGCGCAGGTCGAGGTGGTCGACGACCACCTCTCGGGTCCACTCGACCAACCGGGCGTAGGAGTAGTCGGATTGATTCGCCGGCTTGTCGGAGCGGCCGAATCCGACCAGATCAGGCGCCACACAGCGGATTCCGTTATCGACAAGTACAGCAATGACGTGCCGGTAGAGAAAGGACCACGACGGTTCACCGTGCAACAACAGCGCCATCGGACCGTCGGAGGGCCCTGCATCGACATACGCCATCCGCAACGTGCCACCGTCCGGATCCACCACGTGCGCGTACGACGGCTCCCAGGGGAAATCGGGCAGGTGCGCGAATGCGGCGTCCGGGGTCCGATAGATTTCCATGCTTGACAGTCTGGCAGCGTGCTTCTCTGCGCATTGGCGTTCATCGTGGACGCTTGCCCCGCCGCTGTGGACCCCATGAGCCGTCGAGAATGAGCACACTCAGCGCTATTTATTCCATCTAGAGCGAACCGGGGTCCGGGAACTTCGAGAGAACGCGTCGCTGTATCTCGCCCAGGTCAAAGCCGGTCAGACAGTTGAAGTCACCAGGAAGCTACGCGCGTGCCGCCCTGTTGAGGTAGTTGCGGGCGAGGGTCCGCCGATCTACGTTGACGCCTACCGCTGTTCGACGATGGCCTCGCCCAGCAGCGTCCCTGACAGCCACGCTGCCTCCACCCGGGGTTTGCTCGACCACGAGTCGCCGCAAAGCCCGATCCCGTCGTCACCGAGGTGGAACGCCTGCTCGCGAGTGCTGGCCGGGTGAGCCACCGACCAGCGGTGCACCCGCGACCAGGTCGGCTGATCGCGGATGGCGAGCAGCTCGATCAGCGCTTCGCGCATCGCCGGCTCGGCCCCCGCCGGGTCCGCGAGGTGCTGCTTCGCGAGCGCCTCGGTCGCGTGGGCGACCAGCACCGGCACGTCGTCACCGCGGCGGGCGCCGTCGTCGGCGATCCAGGTCAGGTTCGCGTCTCCGTTGACGAAGGCTCCCTCGAATTCTACGCGCCATGAACGGGTTTCCCAGCCGGCAAGCAATGCCATCGTCGGCGCGTAGTCGTCGACGAGCTGCGCGTGCGAACCGAACGACGGATCGAGAACAGTACGGGCCTGCGGGTCAGGCATTGCGAGCACCACGGTGCTGGCGGGCCGGCCATCGACCGATACTGCACCCGTCGATTTGTCGCGGGTCACTGCTTCCACGGCGACTGATTCCCCTCCGAGGTCTGCGGCGAGGTCTTCGACGAGGGAGCGCAGCCCGTTCGGGGAAGCCCAGCGCATCGAGCCCTGTTTCGGATCGCCGCGGTGGCCGTCCTCGAACACATCGAAGGTGTCGGTCCACTCCCTGGCCAGACCGCGTGCCTTCCAATCGGAGACGACTGCAGCGAACCGGTCGTCGCTGACGGTGAAATATGACGCTCCGGTATCGACCGCGTGACCGTCGACGGTTCGAACAGCCATCCGCCCACCGAGCCGGCGGCCACGGTCGATCAAGGTGACATCGACACCGCCCGCTTTCAATGCCCGGGCGCACGCGACGCCTGATATTCCTCCACCGACGACGACCACAGGATTCATACACTCATCCTGCCTGTCGGCGCGATGTAGTCGTACGCCAGGCGACTCAGCTACGCCCTGGAAGGGTCAACGCCCTCCTGGATCATCTGCCGCGACGGCCGATCAGCGCAGCGTCATCGTCGATGGCAACACAGAAATCCCGCGTAGGACAGGACACGGACCTGAGGGTGTCGTCAGGGTCGATCGTGATCGGCGCCGACCAGGTGGCGCCGTCGTACCTCGATACTCTCCCCTGGAAAGTGAGGGCTGCGCAGAAACTTGCGGTGGGGCACGAGATCGAGCTCAGGTAATTCCGGTAGGTATTCCAGTCGATGATCTGCGGTGCCGACCAGCCGATACCGTTGAATGCGATCGCAATCCCGCTGTCGCCTACGGTGATGCAGAAGGTCGCAGTCGGGCACGACACCGCGCTCAAGGCGTCGAGCGTGGGATTGATTGTCTGAGGTGGCGACCAGTTGCTCCCGTTGAACGTGAAGGCAGTCGCCTTCGACCCGACCGCCGCGCAGAACGTGCTGGACGGGCACGACACTGCAGTCAGATTTCTACTGCTGGGGTCGATAGTCCTCGGGGTCGACCATCTAGTGCCGTCGAACGTCAGTATGATCCCGCGTTCCCCCACCGCTGCACAGAAACTACGGGTCGGGCACGATACCGACGTCAGCACACTGGTCGGGTCGATGTTCTTCGCCACCGACCAGCCGGCGCCGTCGAACGTCAGCACAGCCCCCTGGTCACCGACTGCTGCACAGAATGTGCTGGTCGGACACGACACCGAGAGCAGGGCGCGGCTCCTGGGGTCCACCGTTCTGGGCGCGGACCAACTCGTTCCGTTGAACGTGAGCGCCGAACCATAGGAGTCGACGGCGGCGCAGAAGCTGCTGGTCGAGCACGACACCGACGTCAGGAAACCGCGGCCGATGTTGATGGCCGTGGGCTGTGACCACCGCGAACCGTCGAACACGACTGCATCGCCCTTGTTGCCGATGGCGGCGCAGGAACGGCTCGTCGAGCAGGAGACCGACCTCAAATAGCCGCCCTTCGGTCCGAGGTCGACGATGGTGGGCGCTGACCACGTCGTCCCATCGCGGGTGGAGACGATGTGGTTTGCGCCTACCGCAGCACAGAAGCCGGTTCGGGAACACGACACCGAACTCAGCGCGCCCTCGAGGTCGAACGGC
>JBBPZD010000133.1:0-10409 GCA_038199265.1 Actinomycetales bacterium | reverse complement strand
TGCAACTGGCTGCGATCGAGGCGCTGGGATGAGCGAGGCGCTGGATGGTCGAGGCACCGTGAGCCTGCGGATCGGGGTCGTCGTGCCGCATTACGACGACGAGCGCAGGTTGCGGTGGGTGCTGAACGCCCTTGGCGCGCAGTCGTACCCACTTGATTTGATGCACGTAGTTGTCGCTGACGACGGTTCGCCAGGGTTACCGGTTCTGCCCGAGGTGCCCTTCCGGTGCGACCTCGTGCAGCAGGAAGATCTCGGCTTCAGGGCAGCTGCGGCACGGAACCTGGGTGCCGCAGTGGTCGCTGGTGACCTGCTCGTGTTCCTCGACGGTGACACGATCCCGCACCCCGGCTACCTGGCCGCGATGGCACACGCGTTCGAGGATGTCGGACCGGGAATGCTGGCCGTTGGCCGGCGTGAGCACGCCGACTTCACTGGCTGCGCTGACGTGGAGATCGAGCGGTGGGTCCGGGACGGGGTGCCCGAGGCGCGTGCACTGCCTGCTCCGGCCTGGCTGCGCGAGGGGTACATCCGCACCTCCAACCTGCGCGAGGCGGGCGAAGAGGACTTCCGGCTCGTCATCTCAGCAGTTCTCGCGATGGACCGAACGCTCTTCGAGCGAGTTGGAGGATTCGATCCGAGCCTCACCGGTTATGGCGGGGAGGACTGGGAACTGGCTTGGCGTTGCTGGCTACTCGGGGCGAAACTACGCCATGTGCCGGATGCAGTGGCGTGGCATGACGGGCCGGATGCGGCTGATCGCGAGGGTGACCGCAGTGCGTCCAGAGCGGTCAAGGACGCCGAGACCCTCGCGCTCGCCGCCCGCATCACGCTGCCCAGTGCTCGCGGCCGCGGGTTGGTGTGGGCGCAGCCTGACATCGCGGTCTCGGTGCACGGTCGGCACACCGACGCGCAGCTCTTTCTGATGGTGATGTCGTTGCTCTGCGGCAGTGACGCGGGGGTCTGGCTGACTGAATACGGCGCGGTGCCGGTGGTGTTCACGGCAGATCCGCGGGTGCATGCAGGCGCGATATCCAGTCGGGTGCGGCACCGGGCGCGGTTCCAGGTTGATGTAAGCGTCCCCCTGCGACTCGATGGTTTGCTGGTGACGGCGTGCAAGACGAGTGATATCGACGTGCCGGGGGTACTGCGGATTCAACGCACCCGACACATTTGGCTGGGCGAGGCTGATCTCGAGCCGAGCACGCTGCCTGCCTGGGTGCAGGAATTGGAGAACGAGGGCCTTGAACAGCTACTGGGACGGTGGAACGCCGATGACTGACACGCCATGCGAAGCGATCGCCCATCCGCCCGGTGATCCCGCGAACGACGCAGCAGAGCAGACCGAAGATCAGGGCCGCCGAGAGCATTACGGGGAGTTCTACGGTCTGCAATCCGCCGAGGAACCCGACCTCCCGTTACTGGTCGTCTACGGGAACTGCCAGGCCGAAGCGACCCGCATCCTGCTCGACGGGGCTGCTGCCGGTCGTTGGCGTACAGCAAGGATGCCGCCGGTCCACGAGTTGGAGGCGGGTGACCTCACCCACCTGCGGGCGTTGCTGGCTCAGACGGCCTACCTGGTCGCGCAGCCGGTTGCCGACGGATACCGCGACCTGCCGCTCGGCACCGCCGAGGTAGCTCAGTTACTGCCGGGGCACGCCCGAATCGCACGGTTCCCGTCGGTGTACTGGGCTGCGCTGTTCCCGACCCAGGTAATTGTGCGGGTGCCGGGCCTCGGCGACCCGCCGGTTGTTCCCTACCACGACCTGCGGGTGCTGATTGCGGCCTCCAAAGGTGAGGCTGTGTCGTTCCTGCCAGTGCATGCGGACGGGGTTCGCGCAGTCCGCGACGATTCATTGGCACAGTTGCGCAGCCGTCAACGAAAGCACGAGACCATCGATGCAGCAACGGTTCTGGAGCATGCCGGGGCGGAGACGACGTGGGTGGTAAACCACCCGCAGAACCGCGTGCTGATGCGCGATGCCGAGCTGATCCTGGATGCGCTGGGCCTGACCGGTGAGGTGACCGACCCCGGGCGGGTGATGCTCGGTCAGCTGCGCACCCCGGTCTACGCGGCAACTCTCGACGCGCTCGGTCTCGAGAGCCGGTCAAGCGAAACTTGGCAGATCGGTGGCGAGAGGGTGGCTGAACTAGAGGTGGCAGAGGCTCAATTACGGTGGTACGACGAGCACCCGGAAGTGGTCGACACCGGCCTGGAGAAGCATGCCGAGCTGATCCGCACTCTCGGGCTCTGAAGTCGGGGCCAACTGTATAGACGGGGAGAAAGCGAGTACCCGGCCTACTGCGGATCGTTTCAACCGACGTCTGATCCGACGACCAACAAGTCACCCCGTGGTGCTGGCAAGCGCAATCGATGGGGGCGCGAACGCGATCCACCTCAGAGGCGACCGGCCTGCAGTTCGCTGTGAATGTGATCGGCCTGCCGCATTGCCAGCGCCACAATGGTGAGGGTGGGGTTTGCCGAGGCGCCTGTGGTCATCACCGAACCGTCGCTGACGAAGAGATTCGGCACGTCGTGCGCGCGGCCCCGTTCGTTCAGCACACCGTCGGCCGGGTCGGCGCTCATCCGGCAGGTGCCCAGGTTGTGCGTCGACGGGTAGGGCGGGGTGTGGTGAACGGACTGCGCCCCTACAGCGGTGTACATGGCGTCGGCTGCACCGTAGGCGTAGGTGCGCATTGCGACGTCGTTGGCATGGTCGGTGTAGTTCACGTTCGGTACCGGCAGTCCGTGCTGATCCTTGACGTCGTGGTTCAAGGTGACCCGATTCTCGCGTTGAGGCATGTCCTCGCCGATGATCCAGCTGCCCGCGATGTTGGCGTAGGCATCCATCCAGGAGGTGAACTCGCGCCCCCAAGACCCAGGCTCGAGGAAGCTGGCGAGAAAAGCAGGGCCCAGGGAGAGCGTCTCGAAGTAGAAACCGCCGACGAAGCCGCGCGACGGATCGTATTTCGCTTCGTCGGCGACAATGCCTGCCATCGTCTCGCCTCGGTACATGTGCACCGGCTTGTCGAATCGCGCATAGGCCGTTCCCGTCAGGTGGCGCATGTAGTTACGGCCGACCTGGTCCGAGGAGTTCGCCAGCCCGTGCGGATGCGCATTAGAGGCACTCATCAGTAGCAACCGTGGGGTTTCGATGGAGTTGCCCGCCACGCAGACGACACGTGCAGACTGTCGGTGCAGGTTGCCTTCGCCGTCCACGTACTCCACGGCATCGACCACGCCTTTGTCGTCGTGGGCGATTTTCACAGCGTGGCAATTCGGACGCAGGTCCAGCAGTCCTGTTTTCAAGGCCCGCGGGAGCTCACGGACCAGGGTCGACCACTTGGATCCCTGCTTGTCACCTTGGAAGTTGAAGCCGTCTTGGACGCTGGCCGGACGATCGTCGTACGGTTCGGCGTTGGTGGCGTAGGGGCCGGTGGCGTAATGGCGGTAGCCGATCCGCTCGGCGCCATTGGCCATAACCGTGTAGTTGTTGTTTGCCGGTAGCGCTGGGCGCCCGTGACGGTGCGTCGAGCCCATCGCCTGTTCGGCCCGGTCGTAATAGGGGGCCAGGTCGTTCAAGCTGATCGGCCAGTCGAGCAGGTTCGCGCCCTCGACCTGACCGTAGGTGCTGGCGGCACGGAATTCGTGCTCGAGGAAGCGCGGTGTCGCTCCGGCCCAGTGCGTGGTCGTGCCTCCGACCGCCTTGACGATCCAGGTAGGCAGATTGGGGAAGTCCTGCGGAATCCGCCACCCTCCGGATGTCGTCCGCATGTCGAGCCAGGCCATCTGGTTGAAGGCTTGCCACTCGTTGTTCACGTAGTCGTCGTGGGTGATGTACGGCCCCGCCTCCAGGACCACACATTTCACGCCGCGAGTGGTGAGTTCATGAGCCATCGTGCCGCCGCCGGCGCCCGATCCCACGATGACGACCACGGGATCAGAGTGCTCGATGGGCGTGCCGAAGGTCTTGGTGGTGGTTGTGTCGACAGTCATGACCGTGCCTCCTGCTCAGGCACCGTTTCGACACGGGGCGACTCGTCGTACTCTTCGATCCGCGCTGCGGGCAACCAGTCCAGGTCATCGAAGCCACGGTGCAGGTATCCGCCCTGATCGAATGAGGCTCCTTCGTAGCCGAGCAACTCCCAGACCTCGGCGTCGTCGTACAGCGCGACCACCGCGGTGCTGCGGATGCGTCGGAAGAAGACGTCGTCGCCGACGTTTCGCAGCAGAGCTTCGGCCTCCTCGAGATCGGCACCGGCGAAGTCGCCCTGAGCGGAAGTGTCCAGTCCGCGCAATCCCAGGAGGAGGGCGCGATGGTCGCCTTCGTCGTCTGCAGCGGCAGCCAGGATGGTGTCGGCTGTGCGTTCGTACGGACCCTGCGGGAACGTCTCGTGCGGATAGGCAACCCGCAACAGGCGCGTCAGGATGCGCCGCGCCCGGTCAGGTTCGAGTTGTTCAGTATGACTTGGGCCATCCCCGGTCCGCTTGCTGCTTTCTACCTGCAGGTCGACGGGGTCCTGCGGTGGTCGAACCTGTGCGGCCGGATCGGTCATCGGTCCTCCTGGTCGGAGTCGTTACCTCGAGGGCGGCGGCCCCGAGGGCGAGACCGCGATTGCAACTATCCACCGCAGGACGACATCTGTCCACGGTTCTACTCGAAGGTCGGCGCACGGCCCCCGGGTGCGCGAGCAGGCTGGCGCGCATACGCTCGAAATATCTCAGTCACCTGCTGGAGGAGCCCCGATGATCCTGATCAACGTCAAATTCCAGACCAAGCCGGAGTGGACCGATCGGTTCATCGATCTGGTAGCTGATTTCACGGCCGGCACCCGCGCCGAGCCGGGGAACCTGTGGTTCGAATGGTCCCGCAGTGTGGATGACCCGCACCAGTTCGTGCTGATCGAGGCCTTCACCGACGACGGTGCGCAGCCGCATGTCAACAGCGAGCACTTCCAGCAAGCCATCCAGGACATTCCCCAGGCCCTCTTGGCCACCCCCAAGATCGTCAGCCACCAAGTAGACGGTGACGGATGGGGAGAGATGGGCGAGATGAGGGTGGGATAGAGGGTCACCACGGCAGCGAGGGAAATCTGGGTTCGCACACCGACAGTGCTTTCGTGCACTCGGATCTACAAGTCAGTGGAGGGGGCGGCTCGCCGCTTTCCTGCGGCAAGCATGACCGCAGTGCCCAGAATTGCCGCAAGGATAGAACCGGCGAAGATCCCGACCTTGGCGGTTTGCACCAAACGGGCCTGGTCGTAGGCCAACTCGGAGATGAACAGCGACACGGTGAAGCCGATGCCTGCCAGTGCGGCCACGCCGACGACGTGCGCACCCCGAACCCCGTCGGGCAGACGGCCCAGACCGGTTTTGAGACAGACCCAGACTGCCGCGCTGATGCCGACCAGTTTGCCGATGATCAGCCCGCCGGCGACAGCCCAGGTGAGCGCGTTGCTCACGGCGTCCTGTAGTAACCCACCCCGGAAGTCGACACCTGCATTGGCCAGCGCGAACAGCGGGATGATCAGGAAAGCGGAGAACGGGTGCAACCGGTGCTCCAGCGTGGTCAACACCTCGCGACCGCCGACCTTCCCCGTCGGGGTCAGCAGGCCGAGGGCGACACCGGCGATCGTGGCGTGCACCCCGGACTCCAGGGTCGCCACCCACAC
Source organism: Actinomycetales bacterium (assembly GCA_038199265.1). Lineage (GTDB taxonomy): Bacteria > Actinomycetota > Actinomycetes > Actinomycetales > Dermatophilaceae > Allobranchiibius. The sequence continues at coordinate 4,739 of JBBPZD010000133.1, read as the reverse complement.
CACGAGGGCCACGACGACGTAGGGCCAGATCGCGGTCACGCCGAGACGGCGCATGAGGACGACGACGAGCAACCCGACGACAGCCCCGGCGAGCCACGCGAAGGAGAGGCCGCCACTGTAGAAGATCGCGATCACGGCGATCGCGATGATGTCGTCCACGATCGCCACCGTCAGCAGCAAAAGCTTGGCGCCTGCTGGAACGCGGTCGCCCAGGAGCGCCAACACACCGAGTGCGAAAGCGATATCGGTGGCCATCGGGATACCCCAGCCGCCGCTAGCAGCATCGGGCACCAGCGCGAAGAAGATGGCCACTGGCAAGAGCACGCCGCCGACCGCAGCCACCGCGGGTAGTGCGGCCGCACGCGGATCGCGCAGTTCTCCGACCACCAACTCGCGCTTGATCTCGATGCCGACGACGAAGAAGAAGATCGCCATCAGCCCGTCGTTCAACCAGTGCTGCAGATCTTCGGTGATGGACGCCGATCCCCAGCCGAGCGTCAGCTTGTAGTTCCAGAACGACTCGTAGCTGTCGGAGAACGCACTGTTCGCCCAGATGACGGCTGCCACGGCGCCCAGCACCAACACGATGCCGCCGGTGGCCTCGTTATGCAGGAACTCCTGCACCACCGACCGCGCGCGGGTCGGCGACTGCTCGTCGACGTCGGTCACTGCTCTCCTCGAATGGGGGGTCTGTCTGGTCGTATGTCCGGAGCTGCCGCAGCTGGTGAGTCAGGCGCCTGCGAAGAACTCGAGGGCATTGCCGTCGGGGTCAGTGAAGCTGAGCGCACTGCCGTACTCTGCGTCCTTTACTCCGCTATGAGCGATGCCCAGTCTGTCCAGGTGGACGGCCCAGGCCAGCACCTCTTCACGGTCGGTGCAGGCCAGACCGACATGGTCCAGTCCGGGTTCGGTGGGGTCGAAGGCAGCGCCGTTGCTGTGGTCGTGCTGGGTGAGCCCGAGGCCCTGGCCGCCGGGGAGGGCGAACACCCGCCTGGTGAAAGGCCCGTCCGTCATCTTCGACGCCGGCGAACTGCCGAGGACCTTCTCGTAGAACGGGACGCTGACGGCCAGATCGCTCACGGTCAGCGCGACGTGGTGGAGCCCAGTGATTTGTGGCAAGGGTGAGTCCTGTCAATTCGGCGAGTCGGGCGGTTAATTGACGTGCAAGAGGGTGCGGCAACCGTACGCTCCTGGTTCTGTCCAGGTACAGAATCGACAAGCGTTGCGCTTCACGTACTCGAGAGGAGACAGACCGCGGTGCCACGGTGGTGGCCATCGTGCGACCGGGTGCTGCGGACCGTGGCCCGCTGTACTGGATGGCTGCACGCAGCAACGAGGCGACAACAAGTGTCGGGGCTCGGCCCCGCAACAGCAGCAGAGGTGACCTCAGGCGCGCAGGCGAATGTCGATCGGCTTGCAGGTGCCACCGTTTGATTTCTCCGCCGAGCAGGCGGTAACGGCGGCGAACAGGTCGACCTCGGCGCGGATCGAGAAGCGGTCACCGGCCGTGGTCGGGGGCGGGTCGATGTTCAACTCGCCGTCCGGGCTGGTCCACACATCCATGAACACGTTCATGGTCGTGCCGATGCGGTCCGGATCGACACCGACCGGGCCGAGCGCGTCGCAGATGTTCTGGAAGCAGCTGGGGTGCGGGGCGCCGTCGAACTCGGGATAGAGCAGGTCGAAGGTCTGCTGGCTGCAGGGGGTCAGCGTCAGATCGTGGATGCCCACGGTGTCGCAGGCGATCGTCGCGAGAACGCTGCTGCGGTTGCTCCACAGTTTGTCGCCGGTGGAGACATACAGCGTGTTGTTGTAGTCCACCGTTCGCCCTGCCGACAGGTTCTCCATCGGGTTGTCGGCGCAGGCGAGGTACAGGTCCGCGACCTGCTCACCGCACGGGTCGACGATCTCGAGAATCGAGCCTGCAGGCACCCGCACGAGTAACCCGGTCTGCGGGGGGAGGCGGGTCCAGCCGTTTGCCGGAGCCGACGAATCACCCGCGTAGGCAACCGGATCGGTCGTCGGGCGCGGTGTGGCAGGACGGCGTGGGTCGGTCACTCGTCGCCCTCTCGGGGGGTGAACGGCGGCACCCAGTCCTGCGGCACCTGACGACCGGAGTACTGGCGGGCCTCGGAGTTGTTGCCGTGATCTTCGGCCATCGGGTTGACCCAGCCCTGTAGTCGGGCGTCCCGGGTGCGGATCGCGTCGCGCATGCGGTCGAAACCGCCTCCAGTGCGCAGGTTCTCGAACTGTTGGTGCAGGTTGAAGACCAGAGTCGGCAGCGGCGCGCGGCGAGCGATTCGGGACGCCGCAGGGTGTAAGCCGACCACGAAGAACGCCGTGCCGCCGTGGCTGAAGGCGAAGTGCGGTTGCACCGGATCGGAGGACACCCCGCCCGCCCAGGGTTGGTCGTCCCCGTCGTCCAGGTCACGCAGGACACCCCACAGCAACGACTCGAACTGTTCCTCGCTGGTCGGCTCGGGGGATCGGAACACCGCGATCAGCGACGCGAACCCGCCGTCCGGATCGGTGTCCCGGCCGAACTCATGTAACCGGTCGCTCAGCTCGGCGAGGTCCTCGGGGCCGCCCATCTCCTCCAGTACCTCGATCTGCGCGCGGTCACTGCGGAACACCGACCGCGCACCCAGGCATGGGTACTCGGGGTGGCCGACCATCGTGGCCAGGGTCTGCGTGACCTCGCCGTAAGGCGCCACCTCCAGTTCCCGATCGGCAGCGCTGCTGAGGTAGGTCGTCAATCTGGGCATGTCATTTCTAGGGCTCATCGATCGAAGAGGCGGCGCTCAGGTCGCCAACGCGTTCAGGGCGTCTGTCAGCATCTTCTCGGTGTCGTTGCCGAGCTTCTCCAAGCCGAGCTTGGCAACCGGAGTCGCCAACTTCGCAGCGCCCTGCAGGTCCATCTCGGCGTGGTAGCGCACCTGGCTGCCGTTGCCGGCGGGGGTGATGTCAATGGTGTCTGTCATGCGCACGGTCTCGTTCTCACCGACGAAGACGATGCGGTCGGCGGTGAGTTCAGTGAGCGTGTAGGTCAGCTCGGTGGTGTTTCCAGCCAGCTTCGACTCGTTGCGCCAGCTCGCTCCGACCTCGATGGTGCCCGAACCGACCCGGATGCACTTCGTGGTTCCCGGGTCCCATTCTTCAGCGTTCGTGAAGTCCTTGAGGTACTCCACCACGGTCTCGGGCGGGGGAGTGACGGTGAATGTGCGTTCTGCTGAAGGCATGTTCGCTCCTGATACTCGGGGTCGTGATACTCGGGATCGTCGCTTCACCTACCCCGGTCCGTCGGTTCTCAATCCACCAGCACGTACTCCGTGTAGGCCTCTGCGGCGCTGGGTATGAATGATTCATGAGGAAGTTGGCGGTGGACTGGCCCGGTTCGAGAACCCGTCATGTCGCTGCTCAATACGTGGCTGCTGCCGCTGCGCTGCTCTACAGCTCATTTCTGATGTCGTACCTGCTGCCCACGGATCGCGCTGCCGACTTCGTCAGTGAACTGGAGCGTCCCGGAGTGCCGTACGCCGAGTGGTACCGCGCCTCGGACCTGCTCGCCGGGGTGCTGCTCATGGTTCTCGCTTGGTTGAGTTGGCCCGCCGGCGATCGCGGACACAACAGCCAGCGGGCTGTCCGGTGGTCGCTGGTCGCCGTAGCAGCCGTTGGTCTGAGTTCGGTGTTGGACGGCTCCACCTCGATGGACTGTCGGCCGTCGACGCAGGCCGGATGTGACATCGGGGACAACAGTGTCACCGGGCTGATGGGGCAGCTCCTGGTCGGGCACACAATCAGCGGGCTCGTCGGTTTTGCTGCGGCAGGGTTGGGTGCCGCCTGGGCCGCACGTGCTGCATGGTTGCAACACACTGCTGGTGGGGCGCGCAGGACGAGCGCGGTGACCGTTGGGATGCGGGTCAATATTGTGCTGGCCGCCGCCATCGGGCTCTGTGGGCTGGCCGATCTGGCTCTATTGCTGGTCGAGGTTGATGTGGCCCTGGTCGAACGCATCCGGATCGTCGTCGTCTCGGCCTGGATTGCGGCACTGCCGTGGACGGTGAAGGTTTGCGTGCCGCCGGGCCCGGGTAAATCACTTCGTCAAGAGTGTGAGGACGTGGACCACGATCTGCGACGTGAGACAGCCGACCACGGAGGTAGGGGACATGACAGATTTACCGAACAATGACAAGGACGACCAGCAAGGGCCCGCCACGGTCACCCCGACCGGTGCGCAGACGGGTCTGGACGGGTCCGCGATGGCCCAGCAGGGCGAGTTCCTGACAACCGCGCACGGTGCCCGGTTGCGCGACACCGATCACTCGCTGCGAGCCGGTCCGCGCGGCCCGACCTTGCTCCAGGACCACCACCTGCGCGAGAAGGTCAGCCACTTCGACCACGAGCGCATCCCCGAGCGTGCGGTGCATGCCCGGGGTGCAGCAGCGCACGGCACCTTCGTCGCCAACGGAGCCGCCGGGTCGATCAGCTGCGCGGAGTTCTTGAAGAAAGGTGTCGAAACCCCTGTCTTCGTTCGGTTCTCGACCGTTCTCGGTTCGCGTGGATCGGCCGACGTGGCCCGCGATACCCGCGGTTTTGCGACCCGGTTCTATACCCAGCAGGGCAACTACGACCTGGTGGGAAACAACATGCCGGTGTTCTTCATCCAGGACGGGATCAAGTTCCCGGACATCGTCCACGCAGCCAAGCCGGAGCCGGACCGGGAGATCCCGCAGGCCCAG
>JBBPZD010000132.1:0-16856 GCA_038199265.1 Actinomycetales bacterium | reverse complement strand
GCCAACCCGATCGACGTCCCTATCAGGCCGGCCCCCACCACGTGGACGGACGAGCTCACAACCCGGCAGCCTTGTAGAGACCGGCGATCTCCTTGGTCGACAGGGGGCGCAACTTACCCGGACGCAACTCACCGAGCTGCACCGGTCCGACGTCGGTACGCACCAGGGACTCGACCGGGTGACCGGACTCCTCCAGCAGCCGTCGCACGATGTGATTGCGCCCCTCGTGCAGCACGATCTCGACCATTGCCCACCCGGGTCGGGAATCGACGACCTTGAACGAGTCGACCTTCACGATGCCGTCCTCCAGCTCGACGCCCTCGCGCAACTGACGACCCAGGGCACGCGGCACCGGGCCCGGCACGACCGCCACATAGGTCTTGGTGACCCCGTACGACGGGTGCTGCAACCGGTTGGCCAGTTCCCCGTCGTTGGTCAGCAGCAACAGCCCTTCCGTGTCGATGTCCAGGCGACCGACGTGGAAAAGCCGTTCCTTGCGGTGGATGACGTACTCCCCCACTGATTCCCGCCCGAGGTCATCATGCATCGTCGACACGACCCCGGTCGGCTTGTTGAAGGCGATGTAGATCTTCTCCGAATCGAACTGGATCCGTTCACCGTCGACATGCACGGTCTGCCGTTCGGGATCGATGCGGATACCCAGTTCGATGACCTTGTGGCCATCGACCTCGACCCGTCCCGCGGCAATCAGGTCTTCACACACCCGGCGGCTGCCGACACCTGCGGCTGCCATGACCTTCTGAAGCCGTTCACCGTCCGGCACATGCTGGTCTGCGGGGCCTTTGGGCTTCTCGCGGGGTGGAACGATCTGCTGGACGGGTTGCCTGGCGGTCCGACCCGGAGATGGTCGACCCTTGCGGTGCGCGGCACCTCCGCCAGAGCTGTTGCCTCTGCCTGAGCCTTTGCCCGGCTTGGGGTTGTCTCTGTTGTTACTGCCTGTGCTGCTCATGCGTGTCCTTGTTCGATCAGTTCTTCGATGACGTCTGCGTCCGGAAGGTAGGGGGCGAGGGCGGGGAGCTCCTCCAGTGAGCTCAGTCCGATGCGTTGGAGGAAAAACGACGTCGTCCCGTAGAGGGCGGCGCCGCCCTCAGTAGATTCGCCGATCTGCGCGATCAACCCGCGAGTGAGCAGGGTACGCACGACTCCGTCGACATTCACACCGCGCACCGCGCTGACCCGCGACCGCGAGATCGGTTGACGGTAGGCGATCACGGCAAGTGTCTCGAGCGAGGCCTGGGTCAGTTTGGCCTGCTGGCCACCCATCAGGAAGCGCTCGACGACAGGGGCGTAGTCAGCGCGGCTGTACACCCTCCACCCCCCGTTGATACTGCGCAGCGTGAAACCCCTGCTCTGCGACGCGTACCCGGCTTCGAGTTGTTCCAGCACCTCGCGCACCTGCTGCACTGGCAGCCGCAGGCCATCCGCGAGTTCGGCCTCGGTCAACGGCTGGTCGACCACCATCAGGACCGCTTCGATCGCTGCGGCGATACCGCCGGGCAGCTCGCCCAGGTCCAGCTCGAGTTGCTCGTCGATCTCGGCGGGTTCGAGGTCAGTCATCGCTGTCCCCCTCGGTCACGACGACCTTGCCCACGTCGCCGCCGGTCCATCGCACCCGCAACTCACCGAGCGATTCGGGCTGCTCGAACGCGACAGCGGCTTGCTTGAACAACTCCAGCAGTGCCAGGAACCGCGCCACGATGACCAGCGTGGAGTCGGCGTCGGCTACCAACTCAGCGAAACCGAGCACCTGCCGCTCACGCAACATCGCCGACATGATCACGGCCTGTTCGCCCACGTTGACGCTCGGAGCATGCAGGTGGGTCAAACCCACGGTCGGTTCGGGACGCGGCGTCATCGCCCGGGCTGCGATACGCGCCAACTGCTCCGGGCCTACCCCCATCACCAATTCAGGGAGCAGAGCGGCGAAACGCTCCTCGAGGCCAGCCTGCCGCGCAGTGATTCGACCCGACGTCTCCATCCGCTGCGCGAACAGCGCAGAGACGTCTTTGAAGGCCCGGTACTGCAGCAGCCGTGCGAACAGCAGATCCCGGGCTTCGATGAGAGCCAGGTCCTCGTCATCCTCGGGGCCTGCGCCGGGCAGCAGGCGGGCTGCCTTGAGGTCTAGCAGCGTCGCCGCGATCAGCAGGAACTCCGAGGCCTGGTCCAGATCCCATTCCTGCGCACTGTCGCGCGCGGACCTGATGTGCGCGACGAATTCGTCGGTGACCCGCGACAAAGCGATGGCCGTCACGTCCAGCTGGTGCTTGGAGATCAGTCCGAGCAACAGTTCGAAAGGCCCCGAGAAGACCTCGAGGTGCACCTCGAACGGGGTGTGGGTGCCACGCCGGGTGAGCACCCCTCCGGGAGCTTGGGGCACGTCAGGCAGCAGCGCCACGCGAGATGAGTTCACGGGCCAACTGTCGGTAGGACTCGGCGGCACCGTGATTGGAGGCATACCGCGTAATGGGTTCGGCGGCGAGGGTGGCATCCGGGAACTTGACCGTGCGGCTGATCGCCGTGTGCAGCACGTTGTCGCCGAAGTGATCGACGACCGAACGCACGACGTCGCGACTGTGCAGGGTGCGCCCGTCGTACATCGTCGCGAGAATGCCGTCCAGGCGCAGGCTGGGGTTGAGTCGATCAGTGACCTTGTCGATCGTTTCGACCAACAGAGCTACCCCACGCATCGCGAAGAACTCGCACTCCAGCGGAATCAACACCCCGTGCGCGGCAGTCAGGGCATTCACTGTTAGCAGCCCGAGCGAAGGCTGGCAGTCGATCAGGATGACGTCGTACTCGTCGGTGACAGGTCGTAACACCCTGGCGAGCACCATCTCGCGGGCGACCTCATTGACCAACTGAACTTCGGCCGCAGACAGGTCGATGTTGGCCGGGAGCACGTCCAGACCCGGGGTCGACGTGTGCTGGATGACGTCGTGCACGTTGTGGCCGCGCTCCACCAGCAGGTTGTAGACGGTGACGTCCATCTCGTTGGCGCGCACTCCCAACCCGACTGACAAGGCGCCCTGCGGGTCGAAGTCGACCAACAGCACCCTGCGGCCGTACTCGGCCAGCGCGGCGCCCAGGTTGATGGTGGAGGTGGTCTTGCCGACCCCGCCCTTCTGGTTGCACATCGCGATGATGCGGGCCGGTCCGTGCGCCGACAACGGGCGCGGGACCGGGAAGGTCGGGAGCGGTCGGCCCGTGGGGCCGTTCGTCTCGCTCGAAATCACGGTGCTTGCTGCTCTTCCAGGTAGGACGTACGGCTCGCGCCGATCGCGCCTCAACTTAACGCATCGAGAGACCTGTCGGCCCCTGCATCATCTCGCGCGTGGGTGCGCACCGGCATAAACCTCGCGCAACTGCTGCACCGAAACCATCGTGTAGATCTGCGTCGTGGTCACCGAGGCGTGCCCGAGCAGCTCCTGCACCACCCGCACGTCGGCACCGCCCTCGAGTAGGTGAGTGGCGAACGAATGCCGCAGCGTGTGCGGACTCACATGACCGGGCAGATCGGCTCGCTCTGCGCACGCCTGCACGATGTTCCACACCGACTGCCGTGAAAGCCGGGTACCCCGTCGCCCGAGGAAGAGCGCCGGAGTGCCGACACCAGCCGTTGCCAGCGCCGGACGCGCCCGCACCAGGTAAGCGGTCAGCGACTCTTTCGCGTAGCTGCCGAGCGGCACCACGCGCTCTTTGCGGCCCTTACCGAACACTCGCACGGCGTCGTCCGCACGGTCGAGGTCGTCGATGTCCAGCCCGGTGGCCTCGCTCACCCGGGCACCGATGCCGTACAGCAACTCCAACAGCGCCCGGTCGCGCAGTGACGCCGGTGTGTCACCGGCCCCCGCAGCAGCTATGAGCCGCTCGACCTGCGCCACCGGGATCGCCTTCGGCAGCCTCCTGGGTGGTCGTGGCGGGCTGACCTCGGCTGCCGCATTGGTCGCCGTTTCGCCCTCGGCCGCCAGGAACCGGTGGAATCCGCGAACCGCGACCACGTTGCGCGCAGCCGAAGAAGCCGCCAGTGCGGGGTAGTCGGGCTCGCCCTCGCGCAGCGAAGCTGAATAGTGCGCGATGTCGAGCTCGACGACGGCTGAGGGGGCAGTGATTCCACGGGCTTGGAGGTGGGCAAGGTAGCGGAGCAGATCGTGCTGGTAGGCGCGCAGGGTGTGCACAGACATGCCGCGCTCGATCCGAAGATGGTCCAGCCACCCGTTCAGAGCTCGTTCCAACTCGGTCGGCACGACGAATCCTCGGCTGGTCCCGTTGCTATTCGGATCGAAGCTGCGGACGCATATCGTCCTTCGGGGGTGTCCACGAATCGCGGTCTGCAGTGCTCTGGTCGCCGCTGCGGATGTCCTTGACCTGGTCGGGCTCGCTGCCCGGCTCCGAAAGACGCGGAAACCACACGAACGGAATGCCGCGCCGGTCAGCGAACTGAATCTGCTTTCCGAACTTCGCCGCCTTGGGAGCGACCAACGTCGAGATCCCGCGCGCTCGCAGCGCCGACGCGATGCGCATCGATCCCGCGCGCGATCCTTCGTCTGCCACAGCGACCAGCACCGCCACAGGAGTCTCCCGAGAGGCGGTCAGCCCCCCGTCACCCACCAGCAGTCCCAGCAGGCGCGAGACCCCGATCGAGATCCCGACCCCCGGGTAGGTCCGTTTACCGTCCGTAGCGAGCGTGTCGTAGCGCCCGCCGGAACACACCGAGCCGAAGTCCTCTCGACCCTGCAGGACCGTTTCGTAGACCGTGCCCGTGTAGTAGTCCAGGCCGCGAGCGATCTTCAGTTCTGCCCGGAACACGCCCGGCGCATGCTCGGCGCCGGCGTCCATGACCGCGGCGAGCTGTTCGAGGCCTTCATCAAGTACGGGGTGCTCTACGCCGAGTGCGCGCACCTGGGCCACGAAACTGCTGTCCGGGGTCGAAATGGCTGCCAAGGCCAGACACTGGGCGACCTGCTCTTCACTAGAGCCAGCAGCGAGCAGCACCTTGCGAACACCTTCCGCGCCGATCTTGTCGAGCTTGTCGACGGTCCGCAGAGTTCCCGCGACGTCTTCGACGCCCAGGCCCCGGTAGAAGCCTTCGCAGATCTTCCGGTTGTTGACCTGGATCGTGTACGGACCGACCGGCAGTCGGGAGAAGACGTCGGCGATGACCAGTGGGATCTCGACCTCGTAGTGGTCGGGCAGGGCCTCGGCTTCGACGATGTCGATATCCGCCTGGATAAATTCGCGGTACCGACCTCGTTGCGGCCGTTCACCGCGCCATACGGGCTGGATTTGGTAGCGCCGGAACGGGAACGTGAGCCGTCCGGCGTTCTCGATCACGTACCGCGAGAACGGAACGGTCAAGTCGAAATGCAACCCGAGGGTCGGAGAGTTGATGTCCTCGTCCCCGCCCAGACGCCGAACGGCATAGATCTCTTTATCGGCGTCTTCACCCTGGTTGCTGAGCCGGTCGACCGGCTCCATCGCACGGGTGTTGATCGAGGCGAAGCCATGTAGTTCGAAGACCTCTCGGATGGTGTCCAGGAAGTGCTGCTCGACGATGCGTTGTCGTGGCAACCATTCGGGAAAGCCGCTGATCGGGGTCACTTTGCTGGCCATCAGGCGGAGCGTCCTTCGGTGCGAGGGTGAGAAGAGATCAGACGACGAGCAGATTCAGAGGTTCTGCAGATGTGGGTTGGTCGCTCGTTCGCGCCCCATCGTGCTGCCGGGGCCGTGTCCGGGCAGCAGCAGAGTGTGGTCGGGTAGTGGCAGCACGACGTTGCGCAACGAGTCCTGCATGGCCCGGCCAGATCCACCCTCAAGGTCAGTGCGGCCGATCGAGCCGGCGAAGAGCACATCACCGGTGAGCATCGTCATCGAGCAGGCAGCTTCGTCGGGAACGCCGTCCGGCACCCCGTCGAATCCGAACATTACAGAGCCTTCGGTGTGGCCGGGTGCGTGCAGCACCTCCAGCGACAACCCGGCCAGCTCGAGACGACCGTCACCCTCGATCGAGACGACGTCCGACGGTTCCCGCCAGGTCGCGGCCGCGCCGAACTGCTGCTCGAACATGGCGAGCAACTGAGGCTCCAATGACGCGAGGGGGTCGGCCAATCGGTGCCGGTCGGCGGAGTGTATGTAGGCACCCAGCTCTCCCCCGCACACTGCGGTGACGGAGTAGATGTGGTCGATGTGCCCATGCGTCAGCAGGACGGCGCTCGGGCGCAGGCGGTGCTCGTGCAGTACCTGCGACAGGGTGTCGGTGACTCCGATGCCCGGGTCTACGACGATGCACTCCTGGCCTTCGCCCGTGGCCAGGACGTAGCAGTTGGTTCCGAAAGCGGCGGCGGGGAACGAAAGAGCAAGCACAACAAGAGCTTAAAGGCTCGAAAACTACTGAGTGGTACAGCCAATTCGACGCCGGAGCGCGTTGTTCCCAGGGAGCATGCAGCCTAGTGTGCTGGTGCATCGCATTCTGCGCGACCAAGACTCCTTCTGCCCAGACCGTCCGTCCCGAGAGGCCACGATATTGAGTATCACCGCCCACAGTCCCGAACAGTCCCCCGAGCCCGCCGTGAAACCCCGTAGAGGCCCCGCGTTCCTGCACTCAGTAGCACCCGGTGTCTTCTACCCCGCATTCATCATCCTTATCAGCGCCTGCGCTGTTGCCGCCCTCTTCCCCGACGGAACAGCCAAAGTGCTGGGCAACATTCAGACCGGCATCGTCGACAAATTCGGCTGGTACTACGTATTGGTGGTAGCCGGTTTCGTCGTCTTCTCCGTGTGGATGGGCCTGAGCCGGATGGGTGACATCACCCTCGGCAGAGACGGCGAGAAGCCCGAGTTCAGCCTCGGCGCCTGGTTCGCCATGCTCTTCGCTGCAGGTATGGGCATCGGCCTGGTCTTCTGGGGCGCTGCTGAGCCGCTCACCTTCTTCACCAGCCCGAAACCCGGCGTTGAGGGGTCCAACGCCGACCTCGCGCACGCCGCCATGTCCCAGGTCTTCCTGCACTGGGGTTTCCACGCCTGGGCCATCTACGTGGTCGTCGGCCTGGCCCTTGCCTACTCCATCCACCGCAAGGGCCGCCCGGTCTCCATCCGTTGGGCGCTGGAGCCCCTGCTGGGTGAGAAGCGCGTCCGCGGGTGGTTGGGTAACACCATCGACACCGTTGCCGTGGTGGGCACCGTGGCCGGTGTCGCCACCTCACTCGGCCTCGGGGTACAGCAGGTTTCCGCTGGCCTGGTGCACGTGGGCGTCTTTGAGAACCCGAGCAAGCTGCTGCTGGTAGCCCTGATCGTCATCATCATGTCGCTGGCGATCATTTCCGCGGTCAGTGGCGTCGACAAGGGAATCAAGTACCTGTCCAACGCCAACTTGATCATGGCTGGCATCTTCCTGGTCGCCGTGCTGGTACTGGGTGAGACGTTCTTCATCCTGCGCGAGTTCGTACAGAATCTGGGCGGTTACTTCGGTGACGTCGTCTCCTTGAGCTTCGACACCTCTGCCTTCTCGGGCAAGAAGGGCCAGGTGTGGCAGAGCTCCTGGACGACCTTCTACTGGGGCTGGTGGATGTCCTGGGCACCGTTCGTCGGTGTTTTCATCGCCCGCATCTCCCGCGGGCGGACCGTCCGCGAGTTCATCGCAGGTGTGTTGCTGGTCCCGACCTTCGTAACCTTCCTGTGGTTCTCCGTCCTGGGCGGACAGGCGATCTTCCGTCAGATGACGGACCAGAGCCTCGTCGGCCCGGACGGGAAGATCATGAGCGAGAACGTCCTGTTCGACATGCTCGAGGGTCTGCCCGGCGGAGTCGTCCTCTCCGTGGGCGCCATGATCCTGGTCACCATCTTCTTCGTGACCTCGGCGGACTCCGGCTCGCTGGTCGTCGACATGTTGGCGTCGGGTGGTGACCCCAATCCACCCAAATGGAGCCGGGTGCTCTGGGCGGCGATGTCGGGTCTGGTCGCCATCGTGCTACTGCTGGCCGGTGGGCTGACGGCACTCCAAACGGGCGCCATCATCACGGCTCTACCGTTCAGCGTCGTCATGATCGGCATGTGCGTCGCGACGTACAAGGCACTGAAGAAGGAGCACAAGATGCTCTTGCGTGGCCAGAACCGACAGCGGCAGGAGCAGATGCAGCGAGAGATCCACGGCTCGGTCACCACGGACCTCAAGGGCAACTTCGACGAACACTTCGAAGAGCCCGTCACCAAGGTCATCGAGCGCGTCGTCAACCGGCGCTAGCGTGAACCGACTGAAACTGATGCACCAGAGCGCTCGGCCATGTCGGCCGGGCGCTCTGGCGTCTGATCACCGGCCCGTAACTACACTGCTCCAGGGCGCCGCCACCGGCGACCGACACGTCTGAGGTGAGGAGGCGAGCATGCGCACATCGCGAAGCGTTGCCATTGTTGCGACGGTTGCTGCAGCAACCCTGTTGAGCAGCTGCAGTACCGACCCCACGGCGGCGAAGTCGTCTGCGCCGTCCACCTCAGCGTCAGCTACTTCCGCCGAGGGTTCAGCAGCGCCGGCCGGGTTGGAATGCAGCACCGCACCGGCCCCGCGGGACAGCACTCCCAGCCTCAAACTTCCCGCCAAGAGCATCGCTGCGGGAAAGTCCTTCGCTGCAACCATCCAGACCAACTGCGGCACGATCACCGCCGAACTCTTCGGGGACAAAGCACCGCAGACCGTCGCCTCGTTCGCCTCCCTCGCAAAGAGCTATTACGACAACACCCCATGTCCCCGACTGGTGACGTCCGGGATCTTCGTTCTGCAGTGCGGCGATCCGACGGGAACTGGCGCAGGAAGTCCCGGTTACACGTTCGGCATGGAGGATGCCCCCACCGACGGCCGGTACCCGGCCGGCACGTTGGCCATGGCCCGATCGAGCGATCCGAACTCCAACGGTGGTCAGTTCTTCATCGTCTACCAGGCCACCGAGATCCCAGATCCAACCGGTTACTCGATCTTCGGGCAGGTCACGTCCGGTCTGGACATCCTGCGAGCTGTCGCTGCCAAGGGCGAGGACGGAAGTAACCAGGCCGGTGGTGGTGCCCCCGCGCAGCCCATCGGCATCCAAAAGATCACAGTCACCGAAAAGAAGGCATGAGACCCGTGTCAACGGATACCCCCAAGCCCCACCCCACCCCCGCGAAGCCCGCGCCGCGCCCTGGACCGCAACCCGGAACCACGCCTGCGGCAGTCCCCGGGCAGCCGGCGTCACCCTCGGCCGGATCGGGCACGAGCAAGGCCGCGAGTTTCGGCAGGGTCGCCGATGACGGCACCGTCTTCGTCCGTACCCCGGACGGCGAGCGTGAGGTCGGCAGCTATCCGGACGCTACCCCCGACGCCGCTCTGGCCTACTTCGCCCGAAAGTACGACGAGTTGTCCGCCTCCGCAACGCTATTGCTGCAGCGCGTCGTGCAGACCGACCTCACTGCCGGCGCCGGCGGGGAATTACTGAAGCAGCTGCGCGCGTCGGTGACTCAGGCCAGGGTCGTGGGCGATCTACCGGCCCTGGACGCCACGCTCGAACAGATCGCGACCGCCCTGAAAGCCAAAGGTCAGGTCGAGGGTGAGGTTCGTACCGCCGCGCGTCAGGAAGCGCAGATCGCACGTGAGGCTCTGGTTGCCGAAGCGGAGAAGATTGCCGCGGTACCGGCGAAGAGCGTGCAGTGGAAGACCAGTACGGCTCGAATGCGTGAGCTGTTGGAAGAATGGAAGACCTCGCAGCGCAGCGGCGTCAGACTGGACAAGGCGACCGAGAACTCACTGTGGACTCGCTTCAGCGCTGCTCGTAACTCCTTCGACAAGGCGCGACGCACCCACTTCGCGCACCTCGACGAAGAACACACCGCTGCAAAAACTCGCAAGCGTGAACTGATCGCTGAGGCCGAGAAGCTGTCAGTCTCGACCGAATGGGGTTCCACCGCAGGTGCCTTCAAACGTCTGATGAGCGAGTGGAAGGTAGCCGGGCGCGCGTCCCGCGCCGACGATGACAAGTTGTGGGCTCGCTTCAAAACAGCTCAGGATGCGTTCTTCAATGCCAAAGACCAGGTTGTCGCCGCTGAGAACGTCGAGTTCGACGCCAACCTCAAGGTCAAGGAGGCCCTGCTCAAAGAGGCCGAGGCGATCCTGCCGGTAAAGGATCTCGCTGTTGCCAAGGCCGCACTGCGTTCGGTCCAGGACCGCTGGGACGCCGCGGGCAAGGTTCCGCGTCAGGCGATGGAGCGCATCGAGAAGTCGATGAAACGAGTAGAGACGACGGTGCGAGACGCCGAAGACTCCCGCTGGAAGAAGAGCGACCCGGAGATCGCGGCCCGCGCGAACTCCATGGTCACCCAACTGGAACGCGCAGTGCAGGGTCTGCAAGCCGATCTGGACAAGGCCACAGCTGCTGGTGACGAACGGAAGATCGCGCAGGCCCGCGAGTCCCTGTCGGCGCGACAGGCATGGCTTGACCAGGCGCGTGGAGGGGCTGCGGAGTTCGGCGGATGAGACTTCACCACGAAGTTCTGCGCCGCGCTGCCGATACTTCGCGAGGACCCCGATGAGCCTTGACCCACGTCGTACCGGCGCTGCCGATGGGCTGGTTGAGTATCTGAACGCCAGCCCGTCCCCGTTCCATGCCTGTGCCGCTACGGCAGTGCGGTTGAACAATGCCGGATTCCACGAACTCAGCGAAAACGAGGCGTGGCCGGCCCAACCCGGTTGCTACTTCGTGGTGCGCGGCGGGTCGCTGATTGCCTGGTCCACGCACCACGCGAGCAACGCCACAACGCCGTTCAGGGTGGTCGGTGCCCATACCGACTCCCCCAACCTTCGCATCAAGCCCCGGCCCGATCTGGCGCGTGCAGGCTGGCCACTACTGGGTGTCGAGGTGTACGGCGGTCCGCTCATTTCAAGCTGGTTGGATCGAGACCTGGGCCTGTCCGGCCGGGTAGCGGTGCGGGACGGCGCGAGCGCCCGATCGGTCCTATTCCGCGACGACGACCCGATTCTGCGGATCTCCCGCCTCGCGATCCACCTTGATCGCAGCGTCCGTGAGGGCGAGCAGCTCAACCCCCAGCAACACCTTTCCCCGCACTGGGGAATCGGTGGTACACCCGGCGACTTCCGAGCCTATCTCGCAGGGCATTGCGAAGTGGACGAGACTGACGTCCTGGGCTGGGATGTCATGACGCACGACCTTCAGCCGGCGTGCATCTTCGGTCGGGACCGTGACCTGGTTGTCGGGGCCCGAATGGACAACCTCGCGACCTGTCACGCGGGCACCTCGGCCCTGCTGAGCGCCGCCGACAGCCCCGTCGACACACCCGTCATCCAGGTCCTGGCGCTGTTCGATCACGAAGAAGTCGGCAGTGTCTCCGAACGCGGTGCCGCGAGCGTTTTCCTCCCGGTCATCCTGGAACGCATCTCGAGGTCTAGGGGTACGGGCCGCGAAGAACACCTTCGAGCCCTCTCGGGCAGCATCGTCGCTTCAGGAGACATGGCGCACGCCACCCATCCGAACTACAGCGAGCGACACGAACCGCAGCACACTGTCGCCATCAACGGTGGGCCCGTGCTGAAGGCGAATTCCCAGCTGCGGTACGCCACCGATGCGATGGGCGCCGCCGCGTTCCGGCTCGCGTGCGAACAAGCACAGGTGCCGTGCCAGGACTTCGTCGTGCGCTCGGACATGCCGTGCGGTTCTACCGTAGGCCCGGTCACCTCAGCTGGGACCGGTGTGAACACCGTCGACTTCGGCGCAGCTACGCTGTCGATGCACTCTGCTCGCGAGCTGGTGGGAGCCGCGGACCAGCAGATGTACGCCGACGCACTGACTGCGTTCCTCTCCCCGGCTGAGACGATGAGGCGATGAACCGCTTCGCCCTGACGATGTCCGTGCTGTTAGGTGCCGTGTCGATCGGTGGGTGCTCCTCAGCATCGTCGACATCGACATCGCCAGCCTCGTCGTCTGCCAGTTCCAGGGCTTCGGGGGCATCGCCTGGCGCCGCGTCACAGGACAAGTTCCCGAGCGTGGTCAAGGTATCGCCCTCGCGTAGCGCGGACGGCAGCTGGACATTCGACGTCACGATGACCTCGCCATATGACTCTGCGGACCGTTACGCCGACGGCTGGCGCGTCAAGAGTGGAACGACAGTCTTCGGTGAAATGACGCTTGGACACGACCATGCATCGGAACAACCGTTCACCCGCACCCAGACCGAGGTGAAGATTCCGCCGTCGGTCACCTCGGTGGTGGTCGAGGGTCGCGACCTCAAGAACGGCTACGGCGGCCAGACCGCCACGGTGGTTCTACCCGGCTGAATCGGCCGGGACCGACTCATCACGTTGCGTCGTAGCATCGTCGGTGCGGCGATGGCCCGAACCGGTGATCCGGTACACATCGAAAACACCGTCAATGCTTCGCACGGCTTGAATCACGTGTTTGAGGTGGCTCGGATCGCCCATTTCGAAGGTGAACTTCGACATCGCGACCCGGTTGCGGCTGGTGGCCACGCTCGCCGAAAGAATGTTGACGTGTTGATCTGACAACACCCTGGTGACATCGGACAACAGACCGTTGCGGTCCAGCGCCTCCACCTGCAACTGCACCATGAAGACGCTGGACGCGGACGGCGACCACGCGACGTCGAGGATGCGTTCGGGCTGCTCGCGTAGCTGCTGCGCGTTTGTGCAGTCGTCCCGGTGAACCGAGACCCCGTTGCCCGTGGTCACGAAGCCCATGATCGCGTCGCCCGGCACCGGTGTGCAGCAGCGCGCCAACTTGACCCACACGTCGTCGGTGCCGACGACGGTGACACCCGGATCGGCGTGTTGCGGCCGGGCACCACCGCGTGGCGTCGTCGCTTCGGCAAGATCCTCGCTCGCTGCTTCCTCGCCACCGAGGGAGGACAGCAGCTGTCGGACGACGTGGTCGGCAGAGACATGCCGATCGCCGATCGCTGCGTAGAGGGTGTCGATGTCGGGGTAGTTCAGACCGGTCGCTACCTGGGTCAGCGACTCGTGCGACATCAGACGCTGCAGTCCCAGACCCTGCTTGCGCAGGGTCTTGGCGAGCAGGTCCTTACCGGTCTCGATGGCCTCCTCGCGCCGTTCGCGGGAGAACCACTGGCGGATCTTGTTCCGAGCACGAGGGCTCTTGACGAAATTGAGCCAATCTCGGCTCGGTCCGGCCCCGTCCGCCTTAGAGGTCAGAACCTCAACGACGTCGCCGTTTTCGAGCGTCGACTCCAGGGGCACCAGCCGGCCGTTGACCCGACCACCGATCGTGTGGTGGCCGACCTCGGTGTGCACCGCGTAGGCAAAATCGACCGGGGTCGAACCGGACGGCAGGCCCATCACCTCACCCTTCGGAGTGAAGACGTAGACCTCGCGACTACCGACCTCGAACCGCAACGACTCCAGGAACTCGCCCGGATCGCTGGTCTCTCGCTGCCACTCCAGTAGCTGTCGTAGCCAGGCCATGTCGTTGACAGGTCCGTCGTCAGCGGCAGCCGGGACGCCCGGGACGCCGGCGCGGACATCTTCTTTGTACTTCCAGTGCGCTGCAACGCCGTACTCGGCTCTGCGGTGCATCTGGTTGGTGCGAATCTGTATCTCGACCGGCTTGCCCTCGGGTCCGATGACCGTCGTGTGCAGCGACTGGTACATATTGAACTTCGGCATGGCGATGTAGTCCTTGAACCGGCCAGGAACCGGACTCCACCGGGAATGCAGAGTGCCGAGCACCGCGTAGCAGTCGCGTACGGACTCCACGAGGACGCGGACCGCCACCAGGTCGTAGATCTCCTCGAAGTCACGGCCGCGCACGATCATCTTCTGGTAAACGGAGTAGTAGTGCTTTGGTCGACCGGTGACGGTGGCTTTGATCCTGGCCGTGCGCAGATCGGACCCGACCTGTTCGCTCACGCCCTTGAGGTACTCCTCACGTGCGGGCGCCCGGTCGGCCACCAGACGGGCGATCTCGTCGTAGACCTTCGGGTAGAGGGTCGCGAACGACAGATCCTCCAACTCCCACTTGATCGTGTTCATCCCGAGCCGGTGGGCCAACGGCGCAAAGATCTCGAGGGTCTCGGTGGCCTTGCGCTGCGCCGACTCGACCGACACGTATCGCCAGGTGCGTGCATTGTGCAACCGGTCGGCCAGCTTGATGACCAGCACCCGTATGTCACGGGCCATTGCGACGACCATCTTGCGGACGGTCTCAGCCTGAGCGGCGTCGCCGTACTTCACCTTGTCGAGCTTGGTGACGCCGTCGACCAGCATCGCAACCTCGGCGCCGAACTCGGTGCGCAGCTGGTCCAGGGAGTAGGCAGTGTCCTCGACGGTGTCGTGCAGGAGCGCGGCTGCGAGCGTCGGCGGCGTCATACCGAGCTCAGCCAGGATGGTGGCAACTGCCAGGGGATGAGTGATGTACGGGTCACCACTCTTACGCATCTGACCCTCGTGGCACCGCTCCGCGACGATGTACGCCCGCTCGATGATGGACACATCGGCTTTGGGATGAGTTGCGCGCACGGTCCGCAACAGCGGTTCCACGGCGCGGTTGGTGGGCGACCGGGGGGCACTGAAGCGCACGAGCCTGGCACGAACCCGAGCCGCAGCCGGGGTGAACGGTGCTGGACCTGATCCGATGTCCTCAGCACTCATGGGCAAATCCTAGTCGTCCCCCACGGACACCATGACGTGAACCTCGCGGCCACCCAGCGCCGACCTGCCATCGAGGAAGGAAAGCTCCATCAGCACTTGGACTCCGGCGACCTGTGCCCCGGTGCGCTCCAGGAGTGCACAGGTCGCCGCCGCGGTCCCGCCGGTGGCCAGCAGATCGTCGACGACGAGCACCCGGTCACCGCTGCTCACAGCGTCCGAAGTGATCTCGACAGTCGCCGATCCGTACTCGAGGTCGTAGCTCTGAGCGATCACCTCGCCCGGCAGCTTGCCTGCTTTACGAACCGCTACGAAAGGGAGCCCGAGAGCGAGAGCGACGGGCACACCCACGATGAACCCGCGTGCCTCGATGCCGGCCACCGCATCGACGTGACCACGAAACCGCTCGGTGATGTCGTGGACGACCGCCCTGAAGGCCTGAGCATCAGCGAACAACGGGGTCAGATCTTTGAACACGATCCCCGGCTTGGGAAAGTCCGCGATATCGCGCGTGTGCGCCCGCACGATCTGTCCGATGTCGGTCACGCTCACTCCTCGCGATCGCGGATCGACAACGGGTGCACCTCACGTACGCGCACTTTCGTGCGTCGCGCGGCAGCAGCAGCCTTCGCCTGCTCGGGCTCGACCACCCCCGACATGTCCTCGCCCGCAGCAAGCGAACCGGACTGCGATTCAGAGCTGGACCCGTCATCTGTGGACTCGATGGCCGCGTGCTGGGAGCTTTGGAAGCTTTGCGCCCGGCGTTCAAGCTCGAGCATCGCAGGCTCTTTGGCGCGCAGTGATGCGAGCAGCGGGGTCGCGATGAAGATCGAGGAGTAGGTACCGACGGCGATCCCGATGAACAGCGCCAGCGCCAGGTCGAGCAGGGTGCCGGGGCCCAGGACTGTGAATCCCACGATCAACAATGCGCCCACGGGCAGTAGCGCGACGACGGACGTGTTGATCGAGCGGACCAGGGTCTGGTTGATCGCGTAGTTCGCCGCCTGGGCGTACGAGCGAGACCCAGAGGCGATTGCTTCATCGGTGTTCTCTCGCACCTTGTCGAAGACGACCACGGTGTCGTAGATCGAATAACCGAGGATTGTCAGGAAGCCGATGACCGTCGCGGGCGAGACCTCGATACCGACCAGGGCGTAGACACCGACGGTCAGTACCAGGTCGTGGATCAGTGCAACGAGCGCTGACAGCGCCATCTTCCAGGTGCGGAAGTAGATGGCGAGCAAGGCGGACACCAGCGCGAGGAACACGATCAGCGCCTGGACTGCTTTGGTCGTGACCTGCGATCCCCAGGAAGGTCCGATGAAGTTGCTGTCGACAGCTTTGGTCGACACTTTGAATTCTTTGGCGAGCGCCGCACGCACCTTGTCTGTGTCCGCAGCACCTTTTCCTAGCTTCTTCGCATCGATGGTGAGGCTGTCGCTGCCGACTTTGGTGACGGACAGATTCGGTGAGGAACCGACAGCATCAGTGATCGCACTCTTGGCACGGTCGTTGTAGTTGTCGATATTGGAGATGCCGGCGATCTTGACCTCCGAACCGCCCTTGAAGTCAAGGCTCAGGTTCAAACCCCGCCCGAAGAGCCCGATGCAGGCCAAGATCAAGATGACGGCACTGGCGGCGTACCAGGTACGACGTCGCCCGATGAAGTTGATCTGTCGTCGGCCGGTGTAGAGATCGTTTCCGAACTGGGCAAAACTGGCCACGTCAGGCCTCCTGTCCGGTGGCGGTCGAAGCTGCAGCCTTACGTTCGGCGATGGTGACCCGGCCGCGCCCGGCGTAGGTCACACCACGGGCACCCAACCGGTCCGGGTCGAATCCGGACCATTTGTGGCCGTTGCCGAAGAACGAGGTACGCGACAGCAGAGTCAGGATCGGGTGGGTGAAGGAGAACACCACCACGATGTCGATCACGGTGGTCAGGCCGAGGGCGAAGGCGAACGCCTTCACGTTGTCCTCGGACAACAGATAGAGAACCGCAGCCGCCAAGAAATTGACCGCATCGGAGATCAGAATCGTCCGCTTCGCTCGGTCCCACCCGGTCTGGACGGCCGCTCGCAGCGGCCGACCAGCTCTGACTTCGTCTCTCACCCGCTCGAAGTAGACGATGAAACTGTCCGCGGTAATTCCGATCGCGACGATCAGACCGGTCACGCCGGCCATCGTG
>JBBPZD010000131.1:0-2470 GCA_038199265.1 Actinomycetales bacterium | reverse complement strand
CTGGTGAAAAGTCACGCCCAGACGCTGGTGCATTTCATTGCGCAAAGCAGCCTGATAGATCATCCCGGCGCTCTTCTTGTGATGGAACAACTGGCTCTTCATACCTGGGGTGGGTGTGACCGACTCGCGGGTGTGACCTGAGGGGCTGGGGGCCGAGGCCTCCTGAGGATCGATAGCGACCAAGCTCTCGAACCGAAGGCCTCGACCGTGACCGAGCCTACGGCGTCTGCGGACGCCTGCTCTGCTGACTTGTCCTGTTCCCGCTGCGATCTTCTGGTCGGCCTGCCGGGGCTGCGCGTCGCGTCCGTGCAGGAGGCGACGGGCAAGCGCGGGACGTTCCTGCGGGTGCAAGTCGAGTCGCTCTCGCGGGTCGAGGGCTGCCGGGTCTGTGGGGTCCTGATGCGCAGCCATGGGCGGCGTGAGGTGCGGCTCATCGACACGCCCTGCTTCGGTCGGCCGGTCGAGCTCACCTGGCGTAAGCGGACCTGGCGCTGCGCCGAGATCAGCTGTCCGGCGGGTGTTCTCACCGAGCAGGACGACGACGTGGCGAGGCCGCGGGCACTGCTGTCCACGCGGGCGTGCTGGTGGGCGATCGGGCAGCTGCGCCGTGAGCACGCGTCGATCCTGGGTCTGGCCAGGCAGCTCGGCACCTCGTGGCGGACCGTGTGGCGCGCCATCGCTCCGCTGCTCACCGCGATGGCCGACGATGAGTCACGCTTCGACGGGGTGAACGCCCTGGGCGTCGATGAGCACGTGTGGCATCACGTCTCGACCAAGCCCATCGAAGACGGCGGCCGCGGACCGAAGGAACTCACCGGCATGGTCGATCTTTCCCGTGACAGCAAGGGAAGAACACGCGCTCGGCTGCTCGATCTGGTCCCCGGCCGGTCTGGCGCGGCCTACGCGGACTGGCTCACCGAACGCAACGAGACGTTCCGCGCCGGCATCAAGGTCGCGACCTTGGACCCATTCCAGGGTTACAAGAACGCCCTCGACGATGAGCTCGAGGACGCCATCGCCGTGCTCGACGCGTTCCATGTGGTGAAACTCGGGACCGCCGCGATGGATGAGGTCCGACGTCGTGTCCAGCAGGAGACCCTCAGCCACCGGGGCCGCAAGGGTGACCCGCTCTACGGCATCCAGAACGTGCTGCGCTGCGGAGCCGAAAGGCTCACCGACAAGCAGAAGGCCCGACTCGGTAAGGCCTTCGTCGCCGACCCGCGGCACGTCGAGGTCGAACTCGCCTGGCAGTGCGCCCAGCAGCTCCGGTCGGCCTACAAGGCCACCAACCTGAAGGAAGGCAGGAAGATCGCCGAGACGGTCTTGGCGTCGTTCCCAAGCTGCCCGATCCCCGAGATCAAGCGGCTCGGCAAGACCCTCAAACGATGGCGAGAAGCGTTCCTGGCCTACTTCGACACCAGCCGGTCGAGCAACGGCGGCACTGAAGCGATCAACGGCCTCATCGAGCTCCACCGCCGCGTCGCCCGAGGCTTCCGCAACCGAGACAACTACCGCCTACGCATGCTCCTGATCGGCGGCGGACTATCCAGCCCCCACCTCAAGTAAGAAGAGCCGGATGTGCCGATCTTGGCCGAGCTCAACACCGCCTCGACCCCCTCGGCAACCCGGCAACCAGACCGCACCACCCTACATTCGAAGAATGCACATGTCTGCAGCTCGCAGGCCTTTTCCTGACTCGGCTCAGCGGGATGCGTGCAAATGCAGTTCATAGCGGTAGCGAAAGGCTAGTAGGGGACTGGAGCGGCCACCAAAAGAGAATGTGCGAATTTCGGGTGTTTTTTGGGAGGGGGCGACGAACGGCGACGGTCATCGCCGACGAAGCGCTTCCGGGTGCAAGGGCTGAGACCGGTCGGCCAGGGTCGCGATCGCGGATCGATTCGCCCGTCCGGTTGATGAGGTCTTTCTCCCAGTGCCCGGCCGTCTTGCGGTCAGTCGCCTCGGCGGATCGCTCGGCGATCGGGCGCTCGCGTCCAGATCAGCGGCGCTGCCATGCAACAGCGACGCGCTCGATGATACTCCCAGGGAGTAGTCTAGAAACATGAGTGCGCACGCCTGGTCTGAGCACGTCGTCCACGTAGGTCTGGTCAGCGATGACGCGGACATCATGTCTGAGACATTGCGCTTCCTGGAGCAGCGGTTCGCCGGTCGTGAGCCCGAGGCTCACCCCGAGCCCGGCGGGGTGCGGCTGCACAGCGAACCGGACCGGCCAGTGACCGCGGCCGACGTGGCCCGTGCACTCGCGGAGGCGGGCGTGCGGGCCCACTCGGTCTACGAACGGCAGGAGTGGAGCGTCACGGACATCAGCCCGGGCCTGTCACTGCCGGTCGTCGCCACCCGGACGGGGGTGCCCGATGCGTGAGCTGCTGTCCAACCTGCTCGGACTCTCCTACTGGGTGGCGATCCTGGGCGGGGTCCTGTGGTGGATCTGGAGCCTGCGCCGGGGTCGTCG
>JBBPZD010000130.1:0-8483 GCA_038199265.1 Actinomycetales bacterium | reverse complement strand
GGTGACACGTCGAGGAACCGGCGACCGAAACCGGCAAGATCGCGATACCCGACCTGCGCGCCGACGACCACGCCTGCAGCGACGGCCAGCTCGCAGGTGCGCCGCAGCGTGGTGGGGTCTCCTGCGTGGAATCCGCACGCGACGTTCGCGCTGGTCACCTCGGCGAGAACTGCTTCGTCGTCGCCGAGAGTCCAACGGCCGAAGGACTCGCCGACATCACTGTTCAGGTCGATGCGGGTCATAGGAGCTTCCCGAGGCTGGTGATCGAGGAGTAGCCGAGGTACAGGGTGATCAACCATGCCAGGATGCCGATGACCAGGAGCCACTGCGGATATTTGTAGCCCTGCAGCAGATCGCGTCGGCGCCATGCGACCCACAACACCAGGGTGAAGCCGACGGGCAGGATCAGTCCGTTGAAGGCGCCCGCGAAGATCAGCAACTTCACCGGGGCGCTGCCGATGATGAGAAAGATGACCGCACAGATGGCGATGAATCCGACGGTGAGCAGGTTCCGCACCTTTTCGGGGCTGTCCCGACGGGTCAGGAAGCTGACCGAGGTGTATGCGGCACCGATGACGGAGGTGAGGCTCGCCGCCCACAGGATGATGCCGAACGTCCGCAGGCCCACCTCACCGGCAGCCGCTTGGAAAGCGCTCGCGGCGGGATTGTCCTTGGTCAGGGTTACGCCACCGGCGACGACACCGAGGATGGCGAGGAACAACAGGGCGCGCATGAGTGCGGTGACCATGATTCCGATGACTGAACTGCGGGTGATGTCGCGGGAGTGTTCCGGCCCGGCTAGTCCTGAGTCGAGTGCGCGGTGCGCACCGGCGTAGGTGATGTAACCGCCGACCGTGCCGCCGATGAGGGTGGTGATGACGACCAGGTCGATGGTGCTCGGAGCGACGGTTTCACGCAGCGCGTCCATCACCGGCGGCTTGGAGACGATCGCCACGTAACCGGTCAGCAGGATCATCCCCGCGCCCAGCACCACCACGATCCGGTCGAGTGCGACACCTGCTTTTTTGCTCAGGAAGATGCCGATCGCGAGCGCGGCGGAGAGTGCACCACCCAGTTTTACGTTCATCCCGAGCATCGCGGAGGTGCCGAGGCCCGCGCCTCCGATGTTGCCGATGTTGAAGACGAATCCGCCGAGGACCACCAGGCCCGCGAGTGCCCAGCCCAGGCCGGGAAGTACAGAGTTGCCGAGTTCGCCGACCCGCATGCCTGAGATGCCGACGACGCGCCAGACATTCAGCTGTACCGCGACGTCGACCAGAGTTGAGGCCAGGACCGCGAACGCGAACGCCGCCCCGAGCTTGGCGGTGAAGGTCGTGGTCTGGGTGATGAAGCCTGGCCCGATGGCGCTGGTGGCCATCAGGAACATCGCGCCGAGGATTGCTGCTCGGTTTGCTTTGCCAGACAGGGCGGGTTGCTCTTTGTCGAGGGGGATATCGCTCATCGGAGTCTCTTTCCTGGGCGGTCGGTGTGACCACGGCCACACTGAAAGTAGCCGATTGTTGAACAATCCCACAAGGGGGCAACTGATATGACTGACGATTTCTTCATCGAGATCTAGGATCTCGGCATGGCCACGACACCGGCAGGCGACGCCGATCCGTTCGCCGCGCTGATCCAGGCGCGGGTTGATGTTGCGGTGCTCAGCACCGCCGATCGGGTCGCCAACGTGCTGCGCGAGCAGATTGCCGAGGGGCATCTCCGATCTGGCATGCAACTGCCCGAGCAGCAGATCTGCACGGCGCTCGCGGTGTCCCGCAACACCGTTCGTGAGGCGCTTGCCCAGCTCATCGGGGAGCGCGTGCTCGTCCGCGAAGCGCACCGCGGCGTCTTCGTTGCTACTCCCAATGCCTCGACCGTCCGGGACATCTACCGGGTTCGCCGCATCCTCGAGCCCGGAGTCCTGCGACAAGTCGACATAGCGCGTGTCGACGTGACGCCGCTACGAGCGGCGGTGATGGAAGGTCAGGCGGCAGTTGCTCGTAGCGACGGGAACGGCGTCGGAAGCGCCAATCAGCACTTTCACCGCGAGCTCGTGGCACTCGCGGGCAGCCCGAGACTGGATCATCAGATGGCGCTGCTGCTCGCTGAGATGCGCCTCGTCTTCCATCAGGTGGGTCCGTCGCAGGAGTTCCACCTTCCTTACCTGGCCGAGAACGACGCGGTCTGCTCTTATCTCGAAGCGGGCGATTCCACCGCCGCAGTCGACCGGCTCAGCGACTACCTCGACCGTGCCGGTGCCGCGTTGCTGGCCGCCATAGACCCCGGTGGGGCTCTGTAACCACGCTCAGACTGAAAGCGGCCTGCTCACTGCGGGGATCCCTTGGGGATGGGGAAACGACGTTGTCCGGGTCTTCAAGGAAGTCGTGCACTCTCCCGTCGTCTTTGACGATTCCGCAGGGGTTCGCCCGCAATGCCCGCTCGAGGCGGCCGGCACGGTGGGCCTCCGAACCTGTCCGGATCAGGTGGTCCAGTTCAGCCAGGTGCCGTGCGGGTCGGTGTGAGCGAGCACGCTGCGCCCGTTTTCGACGAGGCGGAATCCATGGCCGCCGTCGCCAGCAGTAACAGGGAGGACCCCGGGTGCTTCGTTGGACAGCCAGTGCACTCCCAGCCGTTGAACGAGATCGGCGAACGCAGTGCGCTTGGCATGGTCGACGTACGCCAAAACGGCGGAGTGGAACACCACGGTCGTCGCAACCTCGGGCGGTACTTCAGCGACCAGCGCGGTGAGGTCGTCGACGAGATCACCGCGGCGAATGGGCACGGGGGTTCGCCGAGCGACTTCCAACGCCGACCGCAACCTTTCGCTGCGATCCTCGCTCCCGGGCCAGACCAGGCACTGCAACCAATCGGCATCGCCTGCGTCGGTGGGGTCCAACGGGTTCAGATCGAGGCCGCACCTCCACGCCACGTCGGGCACCCGGGTGGGCAGCGGGGCCGGGCCCTGGATCGTGCAACTCAACACCGGCGCGGCGGGGTCCAGACCGGTGACCCGGTGTCCGTCGTAATCGTAGGAGTACCGGTCGGGGAGCAGGGTCAGCCCCGCCGACGCACCCACTTCGATCAGCGCCAAGGGTTGCGGCAACTGACACAGGGCAAGCAGAAGGGTTGCGCAGCGGGCCGCTTCGTTGGTCTGAGTGCGCCGCTGCATCATCACCTCGCGGAGGACGTCAGGTGCGAGGGCGAGCGTGCGAAGATCATCGACGGTCGGTACGGCGTCGAGCACGAAACGGGCCGCCGCGAAGAGCAGATTGGGTTGCCGTTTCTCTACGGGAAGCGTCGCCAGATAGCTGAGGATGACGTCGTCGGCAGCGACGGACTGAGCGAGTGCTTCATAGGCGGGTGAGCGGCCAGCAGCCTCCCGCTGCGCAAATCTGCGGTAGTTCTCAGCGCTACTCAACAGCGGGTCCAACCCGCTCATCCCGCCTGCTGCTGCCGGTTGTCCATCGTCCATGAGCGATTTCTACACCCGCCTGCCGACAGCCCGCGCCGACAGGGGCTCAGCTACCCCAACCGAGCGCGCGCAGGGTGCCGGCAGTTGCTGCAGCGGCAATGACGACCACGATGAACGGCGCTCGCAGCACGAGTGCTACTGCGGCCACCGCGAGTGCGGGCAGTCGGGCGTCGAAGGAGATCGAGCGGCCGTCGGAGAGGGTCTGCACCGTGACCAGGGCGCAGAGGAGGCAGACGGTCATCAGGCCTGCCGCCCGTACGACGCGCGGGTCAGACAGTTTCTCGGTGGGCAGTAGGAAGCCCGCGAGCTTGGTGACCAGGCAGCCGAGCGACGCGACGACCACGAGCGTCCAACCGGTCACGATGGCGCCTGTGCCGCGTCGGGGCCACCGGGTCGCTTGGCCAATAGGACAGGGAGAACGACCAGGGCGGCTGCCAACACAGGTAGGCCAGGTGGCAACAGAGGAGTGGTTACAGTCGCCACGACGACGGCTCCGGCGGCTGCCGCAGTGGCGCTGCCGGTTCTCAGCCGGGGCCATACCAGGGCCAGGAATGCTGCCGCAGCTGCAGCATCCAGACCCCATTTGCGCGGGTCTCCGAGTGCGTTGCCGAGCAGCGCTCCGAGCAGGGTGGCCGCGTTCCAGAGCACGAAGACGCTGATGCCTGTAGCCCAGAAACCGAGCCTGCTGAGCGCGGGGGTTCGTTGCACCGTGGCGACCGCGGTCGACTCATCGATCGTCAGATGTGCCGCTAGCACCCGTCGCCACCCTCGAACCTGCAGCATGGGCGACATCTGCAGTGCGTACAGGCCGTTGCGGGCACCCAGCAACACCGCGGACGCCGTACCCGCCAGGCCTGAGCCGCCTGCGGCGATTACACCGACCAGCGCGAACTGCGACCCGCCGGTGAACATCAGCAGGCTGAGCATGCAGGCCTGTGCGGCGCTTAGGCCAGACGCCGTTGCCAGCGCGCCGAACGAGATGCCGTAGGTGCCCGCCGCGACACCGACCGAGAACGCCTGCCGCCACACCCTGCGTTTCTGCACCCTGCGTTTCTCCGCCCTGCGTTTCTGCACCCTGCGTTTCTCCGCCGTGCGTGGCGCACGCTCTTGGCTCTCGGGGTCGATCACACCGCAGATCGTAAGGACCTGGGGGAGTGCAGGAGTCTAGAGCCGTCTTTCGGCGTCGCTCCTCCTCAGCGGCGCCGAGGAGGAGCGAACCGGAACAGACGGAAGTCGAGCACCGCGCGCACCCTAGTTTCTCGAGCGCCCGGCCGGACACTCAGGGCTGGCGGACGAGGCGGACGACGACGTCGTGTAGTTCGCCGACATCGGCCGGATGGCCCTGCGCGGGTCTTCCCCGCTCGGCGGCAGTCGCGACTTTCCACTCTTTTGGATCGAACGCTGCGACGACGCTCTGCGCGGTGACAGCCCCTTCGCGTGGCGGGTGCCCCTGTTCTGGACCGGTGTGCCCCGTGTGCCCGGTGTGAAGGTGATCGACGATCAGCAACGTGCCGCCCGGTGCGACCCAACGCGCGATCCACGTGTGGAACTCCCAATGCGAGGTTGTCGGGTGCGCGTAGTAAGTGGTGACCAGGTCGAAATCGGTGTCCGGTTCCCATGTACTCAGGTCGGCCTCGACAAAGGTCATCAGCTCGCCGCCCTCGGACCGCGATGCGCGTTCAGACGCCGCGGCGAGCACCTGCCATGAGATATCGACGGCGGTGACGGTCCACCCCTGCTCTGCAAGCCAGAGTGCCTCGGCGCCCGCACCACATCCGGCGTCGAGCGCAGTGCCGGGGGCCAGCTCGCCGAGCTGTTCGGCGACGTACGGATGAGCGGATACGTCTGACCGGTCGGTGTGGCCGTGGCCCTCCCAATGCGACTGCCAATAGGCCTTGTCGAAGTCGTGGGTCATCGCATCTCCAGAAGGGGGTGTCGCGAACGGCGTCGTTGTCAGTGCCTGCTGGCAATATTGCCAGCAGGCAGTCGATCGGTGGGAAGGACGTGCGATGCGGGCGGTGCCGCTGCAGGCTGCCAGGAACCTGGCGCGTCAGAACCGAGCCACTCATGAGGCACTTCAGCATGATGAGCGAGAGCTTTCAGCAGCGTGCACTGAATCAGAGGCCGATCTGGGCCGGGCTTTCACGGCGGGCTTCAATCGATTCTTGGCGCCTTTCGCGGACATATTCGCCAAGATCAAGAACGTCGAGCTGGACGACCTGCCGACGGTACGAGCCGTACCAGAATTGACCAGGATCGACGTACGTCTACAAGCTGTCAGCGTGCAGGCCCTACGCGGGTTGCTGTCCGTTGCCGGGGGCGCGACAGCCGGTGCGGCGGCGGGTGGAGCGGCATTCACGACCGTGGGTCTGCTGGCGACAGCATCCACCGGCACTGCCATCTCGACGCTCAGCGGCGCCGCTGCGACCAGCGCGACGCTGGCGTGGCTGGGGGGCGGTTCGTTGGCGGCAGGGGGCGCCGGGGTGGCGGGCGGGACGATGATCCTGGGCGGAGTGGTCGCATTTCCGGTACTCATCGCCGGCGTCGGCTTCCTCTACCTCAGTGACCGGAAGAACCTGCGCAACCAGCTCGAGGTAGCCGAACAACTAAAACAAGTTGCCGCCGAGTTCGAGGTCGGGAGGGCCCGAGCCGAGGGGGCAATCGATGCGTCGTCGGACGCCGCACGTGTGGTGCGACGCCTGGTCGAACTCAGTGCCCACCGGTTGGCGGAACTCGCCGATCTGATCGAGGGCAACAACGATTTCGAGACGTACTCGGCCTCGCAGAAGGGGTTGGTCATCGAGCTTGCCGGGGTCGCCACAGCGGTCGCAGCCGTCATCGCCTGCCCGATCGTCGACGAGCACGGAAACGTGCGCGACCAGGCCGTGACCACTGAACGCGCCGGAATTGCTCTCGCCTATCGGCTGGCATCGTGAAGCAGCCATTCCGCAGGCCGCGTCGCCGCTCGGGTCCGAAGGTGCCGTCGGGGATCGACGCATTGGCCCCGGTTGCCACCGACGTCGCCGATGCACTCAGCTGGGGAGCCTCCGTCGATGCAACCGGCACGGCGCGTGCTCAGCTCGCGTACCTGTTGGCCGACCGTGGCAAAGTCGCCCAACTCGTCAAGAGCTTCGGCCCGCTCGGCGACGGTCAGCGCCAGGGTCACGTCTTCGAATGGATGCACGAACTGTCGTTCAACCTGAACGCGATAGCCGAGAACGACGACTCGCGCGCCTTCGTGACGACGTGGCTGGGCCGGCCACACGCGGCTGCCGATCTGGAGATTAACGACGGGCGGGGTGGTGTTGTCGCCGAAGTCCAAGCCAAGGTCGTCGGTCGTTCAGCGCAACGACTGTCGTCGGTGAACGGGCTGTCGGACCCGAAATACGGTGGGATGGATTTGCTTGTCCCGACCGATCATCTGGCATCCACTGAAGACCTGCTCGGCCGTCGGCTCGCAATGCCCGATGGTCCCCTGCACGCCCGCTACGAGGACGTGGGTGTTCGACTGACCGACCGCGTCCGTGCCGGTAGGACGGCCTCGGACCCGGTGGACATCGCGCACCTCAAAGACGTCGACCGCGATCCGATCCGTTTCCTGAGCCAGCTGTCCGACGCGAACGTCCGCAATCAACTGCTGGTCTCCGGTGGCACCGCAGGGCTCGTCGGGGCAGTTGGGGCCGGTATCTCCGACGTCGCTCTGCAGTCGATCACCCGAGATCATGACGTCGGACTCGATTGGGCGCGGATCGCGACGCGGTCTGCGGCCGGGGCTGCGCAGTCAGCGGTCATCGCGATTGGCGGCCAGGGTCTTTCGCTCACTGCTCAACACGCCCTCGCGGCAGGCGCATCGGCCTCGATCGAGGTACTCGCCGACGGCACGCTGCCGTTCGCCTTCGCGAACGCAACGTACGAGATCGCCGCCATCGTCCACGGATGCGCCACCGGGCGACTGACACCGCAAGCAGCAGCAGGTGCGGCCAGCCAGGTCATCGCGAGCCGTGGAGCCGTCTGGGCTTGCTCATCGCTAGGCCAGCTTGCGATTGCGGTACCTGTCGCCGGTGCACTGATCGGCGCCACCGTAGGAAGTGTGGGCGCCGCGATGATGACGCAGGGAATCCGGATCGCCGTAGCAGCCCGCGACAACTCAGCCGAGTGGGACCTCGCGTACGAGGCACTACTCGCTGAGTCGGACGCCGTTCTCGCACAAGCGTTGTTCGAACGGGAGCGGCTGATGGAACTAGTCGAAACCCAATCCGTGGCCTTCGCCGATACGGTCTTGCCGCAACTCGAACAGCTGGAGTGGTTGGCCGGGACGGGCCATCCCGAC
This sequence comes from Actinomycetales bacterium, assembly GCA_038199265.1. GTDB lineage: Bacteria > Actinomycetota > Actinomycetes > Actinomycetales > Dermatophilaceae > Allobranchiibius. The sequence goes on along the minus strand of JBBPZD010000130.1, from coordinate 681 downwards.
GACGTGCTGGACGCGCTCGCCGCCCTCACTCAGTCTTACGGCGGCACACCCCTTTTCATTTCGACGGCCGAGTTCGAAAGCTTCATGGCAGACGATGTGGCTGCTTTCGTGCTGCGGTTGGGTCCTTGATCCCGCAGTCGCACCCGCTATGTCGCAGAACTCCACAACACTGCGGTGAGGGTGTGTGGATAACCCATATCCCAGCTTCGAAATATAAGGGGGATGTGGACAACTCATCGTGAATAGGTCTTATTTGCAGTATGTTTCGCTCATTTTGGCCTTGTCTGGACTATCGAACAGGCGTATGATGTGGACATCGGTTCGAACAACCGGACTGGGGACTTGAAGGGGGCATCTGATGGTCGACATGGCTCCTCCTACGCCCCCGCCCATCGTTCCCGCGGCGCCCGGTGAGGGTGCCCGGTTCCTGGACATAATTGGTGACTTCGAGGCAGCCCTGGCCTCTTCACCGGGTGCCTTGTTTCAGCTTGACGAGGCGGGTTTGGCGTCGGTGGTCGGATCCCTGCTGCGAGTTGTAGGTCGGGCGGAGAGTGTTGCTGCTCTTGCGACGGCGGATGCGTTGACCAGGGGGACGGTGGCGAATTCGACGGCGACGGGTGCGCCGGGGTGGGTTGCCTCGGTAGCGGCCGGGGTTGACCCGGTGGTGGTGCGCCGGGTGGG
>JBBPZD010000129.1:0-10717 GCA_038199265.1 Actinomycetales bacterium | reverse complement strand
GGTCTCCTCCTTGACCCGGTCGATGACCGCGAAGACGTCATCGGCGGTCTTGAGCGGGTACGCGGGGCTGCCGCTGACCGGCTCGACCAGCACGATGCCATTGATCTCGGCTACGGCGCGACCGGCTGCGGCCAGCGCCAAGACGGCTGCGTGGTCGCTTTCGACGTCGTCGATACCCTCGACGCGGTTGCCGTACAGGGCGTTGAACGCGTGGCAGTCCAGCCGGCGGCCGAGGTCGACCACGACGGGGATGTTCTCGGCGAATTCGTCCTGCCGGTCGACCCAGCTGACCAGTCCGCGGTCGCCACCGGGCATGTCACCGGCGAAGAAGTTGAGGCCGATCAGCTGTACACCGGCGTCCTGAACGGCGGAGACGAAAGCGTCCTGCTCGTCCTGACTGGGGGTTGCGGTACTCCACGGCCACCAGCACTCGATCGCGTCGAATCCCGCTGCGCTGGCCGCTGCGGGCCGCTCCAGGAAGGGTATTTCGGTGAACAGGATCGAAATGTTCACCGCGTAACGGGTGGTCGCCATCAAGTGGTCCTCTAACTTTCGCATCGTGGAATATGTATTCCGCTAGTCAGAATAGCGGTACCCGGCTTGCCCGTAAACCCCTTCTGGCATATATCCGCCAAGATGGCGGATATGCAGGAACCAGCGCGCTCGATGGGGCGCGCCACTTCCGACGAGTCCGACGGATCAGCGGGTCATGGCGGCGAGTTCGTCGACGCTGAGCCCCGCAAGTTGCTGCACCTCGGACTCTTGGACCGCGCCGCAGCGAACCCCGCGCAACAGTGCCGAGGCGAGCATCTTCGCGGTGGCCGGCTCGTCCATGACGCCGCCCTCCACCTTGTTGACGTAGGCGTGCAGCCGGGCAGCTGCTGGGCGCAGCGCTTCACGGAAGAACAGGTACGTCGCCAGGTACCGCGACACCAGGTGACCAGGGCACATGTCCCAGCCCTGGTAGACGCCCTGCACCAACGAACGCGTAACGAGTCCGCTGTGCAGAGCCCACGTCGCGCCCGCGGCCTGGGCCGAGGAGAAGTCGACCACGTTCGTCGAACCGTCGGACACGGTGACACCGGTCTGCGCTGCGGCGACCTGCATGACGGCCTTTGCGTGGTCGGCTACGGGGTGATCTGCTGCCTGGTACGGCGCTGCAACACCGAGGCCCGCGCTGTAGTCGAAGGTGCCGTACACCAGCGAGGTCGCCCGACCATCTGATGCGTGCACCATCTGTGCGACGGCAGCCCGACCGTCTGCAGCGAGGATCGCCTGAGCCGTCTCGATCTGGATCTCGAAGGTCAGCGAGTGGTCGGGCAGGCCGAGGGCCGGCTCGATGCGGTCGAGCGCGAGCGCCATCGCTGCGACCTGGTCGACCGAGGTGACCTTCGGCAACGTCAGGGTCAAGCCGCCCGGAACTGTTCCATCAGCACACGTGCTTTCCAGGAACGCGACGAGCGAGCGCACACCGCGTGCACGGGTCGGCCCCTCGAACGCCTTGAAGCGGATTCCCCACCAGGCCGGGCGGGTGCCGTCGACTCGCTGGCTCTCAAGCGATGCGAGCGCAGCAGCCAGATCTGCATCTTCCACCTCGTCGGCGCGGCGGCCGTAGCCGTCCTCGAAGTCGACCCGCAGGTCTTCGATCGGCTCCCGTTCCAGCTTGGCGCGGATCAGGTCATAGACATCGGCGACTCGCTCGGGGGCCATACCCACGAGAGCGGCGAGCGCATCTGAGGTGGGCGCGAACTGATCGAGCAGTGCGCGTGCCTCGTTGCCCCAGGCGGCCGGGGTGCCCGCGTCGTAGCGATCAGCGGGGACGTACACGGTGTGGATCGGCGCGCGATCCACCCGATCGCCCGGATATCGCCTGGTCAGTTCTGCGTCGGCAGCCGCCAGTTCACGGTCCAGTTCGGCGATCAGAGATTCGGTGACACCGTCAGTCATCAGGCTTCCATCCTTCATATATCGGAAGTACAATTCCGTATGGCGAAAGTAGCAGCTTGCGCCAGCGGGTGGGGCTGTTCACCGGCTGATCCACACCACGCGTTGAATGATCACAAGGTGATGACCCGGCGATTTCGCCACGTTGCCAATGTCCGCGTCCCGCGATTCGAGGAGAACCATGGCTGACAGTCCGAGAAGCGGCGGCGTCCAATCAGTGGGTCGAGCCCTCGACATTCTGGAAGCCATCGACGCTGCGGGCGGTGAGATGGCGCTGGTGGAGATGAGCAACGTCTCGGGCTTGCCGATGCCCACCATTCACCGCATCGTGCGCACTCTCGCCGACCGCGGATACCTACGGCAGCTACCCGACCGCCGCTACGCGCTCGGTTCACGACTCATTCCGCTCGGGGCCACCGCGTTGCTCGCTTTCGGTTCGCGTAGCGCCCCCGAGCTGGGCCGCATCGTGAAGGAGTTCGGCGAAACCGCGAACCTCGCGACCCTGGACAGCGATCAACTGGTCTATGTCGGCCAGGTGCCCTCTCCGCACGCGATGCGGATGTTTACCGACATCGGCCGCCGCGTGCTGCCGCACTGCCGGGCCGCGGGGAAGGTCATGCTCGCCCAGCTCCCGGATTCGGAGGTGCTCACGATTCTGTCGCGCACCGGAATGCCGATGCTGACCGAGAAAACCATCGTGGAACCAGCCGCGATGCTCACCGAGCTGGCCCGCATTCGCAAGAACGGCTATGCGATCGAAGACGGTGAGATGGAAGTGGGCGTGTCGTGCCTGGCCGTGGCGATTCCGAGCCGGACCACGCTGATGTCCATCTCGATGTCGGCGCCGGCCAGTCGACTGACCCCGAGCGTCCGCAAACGGGCAGTTCCCTTCCTGCAGGAAATTGCAGCCCAGCTCGGGACGGATCTGGACAGCGCCTCGGCCTGATTCGGCCGCCGCGCCGCACCAGACCGCCGGTGCTCTGTACCTCGCGGGGTAGATATATCCCGAAGCTCTTGACGATCGCTGTGACCTCTGTCATATTCTACCTAGCGGAATACATATTCCGCATGATGAAAGATGGCGGACCCGCCACAGCGAAAGAGGGACAGTGACCGAGGATCTTCCGATCACCGCAGCAGCGTTCGATGCACTGCCGGCCGAACAGGCCGCCGAGCTCCTACGAGCATGCTGCGCCGCCCCCGGTTGGGTCCGGCACGTCACGCAGGGTCGCCCGTATACAGCGCGCCATGCAGTGCTGGAGGCATCCGATGCCGGTTTCGCGCAGCTCGATGCAGCAGATGTCGCCGCAGCCCTGGGCGACCACCCGCGGATCGGCGGCACGGTCGATGATTCCTCTGATTCCGCTTCCTTTTCTCGCGCCGAGCAGGCCTCAATGGACGACGCCGACGAACAGGTCCGCCGCGATCTACTGACAGGGAACGCCGATTACGAGTCCCGTTTCGATCGCGTGTTCCTGATCCGTGCGGCCGGTCGCCAACCGCAGGAGATCCTGACCGAACTACTGCGCCGATTGAGCAACGACGAGCATGCTGAGCTCAGTGAAGTGACTGAACAACTGCGCCAGATAACCCACTTACGCCTGGAGGCGATGTTGAGATGAGCACCCTGTCCACCCACGTGCTGGATGCCGTGAGCGGCACCCCGGCCGCCGGGATCCCCGTCCAAGCCCTTGCTCGCAACGACGCCGGTGACTGGGACAGCATCGGCTCGGGTGTCACCGACGACGACGGCCGGATCGCCAAGGTCTCAGACGAGGCGCTGGCACCCGGCACCTACCGGATCACCTTCGCCACCGGCGACTACTTCGCCGCACAAGACGTCGCGGCCTTCTATCCCGAAGTCACCATCACCTTCGTGGTCGCCGACGAACGGCACTACCACGTCCCAGTCCTGCTCAGTCCGTTCGCATTTTCCACCTATAGAGGGAGTTGAACCGCATGTCCTATGTGTTGGGCCATAACCAGTACGGCAAGGCCGAAGTCCACGTCGTACGAGTGTTCCGCGACAGCCGCGAAGGTCGTCACGACCTGGTCGACTACAACGTGAGTGTCTCGCTGACCGGCGATTTCGACGATGCTCACATCACCGGTGACCAGGCGAAGGTCCTCACGACGGACGCCTGCAAGAACACGGTCAACTCCTTCGCCAAGGAGGCCGGTGACGCAGTGCGTGCGCCGGAGTCCTTCGCCCTGGCTCTCGCCAACCACTTCGTGGACGACGTTCCACAGGTTGCGACGGTCAAAATCACCGTCGAGGCCTTCCCGTGGCAGCGGATCGGCGATGAGAATCACGGTTTCCGTCGGATCAACGACTACGTGCGCACCGTCACCGTCCGGCGCAGCGGCGACGACAAACCGACCGTGGTCAGCGGCCTGAAGGACTACGTCGTCCTCAAGACCACCGATTCGGAGTTCCACGGCTTCTACCAGGAGAAGTACACGACCCTGCAGCCGACCGACGACCGCGTGATGGCCACCTCGGTCACCGCGCAGTGGGCGCATTCGACCGACGAGAACGCTGATTGGAACGCCTCGTTCGCCAATGTCGTGGACACCATGACCACCTCCTTCGGTGCTGCATACAGCTACGCGCTGCAGCACACCATCTTCGAGATGGGCCAGAAGGTCCTGGACGCAGAGTCCGGAGTCGCCGAGATCCGGATGAGTGCCCCGAACAAGCACCACTTCTGGATCGACCTGTCGCCGTTCGGGGTCGAGAACAACAGTGAGGTCTTCCACGCGGACGACCGCCCCTACGGCCTCATCGAAGCCACCGTGCAGCGATCAGCCGATGTGGACATGACCGGGGCCTACGACCCCGGCCAGGCCTGGAGCTGATCGACCGCTCGACCCTTGCCGCGCCGCCGGTACGTACCTACGTGCTGGCGGCGTTGCCATGGGCACTTTTCAAAGAGCCCAACAGGTGCCGAAGAGGACCGAGCAGGTCTCACCAGCATCACGAACGATCGCAGAACCCGCTGGACAACAGCACCAGAAACGCGAATGCAGCAGCGTCACAACGCTATTCATCGCGGGCACCAGTGCGTCAAGATCGAGATATATCCGATATCTCCAATCTCTTGACGTGACCCGAGTCACTCCCTACTATTCCGTCATACGGAATCTAAATTACGTATGACGGAATGCAGTCTGGACCAAGGAGCAACGATGACCGCGACCGCGGCACGCAAGACCAAACCACCCGTCCACCCGGTTGACGAGGTGCTGCCCGCACCGCAGCTGGCTATCTACGGCATGCAGCACGTGCTGGCGTTCTACGCCGGGGCCGTGATCGTGCCGATTCTGCTCGCAGGAGCCCTCAAGCTGACCGACGAGCAGTTGATCCACCTCATCAACGCCGACCTTTTCACCTGCGGTATCGCCAGCCTCATCCAGTCCATCGGTTTCTGGAAGGTCGGCGTCAAGCTGCCCCTCCTGCAAGGCGTGACCTTCACCGCCGTCGGCCCGATGATCCTGATCGGTACGAGTAACGGTGGCGGCACCGAAGGCCTGCTGTACATCTACGGCGCGACCATCGTCGCTGGTGTCTTCACCTTCCTGGTAGCCCCGTTCTTCGGCAAGCTGGTCCGTTTCTTCCCACCAGTGGTCACCGGATCGGTCATCACGATCATCGGCCTGTCGTTGATCCCGGTCGCCGCCGGGGACGCCGTCACCGGCCCCGATGGCAAACGCGACCCCGCAAACGGCAAGTTCCTGCTGTACGCCCTCGGCACTGTGCTCTTCATCGTGCTGTTGCAGCGTCTCTTCCGCGGCTTCATCGCCACCATCGCCGTACTGATCGGCCTCGTGGTCGGCACCCTGGTCGCCTGGGTTCTAGGCGACGCAAGCTTCGGGAACGTCAGCAAGGCAGAGATCATCGGTGTCACCACTCCGTTCTACTTCGGTGCACCCAAATTCGCTCTCGGGGCGATCATCGCGATGGTCATAGTGATGCTGATCACTGCCGTGGAAACGACGGGCGACGTATTCGCAACGGCTGAGATCGTCGAGAAGCGTGTCGGCGGTGAGGACGTCTCCAAGGCGCTGCGCGCTGACGGTCTCGCGACGTTCATCGGCGGCATCCTGAACTCCTTCCCCTACACCTGTTTCGCTGAGAACGTAGGTCTGGTGCGGTTGACTCGGGTCAAGAGCCGGTACGTCGTCGCCACGGCAGGTGTGTTCATGATCGTTCTCGGGCTGATCCCCAAGGCCGCCGCGATTGCCGCAGGAATCCCGTCCCCAGTCCTGGGCGGCGCAGGTCTGGCAATGTTCTCCACCGTCGCCGTCGTCGGTTTCCAGACGTTGACCAAGGTCGACTTCAACGACCAGCGCAACACCATCATCGTCGCGACCAGCGTCGGTCTGGCGGGCTTCGTCACTGCACAACCCGACGTGGCGAAGACGCTGCCTGACAACGCTCAGGTGCTGCTTGGTAGCGGTATCACGATCGGAAGCATCTCCGCCTTCGTGCTCTACATGGTCTTCTACCACGTGGGTGGCGGCCTGCAGCCGATCATCGCTGACCGGTCGGGCAAGACCGTCCGGCTGGATGACGTCAACAACATGACCGAGGGTGACTTCGTCCAGTCCTTCGGCGGCCTCTTCCAGGGTCCCTCATGGATGGCTCAGCGCGCTTTCGTCCAGCGGCCCTTCAAGGACACTGCCGATTTGCGTGCGGCGTTCCAGGAGTCACTGTTCGCCGCTACCGGAGACGAGCAGAGCGAGCTCATCCGGGCCTACCCGCGCCTGGGCCAGACACTGGACACCAGCAACATGGAGTCGATGGAAGACCAGGGCGCGCGTGGTCTGACCCACCTCGCCCAGGAGGACCAGAAGAAGCTCGACGAGCTCACCAACGCCTACGAGAAGCAGTTCGGCTTCCCGATGGTCGTGTGTGTACGCGATGAGGGCGGCTTCGACGAGATCCTCAAACACGGACAGGCGCGACTGCGCAACTCCTCAGTCCAGGAGCACAACATCGCCATGGTCGAGATCGCGAAGATCGCCGGCTACCGCTTCGATCACCTTGTCGCGGATGCCAACCCGATCGCATCTGCTCGCTCTCGTCCCAACCTATGACCACGCCCGCCCGGTGGTGGGGCGGCGAATCAGCGCCCCACGACCCGGCGGCCGGCGTGCTCGTGGTGTGATGGGTCTCACACCATTGATCGGCTTGTTCCGCATGGACAACCAGGCCGATGCACTGCCGTCGAACCATGCCGCCCCTTGTGATGTCGGGGCAGAGCTTTCGCGACTATGCAGTCAGGAGTCCACCCGATGACGATTACCTCTTCTTCTCCCACCACCGGTACCCCCTCGGACATGCCGAGCCCCCAACTCACGGTGAATGGCACGACACGCTCGTTGGCCGGTACCCCGTCCTACCTCAGCCTGCTGGACTACCTACGCGGTGAAGGCCTGACCGGTGCAAAGGAGGGCTGCGCCGAAGGTGAGTGCGGTGCCTGCTCGGTGATGGTTGCCCGCCCAGACGGCGACGCCACCTCGTGGGTGGCCGTCAACGCATGCCTTCCGCCCGCCGTCGGCTACAACGGCCAAGAGGTCATCACTGCCGAAGGACTCGGCACACCCGGCAACCTGCACCCGGTGCAGGAAGAGATGGCCCATCGCGGTGGATCCCAGTGCGGCTACTGCACACCCGGTTTCGTCTGCAGCATGGCCTCGGAGTACTACCGGGCCGACAGGGCGCCCCACAAGGACTCAGCACACGCCAACGGGTCACCATCAGCTGACGACACCGTCGCGCTCGACACCGACGGTCACCCTGCAGGCGACCACGAACACGGCCCGAACGGCTTCGACCTGCACGCGCTGTCAGGCAACTTGTGCCGCTGTACCGGTTACCGCCCGATCCAGGACGCGGCGTACGCACTTGGTCAGCCACCGGCCGAAGATCCGCTGGCGCAGCGCCTTTCCCGGCCCGCTCCCGAAGCCGTACCCACCCGCGTCAGCGATGGTGTTCACGAGTTCATCCGCCCCGCCGATCTACCCGAAGCGTTGGAGTTGTTGGCTGCGCAGGGTGAGAGGCTCCTGGTCGCTGGTTCCACTGACTGGGGCGTGGCAGCCAATCTGCTGATGGCACGCTCGCCCATGTTGATCGCGATCGACCGACTCGCGGAACTACGCGACCTGGACGAGGGCGAGGAGTACGTCGAGATCGGCGCCGCGCTCACGCTGTCCGAGATCGAACGCCGCCTGGACGGCCGGGTGCCCCTGCTGGGCAAACTCTTCCCGCAGTTCGCCTCGCGGCTGATCCGCAACGGCGCGACGCTCGGCGGAAACCTCGGTACGGGATCGCCGATCGGTGACAGCCTGCCGGTGCTGCTGGCGCTGGAGTGCCAACTGGTGCTCGCCAGTACCCGCGGCGAGCGCGTCGTGGAGTTGGCCGAGTACTTCACCGGTTATCGCCAGACCATCCGCCATGCGGACGAACTGATCAAAGCCGTGCGGGTACCGCTTCCGTTGGCGCAGCAGACGGCGTTCCACAAGATCGCCAAGCGCCGCTTCGACGACATTTCCAGCGTCGCGGTCGCTATTGCGGTCGATGTCGACGGCGGAGTCGTGACCCGTGCCCGCATCGGGCTGGGCGGGGTCGCGGCAACCCCACTACGCGCGTTGGAGACCGAGGCTGCGCTCGAAGGCAAGCCGTGGATCTTGGCCACCGCGCAGAGCGCCGCTCGAGTGCTCGGCGCGACCGGAACCCCGATGGACGACCACCGGGCGAGCGGTAAATACCGAGCAGCGATGTTGCGCACTGCGCTGCTCAAGTTCCACTCACAGACCCAGTCCCAGGAGGTCGGCGCATGAGTGCCCTCTCGCAGCGTCCCAGCAATTCCGTCGTCGGTCAGACGATTCCGCACGAAGCAGCAGATCTGCACGTCACCGGGCTAGCGCTCTACACCGACGATCTGGTCGGTCGAACCAAGGACTGTCTGCACGCCTGGCCGGTCCAGTCGGTACATGCGCATGCCAACATCACCTCGCTGAATACAGCTGCGGCCCTCGAGATCGACGGCGTCGTGCGGGTACTCGGGGCGGGTGACGTCACCGGCGTGAACGATGCCGGCACCAAGCACGACGAACCGCTCTTCCCGACCGAGGTCATGTACTACGGTCACGCGATCGTGTGGGTTCTAGGTGAGACCCTCGAAGCAGCGCGCCTGGGCGCAGCCGCGGTCGAGGTCGAGTACGACGTTTTGCCGTCGATCATGACCGCCCGTGAGGCCATTGCCGCGGAGAGCTTCCAAGGCGCGGCGCCGCACATGGAGCGCGGCGACATCGGTACCGGCTTCAAGGACGCAGCACACGTCTTTCACGGCGAGTTCGAGTTCAAAGGCCAGGAGCACTTCTACCTGGAGACGCATTGTTCGCTCGCCCATGTGGATGAGAACGGTCAGATCTTCGTGCAGTGCAGCACCCAGCACCCCAGTGAGACCCAGGAGATCCTGTCTCACGTGCTCGGTCTGCCGGCGCACGAAATCACCGTGCAGTGCTTACGGATGGGTGGCGGTTTCGGCGGCAAGGAGATGCAGCCGCACGGGCTTGCAGCCATTGCCGCGCTGGGTTCGATTCTGACCGGTCGCCCGGTCCGGTTACGCCTGAACCGCACCCTCGACATGACGATGACCGGCAAGCGGCATGGTTTCTACACCCAGTGGCGGGTCGGCTTCGACGCCGACGGCAACCTGATGGCGCTCGATGCAACCCTTACCGCCGATGGCGGCTGGAGCATCGACCTGTCCGAGCCGGTGCTGGCACGCGCGGTCTGCCACATCGACAACGCGTACTGGATCCCCAACGTGCGGGTCAACGGTCGGATCGCTAAGACGAACAAGACGTCGCAGACCGCTTTCCGTGGGTTCGGCGGCCCACAGGGCATGCTCGTGATCGAGGACATCCTCGGTCGGTGTGCGCCCTTGTTGGGCAAGGATGCGACGCAGTTGCGTCACCAGAACCTCTACGGCCCCGACCAGACCACTCCCTACGGCCAGCCCGTGAAGCAGTGGGACCGTCTGCACCGTGCATGGGAGCAGGTCCTGAGCACCGCAGACATCGAACGTCGCCAGGCGGAGATCGCCCAGTTCAACGAATCGCACACCGACGTCAAGCGTGGCCTCGCGGTGACGCCGGTCAAGTTCGGGATCTCGTTCAACCTGACCGCGTTCAACCAGGGCGGCGCGCTCGTGCTGGTCTACAAGGATGGCTCGGTGCTGATCAACCATGGTGGCACCGAGATGGGCCAGGGCCTGCACACCAAGATGCTGCAGGTCGCGGCAACGGCACTCGGTGTTCCCCTCGCGATGGTTCGTCTTGCCCCGACCCGCACCGATAAGGTCCCCAACACCTCTGCCACTGCTGCGAGTTCGGGGGCCGACCTGAACGGTGGCGCAGTGAAGAACGCGTGCGAGCAAATCCGTGAGCGCCTGGCTGGCGTCGCGTCACAACACTTCGGTGTGAACGCGGCCGACGTGCGTTTCGAGAACGGAGTCGTCACCGCTATCGGAAGCAAGGCCGCGGCGATGAGCTGGTCCGATCTGACGATGCGCGCCTACTTCCACCGCGTGCAGTTGTCGGCGTCGGGTTACTACCGCACCGAGGGCCTGCACTGGGATTCCTCGATCATGCAGGGCGAGCCCTTCAAGTACTACGCGAACGGCGTAGCCGCGTGTGAGGTCGAGGTGGACGGGTTCACCGGTGCGTACCGCACCCGCCGGGTCGACATCGTGCACGACGT
>JBBPZD010000128.1:0-11348 GCA_038199265.1 Actinomycetales bacterium | reverse complement strand
TGACGCCTTCCTTGCCGACCTTGTCCATGGCCTCGGCGATGAGCTCACCGATCTGGGGGTCAGCAGCGGAGATCGAGGCGGTAGCAGCAATCTGCTCCTTGGTCTCGATGTCGACGGCCTGGTCCGAAAGGGACTTGGAGACGGCGGCCACGGCGGCTTCGATACCGCGCTTGAGTGCCATCGGGTTCGCGCCGGCTGCGACGTTGCGCAGACCTTCGCGCACCATGGCCTGAGCCAGCACGGTTGCGGTGGTCGTACCGTCACCGGCGACGTCGTCGGTCTTCTTGGCGACCTCTTTGACCAGCTCAGCGCCGATCTTCTCGTAGGGGTCCTCCAGCTCGATCTCCTTGGCGATGCTGACGCCGTCGTTGGTGATCGTGGGCGCGCCCCACTTCTTTTCCAGCACGACGTTGCGACCCTTGGGGCCGAGCGTGACACGCACGGCGTCCGCGAGGATGTTCATCCCTCGCTCGAGGCCGCGACGGGCCTCTTCGTCGAATGCGATGATTTTAGCCATCTGTGTGGTCCTCCCACATTGCGTACTGAAGCTGGCCGTAAGACGCCCGCGACGGACGGATCGCGTCTGCCCGGTGTACGTGAGCCGGGGTGCGCGCGACCCTCGTCGAACGGCCACTGTCTGTCACTCTCATGGTGAGAGTGCTAACGCCATTATTGGCACTCTCCCCATGCGAGTGCAAACGACGGCGGACGCTGCGGGCGGTCAGTCCTTGGCAGCAGGCTCGAACCCGAGCCGCCTCGCGGTGCGCTGCCTCATCCGGCTGGCCCGGAGCCGCTGCAACCGCTTCACCAGCATCGCGTCGTAGGCGAGTGCGTGCGGGGTGTCGATCAGTGCGTTGAGGGTTTGGTAGTACCGCGTTGAACTGAGATCGAATGTCTCGCGGATCGACTGTTCCTTGGAGCCCTGCAGCTTCCACCAGGTGCGCTCGAAATCGAGGATGCTGCGGTCGCGCTCAGACAGGACGGGCCGAGGCTGCTGCGCCTCGGTGTGGGCGACGCTCATGGGCATCCTCTCGGGACGACGACGGTGGAGCACCCCAATAGTAGGAGCGAATCACAACGGTGTCATTCCGCCGAGCACCTCTGTGACGCATGGGACCGGTGATACCAACGTGGCAGTGGTCGCACCCTCTTTATCCACATCCCCGGCTTCATCCACACTCGCCTACCCGACGGCTGCGAGTTCGGTGGGGCGGCGGCCACCGTGAACTGGGTGAGCATCGACACCGCGCAACCGCTGACGTTCCCGTCCCGCAGGAGCGAACCGCTCCAGGCGCGCCTGTAGATGCAGGGCTGCGCGTTCACCCGGGCCGATGCCCTCGAACTCGGGTATACCGACGTACAACTGCGGGCATGGTGCCGTTCCGGGGAGTTGAGTCACCCGGTGAGTCCCGCGTGGCTCCACACCGCACTGGCAAATGACAGAGGTGCGCGGCGAAACGTGCTCAGGCCATCGAGTCCAGGATCGCGGTGATGTCGTCTTCAGTGGTGCGGGGGTTGACGACCGCGAAGCGCGCGAGGGTCTCACCGTCGTGCGAGGTGGGCACCACGAAACCCTCCTGGCGCTCCAACAGGCCGTCGGACCACCGCGTGTAGTCGGCCGGCTCCCAACCGAGTCTGCGGAAGACGAGTACCGACAAGTCGGCGTGCCGGACGGCTTCGACGTAGTCCCGTTCGCGCACCTGCTCTTCTGCGAATCGAGTGATCTCGAGCGTCCGCTCGACTGCATCGGTGTACGCCTGGGTGCCGTTCGCCACGAGGGAGAACCACAACGGCAGGCCGCGCGCGCGACGGGTCAGACCGATCGAGTAATCAGTGGGGTTCCAGTCAGAGTTGTCGGTGAGTACGTCCAGGTAGGAGGCGCGTTGTGTGTGCGCAGCGCGCCCTAGTGCCGGTTCGCGATAGAGCAGGGCGCAGCAGTCGTAGGGCGCGAAGAGCCACTTGTGCGGGTCGACGATGAAGGAGTTGCAGCGTTCGATGCCCGCGTACTTGGCTCGCACGCTGGGCGCGGCCAGCCCGGCGCCACCGTACGCACCGTCGCAGTGGAACCAGATTCCGAATTCTTCGCAGACCTCTGCCACTGACGTGAGGTCGTCGATGACCCCGAAGTTGGTGCTCCCGCACGTGGCGACCACCGCGAAGAACGACTCGGGCCCCTCGTCGAGGATGACCTTGCGTAATTCCTCTCCGGTGAGACGCATCTGATCGTCGACCGGGACCCCTACCAACTCGGCGTCCATCACCCGGCAGGCAGACGCGATCGAGGAGTGGGCGCCCATCGTGGCGGCCACCCGGAACGGCCGTGCGCCGCTGCGGGCCCGGGCGGTCTCACGGGCGGTGACCAGCGCGGACAAGTTACCGATGGTGCCACCCTGTACGAACGATCCGCCGGCACCGTCGGGCAGGCCCACCAGATCGGCTATCCAACGCAATGCCTGATTCTCGGCGTAGACAGCACCTGCTCCTTCAAGCCAGGAACCGCCGTAGATCGACGACGCACCGACTACCAGGTCGAACATCGCTGCCTCGCGCGTCGGTGCGCACGGAATGAAGGACAGGTAGCGCGGGTGGTCGGTCGACAGGCACGCGAGCGCCAGTTCGTCCGTGAACAAGCGCAGCGCTTCTTGCCCGCCGAGCCCGTCCTGCGTCAGCGCCTTACCCGCGACAACGTCCAACTGCTGCTTGGTCTTCGGGCTGTCGAGCGGCACCGGGTCGAGCGCCAGCCTCTCGGCGGCGTACGCCAGGATCGATTCGCCGAGGGCCTTGGTTTCGTCAGTGAAGTGATGCACGGCGCGAGTCTAGGGGCGCAGCGATCTCCCACCCCGGCGTCGGGAAGTCTCGCTCATTAGGTTTAGTCGTATGCCGACTGCCGATCTGCCCGTGCTCGTGCACCCCAGCTGGACGCAGGCCCTCGCCCCCGTCGCCGACAAGATCGCCGGATGCGGTGCTTTCCTGCGTGCGGAGATAGCTGCAGGCCGCGGTTATCTGCCGCCTGGCCCTGCAGTACTGCGGGCTTTCGAGCAACCGATGGACGAAGTCAAAGTGCTCATCTTGGGCCAGGACCCCTACCCCACCCCCGGCCACGCCGTCGGCCTGTCGTTCTCGGTTGCCCCCGACGTGAGGCCGGTTCCCCGCAGCCTGGCCAACATCTTCGCCGAGCTGGGCACCGATTTGGGCCTGCCGACACCGGGCAACGGCGACCTGACCCCGTGGGCAGCACAGGGAGTGTTGCTACTCAACCGGGTGCTCACTGTCGAACCCGGCAAGCCGGCCAGCCACCGCAAACAAGGCTGGGAAGACGTCACATCGCAGGCCATTTCTGCGCTGGTCCAACGCGAGACCCCCCTCGTAGCGATCCTCTGGGGCAGGGATGCGCGCTCGTTGATCCCGCAGCTCGGCCATACGCCCTACGTCGAGAGCGCGCACCCGTCGCCGCTGTCGGCGAGGAGCGGCTTCTTCGGCTCCAGGCCGTTCAGTCGCGCCAATACGCTGCTGGAGGAGCAGGGCGCCTCGCCTGTGGATTGGAAGTTGGCATGACGTGGCATCGATACGTCGCGATCGGCGACTCTTTCACCGAGGGCATCGGTGACGCCGATCCGATCGATCCGCTGGTCTGTATCGGGTGGGCTGACCGACTGGCAGGCCAGCTCGGTAAACGGTCCGCCGAAGAAGGCGCGCAGCGCCTCCGGTTCGAGTACGCCAACCTCGCGGTGCGCGGTCGCCTGCTTGCTGACGTCGTCGGCGAGCAACTGGACGCGGCCCTGCACCTGGAACCGGACCTGCTCTCCATCGTCGGCGGCGGCAACGACATCCTGCGGCCCAAGGCGAACCTGGACGGCATCGCCGATCAGCTCGAGACTGCTGTGCGGCGCGCCCGAGCAGCCGGTGCCGATGTGCTGCTGTCGACCCTCGCCGACCCTGGGCAGGCACCGGTGCTCAAGGCCGCCCGCCCCCGGGTTGCCGCGCACAACGCCAACGTCTGGGGCATCGCCCAACGCACCGAGTCCTACGTGCTCGACACCTGGTCGATGCGTTCGTTGCGGGACATCCGGATGTGGGCGCCGGACCGCCTGCATCTAGCGACCGAGGGGCACCGGCGCGTCGCACTGCAGGCCGCTTGGACTCTCGGTCTCATAGAAGGGGAACGCGACTGGGCCGCAGCCATGCCCGTCGGCCCCGTCGCCTCGCGCGCGCACGTTGCTCGCGAGAACGTCGTCTGGGCGAAGGATTACCTGGCCCCGTGGGTGCAGCGTCGCCTCAAGGGGCGCAGCTCCGGGGACGACGTCGAGCCCAAGTCGCCTCAGCCTCGACCGTTCTCCCAGCGTTATGACTGATATCAGCCCCGCTCCACCCCAAGCTACGACCAGCCCTGCTGCCTACGCCGTCCTAGGAGCGATCTCCCAGGGACCCACACACGGTTTCGCCATCGCCCGCCGCCTTCAACCGACTGGAGATCTCGGACGGGTGTGGAGTCTCTCGCGCCCCCTCGTGTATCGCGAGTTAGCTCGACTCGTCGAGCGTGATCTAGTCCGCGAGGAGGCCGGCGAGGCGGGCGACCGTGGTCCCCGTCGCACCATCGTCGTGGTGACCCCGCAGGGCCAGGCCCAGACGGATCGTTGGCTCGCGGAGCCTGTAGCGCGGGTACGGGACTTCCGTTCGATGTTCCTGCTCAAGCTGGCCCTCATCGACGGCACTGGGGGCGACCCGGCACCGCTGGCGCAGGCCCAGCGGGTCGCATTCCAGCACCGCCTTGCTGAAGTCAGAGAAGAGCGTTCCAGCACAACCGGTTTCGACGCACAGGTGCTGCTCTGGAGAGAACTATCGACACGGACGGCTATCGATTTCGTTGACACGCTGATTACGACCCCACCGGTAGTCACAGGCTGACTACCGAATAAGGCAGGATGTGCGCAGCTCCCCCCTCCTGATCCTGTCTCCTTGGAAGGCTGTCTATGAACCGACTCCTCGGCACGGTTGTCATCGCAGCTACCACCGTGACGGCGGCCGCCGGATGCAGCAACACCTCCACCGCACCCGGTTCATCCAAAGCCGCCGCACTGTCTGACAACGCCAAAGGCAGCGGCACCGTCAATGTGCTGTACGCCGGTTCGTTGGTGAAGCTGATGGAAACCAAGATCGGCCCTGACTTCAAGAAGAGCACCGGTTACGACTTCAGCGGCTACGGCGCCGGTTCGACGGGACTCGCGAACCAGATCAAGGGCAAGGTGCGAAAGGGCGACGTGTTCCTCAGCGCCAGCCCCAAGGCCGACCAACTACTCGAGGGGGCAGCCAACGGAAACTGGGTTTCCTGGTACATCACGTTCGGCTCCTCCAAGCTCGTGCTCGGTATCAACCCCAAGAGCAGGTTCGCAAACGACCTGAAAACCAAACCGTGGTTCGACGTGGTCGCCCGACCCGGCTTCAAAGTCGGCTTCACCGACCCCAAGACCGACCCGAAAGGCAAGTTCACCGCCGAAGCCCTGAAAGACACCGGTAAGGCGCACCCCGCTCTGAACAAGGTCGCCACGAACCTCGAGAACGTCTTTCCCGAGGAAACCCTGGTGGCTGGCCTGCAGTCCGGACAGTTGGACGCCGGCTTCTTTTACACCAGCGAGGCGAAGACCGCCAACATCCAGACAGTGCCGCTCGCCGGGGTGAACCTCGGCGCGAAATATACCGTCACGATCCTCAAGGACGCCCCCAATGCAGCCGGAGCCACCGCATTCGTGAAGTATCTGCTCGGGCCGCAGGTGCAGAGCATCTTCAAGGACGCGGCATTCACCGTGACGACCCCGCCCAAGGCAAACGGCACTGTGCCGGCCGGTTTGCTGCCGACGAAGTAGGAGTACCCCGTCACCAGGTCGCGCAGCCAAACCCACAGCAGCCCGCTGAAGTACCTCGGCGGGCTACTCGCGATCTACCTCCTGGTGCCGCTGTTCTATTTCGCGTGGCGTTTCGCCGCTTCTGACGATCGCGGGTTCGGCGAGAGCGGGATCTGGACGGCCGCACGCACGTCGGTCCTGTCCGCCAGCATCTCGACTGTCATCGTGCTGTTGCTCGGAGTCCCGCTGGCCCATTGGCTGGCACATGCCCGAGGCCCGTTGGCGCGGGTCCTGACTGTTGCCGTACAACTTCCGCTCGCACTGCCGCCGGTGATGAGCGGCATTGTGCTGATCTACCTCGTCGGCCCTTACACCCCGCTGGGTTCACTCTTCGGTGACAACCTCACCGGCAGCACGGCTGGCGTGGTGATCGCGCAAACCTTCGTCTCCGCGCCGTTCCTCGTGATCGCCGCCCGTTCGGCATTCGCTGAACGTGACCCGGCACTGGACGATCTGGCGGCAACCCTCGGCCACGGCCCCCTCGCCCGCTTCTGGAAAGTGGACCTACCGCTCGCCGCGAACGGCATCCGTGCCGGTTCGGTACTGACCTGGTTGCGAGCGCTCGGTGAGTACGGCGCGACCGTACTACTGGCCTACCACCCGTACACGCTGCCGGTATTCACCTCGGTGCAGTTCGCCGCCTCGGGACTACCCACGACGCAGGCACCCACCGCGCTCGCGCTCGGGATCGCTGTCCTCGGCCTGCTGCTGAGCGGCTTCAACTTCCGACGTCGCCGCCACCGCGCGCACCCGCCCGCACCCATCCACCCGAAACCGACTCCGGCCGTTCCGGTCAGCTTCACCCTGAACCATATGGTCGGCGGTTTCCGCATGCGGGTCGAACACCATTCCACCAGCAACCGATTGGCTATCCTCGGACCCTCCGGAGCCGGTAAGACACTGACTTTGAAAGCACTTGCTGGGTTGTCAGCATCACCGGGCGAAGCCATAGCCTTCGGTGGTCGATCGGTCGGCGGCGTTCCAGCGCGGCAACGCGCAGTCGGCTATGTTCCTCAGAATCGCGGGCTCTTCCCTCACCTGACCGTCTGGGAGCACGCCACGTTCGGGGTCAACTGCGACCCCGCGATCGCCGCCTGGTGGCTCGATGAACTGGGTCTGGGTGACCTGTTGGAACGTCGACCAGACGAACTGTCCGGCGGCCAACGCCAGCGCGTCAGCCTCGCGGCCGCGCTGAGCGGAGCACCCCGGGTGGTGCTGCTCGACGAGCCGTTCTCCGCGTTGGACGCACCCGTCCGGTCCGGTCTGCAGGCAACCGTTCGACGGTTACAACGGGAGAACGGACTGTCTACCGTTGTAGTGACTCACGACCACATAGAGGCTGCACTGCTCGCCGATGAGGTGCTCGTGATCGCCGAAGGCGAGATCCTGCAGGCCGGCGCGATCGCCGACGTCTACCGGCATCCGGCCTCCCCCACCGTGGCACGCCTCGTGGGGATTCCAGACGTGGCTACGGGTTTCTCGACCGGTCCCGGGTTGCGAGCAGGCGACTGCGTTTTCGACGCCCCCAGCAGTGTGGCGTCGGGGCATGAGGTGATCTGGTGTGTTCGCCCGCAGGATGTCGTCCTGCACGCGGACGGCGCCCACGAGGCAGTCGTCCAGGATGCTGCAGACCTCGGATCGCATGTTGCCGTGACTCTCGACCTGGGCGGTGGCGTGCCTCTGGCGGCGAGCGCCCGTGACCTCGCACAGGTGCCGCTCGGCAGCCGCCGCCGCTTCGACGTGGACTGCTCACGCATCGTCGTGTGGCCCGTGCCATACGAAAGCGGCGCAGTGATACTGGAGGAATGACAGATGCTTTGGAGACCGTCTTCACCTACGCCGCCCCCCATCTGAAATTAGGTCCCGGGGCTTCTCGCGAGGTGGGCTACGACCTGGCGGCACAGGGGGCCAAGCGGGTACTGGTCGTGACCGACGCCGGCGTCGCCGCTACCGGAGCGCCGGAGCACGTTGCACAGTCCCTGCGTGAGGCCGGCGTGGACGTCGAGATCTTCGACCGGTCACACGTCGAACCCACTGACGAAAGCCTCGCGCTCGCAGTGGAATGGGCACGGGACAACGGGCGCTGGGACGCCTTCGTGGCCGTCGGTGGCGGGTCGTCGATCGACACAGCCAAGGCAATCAACCTGTTGACGACCAACCCCGGCGAATTGATGGACTACGTCAACGCGCCGGTCGGAGGCGGGGCGAATCCCACGGAGCCGCTGAAGCCGCTGGTCGCCGTGCCCACGACCACCGGAACCGGTTCGGAGAGCACCACCATCTGCGTACTCGACGTGCTGTCCCAGCACGTCAAGACCGGGATCAGTCATGTCTCGCTCCGACCGACCGTTGCGGTGGTCGACCCCGACCTGACGGTCAGCCAGCCGCCGATGGTGACCGCGTGCTCCGGAATGGACATCCTGTGTCACGCGCTGGAGAGCTACACGGCCAAGCCGTACACCTCGTTCGTGGCAAAGAAGGCGAGCGAGCGAGTGCCGTACTGCGGCGCTAATCCGGTCGCCGACATGTGGGCCGAGAAGTCGCTGATGCTGATGGCGGGCTCGTTCCAGCGGGCGGTCACGGATGGTTCCGACAAGGCTGCACGGTTCGATTTAGCGCTTGCTGCGACCTTTGCGGGGATGGGATTCGGCAACGCCGGCGTGCACATCCCGCACGCCAACGCATACCCGATCGCCGGTCGGGTACACGACTACCGACCGGCCGACTATCCCCAAGATGAAGCGATGGTGCCGCACGGCATGTCAGTAGCTCTGACAGCGCCTGCCGCGTTCGCCTTCACCTTCGATGCCGCACCGGACAGGCACCTGCACGCCGCCGAACTCCTCGCCCCCGGCGCACCTCGAACAGCGGACCCCACCGACCAACTGCCGTCCGTGCTGCGATCCCTGATGCGGGCTGTCGGCATCCCGAACGGCCTTGCTGCCATCGGATACTCGAGCGCCGACTTCGACGATCTGGTGGAAGGTGCGATGAAACAACAGCGGCTACTGGCCACAGCACCCAAAGATGTCAGCGAGCAGGATCTGCACGCGATCTTCCAGGCGTCCCTCACCCTCTGGTGATGGCTGTCAACCGGCAGCCATCTCAACTCGGATAGCAGCCGCGAACGTCTCGACGTCCTCCTGCGTGGTGTCGAACGCGCACATCCAGCGCACTTCTCCGGTGGCCTCGTCCCAGAAGTAGAACCGGAAGTTCTCCATCAAACGTTCACTCACTGCCGTCGGAAGGATCGCGAAGACTGCATTCGCCTGCACGGGTCGCGGGATCTGCAGACCCGGAATGTCACGCACCCTTTCGGCGAGCAACCGGGCCATCGCGTTGGAGTGCGAGGCGTTGCGCAGGTAGAGGCTGTCGGTCAGGAGCGCCTCGAGCTGGGTGGAGACGAAGCGCATCTTGGAGGCCAGCTGCATCGACTGCTTGCGCAGGTACTTCATCCCGGTGACCACGTCGGGGTTCAGCACCAACACGGCCTCGCCGAGCATCAGGCCGTTCTTGGTGCCACCGAACGACAAGATGTCGACGCCGGTGTCGGTGATCATCTGCTTGAACGAGACACCCAACGTGGCCGCAGCGTTCGACAGCCGCGAACCGTCGACGTGCAGCACCCAACCGCGGGTGTGTACGTGCTCGGCAATCGCGGCGATCTCCTCGACCGAGTACGCCGTGCCCAACTCCGTTGTCTGCGTGATCGACACGACCTTCGTCTGCGCGTGGTGTTCGTCGTTGAGCCGAATCGCCACGGTGTCGATCAACGACGGGGTGAATTTGCCGTCCGGGGTCGGCACGGTCGTCAGCTTCAGCCCGCCCATCCGCTCCGGTGCCGCGCACTCGTCGACGTGGATGTGTGCGCTGGCCGTGCAGACCACCGATTCCCAGCGCTGCGTGACAGCCTGTAGCGCAACGACATTTGCACCAGTCCCGTTGAACACGGGAAATGCCTCGACCCGGTCGCCGAAGTGTTGTTTGAAGACCTCCTGCAGACGGGCTGTGTAGACGTCCTCGCCATAGGCGGTCTGGTGTCCGCCGTTGGCGCGGGCAATCGCTTCCAGCACCTCGGGATGGATACCCGAGTAGTTGTCGCTGGCGAATCCGCGCACCGCGCGGTCATGCAGAATCGGCAGTCCCTGAGTCATCTGGACATCGTCACAGACGCTCGGCCATATCGCGGCACCGGACTCGACGCAGCGATCGACATGCACTTCCCTCACCGTGGCCAAGACATCTCGCCCACGGCGGCATGAGCCGCGGAACCAACTCGAGAAGTGCATGTCGCTCGCTGCAGGGAGACCGCACGCTCGATGGTCGTGCGCACCCAGTCCTCTTGGAACATCACGTGTTCCCAAGAGAATCGCAAGACCAGCCAGCCATCAAGGTTCAACTCGTCGTAGCGCCAGCAATCACGCACCAGTTGAGCCCGCTTGGTGTGGAATTCGTGACTATCTGCCTCGACCACGATCCGCAATTCTTCGCACACCAAATCTGGACGCAGTACGGCGTCATCGAGGTGCACCTCTACCTGTGGAACGAAGACCGGGCCGACGGCCTCCAGTGCGAGGGCCCGCAGGGCGGACTCAAATGGATTGGCTGCAAGCACTGAGGCGTTGGTGAGCGTCAGGTGGGCGCGGACTCGCCCGAATCGCGGGAGACCCGCCGCTTCTTCCCGCAGCTCTTCAACGGTCACCACACCTGAGCGCAGTGCCGAGTCAGCAACGGCCAGCGCCTCGGTGAGAGCCAAATCTCGTGCGCAGTCGACGACGGTGCGGGGCGGCGTGGTGACGAGATCGTTCTGTATGTCCGCGGCCGGCAGATCGCGCCATCTAATGGCGGCACCCCGGCGCCTTTTGAGCGAGACCTTTCGGGTTCGAGCCAGCGTCAGCTCGGGCCTCTTGGGTTCACTGCGTACCGCCCACCCATGCATCAGCGCGGCACTGCGATGGCTGATCACGGCGCTCAAAGCAGTTGCCGCCCCTCGTGTCTCATCGAAAACTGCGGAGGTGTAATTACCCCGCCCAAGCCGCTCAATGACGCCACTGGCAACTGCAGCGTCAATACACCGCTCCCCCACGAACGCCCTGAGCTCCGCCCGAGTGGCCCAACCACCACACTGGGCCAGCGCTAGAACTACCCGGTCCTCCACGTCCTCACAGTGACGCACCGAGCCTTAAGTGGCGCCAAGATATCCACAGGTGCAGCGAGCGACATGCACTTGGGTGATGAGCAGGCGCGCCGCCCGCTTCAGCCCGCCTCGTCCGGCCCGCTCCTTTAATCAAGTGCATGTTCTTCGCTGCAGGGGGAGCTACAGGATGGCGCCGTTGACCTCTGCCGCGGGGCTGTCCCACAAGCCGACCAGCTGCGCGGCGACGTCGTCGACCTCGCGGTAGTTCTTGAACGCGGCGTCCGGGCGTGCTGCGCGCATGGCCGGCGTCA
>JBBPZD010000127.1:0-8504 GCA_038199265.1 Actinomycetales bacterium | reverse complement strand
GATGAGCTTGACGGGGCCGTCGGACCTGAAAAGCGCCAACGCATCGATTGCGTCAGGGGAAGCGGCAGCGTCTTCGTCCAGCTGCTGAGGAGAAACTAGGCGACGCCTGACCTCGAGGTCCTCCCGGACCCCGAGGATGATGTCGTCGAGAACGGTGACAGCGTGGGTCAAGCTCAGTGCACCCCGGTCTGGGCTTGCAGGGAAACCTCGTCGTGGTTGACGTCGCCGGGTGCGTGCAGTGCCGGCGCACCGAAGCCTGCTTTGCTCAGGGCTTTGCCGGCGACGACACCGATGGCGCAGATGATCGCGCCGATGATGTCGAGCGCATGACTGCCGAATGCAACTCCGAGCGAGATGGCCAGCGACCCCAGCATGACGAGACCGACCATCGTCCACGCGGCGACGCTGTGCCCGTGATTCTCGTGTTCTTCGACCATCGGCAGTGCCCTCCGTGTGTCACGTCGGGTCCGCACGTCCTGCGGCCCGCTGTACCTGAGTCGCATTCTGTCAGGCCTGGGTGGAAACGTCCTCGTCCGGGTCGTCTGCGGTGGGATCGGCACCACTACTGAGCTGATCCCATGCCGACGTGCGCCGGTCAGGCGCGTTTGGAGCGTCGTACTTGCTGGACAATCCGCTCCAGCGTCGGCCACCCAGGAAGGCCAGGACACCGGTCGCGGTCAGCAGTAGTGCGCCGAGGATGCCGACCCACGGCCAAAAGGTCAGGACGCCCTGCGCCGCGACGTCGCCGGTACGCCCCGTCGACCCGGCTCCTCTGGCCGCGACAGCTGCTCTCGGATCGCGCACCACGCCAAACGCAGCAATCAACGCGATAACCCCGGCCAGCCCGGCGAGGGACGCTGCGATCAGGCGGGCTATGCGGCCTGCCGTCAGAACGGCAATCACTGCCGCGGCGCCGACCAGAGCGCCTGCGGTCAGAACCGGAGCCGCACTCGAACCGCTGACCGTCACGGTGCTGTTGGCAAGCACCACATCGGAGATGGTGCCCTGCACCCAGGTGCGGCTGCCCGACAACAGAAGCAACAACACCGAGACCAGGCCCAGCACGAACACATTGCGCTTGGTAGTCACGAGATCCCGTTCATTCCCCGCGCGGTGGCCACTGCTCTCAATGCGGCACCGGCCTTGCTCCATGTCTCCTGGTATTCACTTTCCGGCACGGAGTCCGCCACGATGCCGGCACCCGCCTGCACGTACGCCACCTTGTCCTTGATGACAGCTGTACGGATTGCGATGGCCAGGTCGAGGTCACCGGCGAAGTCCAGATATCCGACCACTCCTCCGTAGACACCACGGCGGATGCCCTCGTACCGGTCGATCAACGCCATTGCCCGTGGTTTCGGAGCGCCCGACAGTGTTCCGGCCGGGAAAGTCGCTACGAGCACGTCGAAGGCCCGCAATCCCGCACGCATTCCGCCGACGACGGTGGACTCCAGATGCATGATGTGGCTGTAGAAACGGGTGCGCATGAACTCGACCGTCTCCACGGTGCCGGGCGCGCAGACCCGTTGCAGGTCGTTGCGGGACAGATCTACCAGCATCAGGTGCTCGGCGCGCTCCTTGGGGTCAGCCTTCAGCTCATCGCTCAGTCGTTGGTCGTCCTCAGGCGTCTTCCCGCGAGGTCTGGAGCCGGCGATCGGGTGTGTCGTGACCCTCGAACCCTCGACCTTGACCAGAGCCTCAGGACTGGACCCGACGATCTCGTACGTCGAACCACCGGGAAGTGGCACCCGGAACAAGTACATGTACGGACTGGGATTCGACAACCGCAGCGCCCGGTAGACGTCGAGCGCATCTGCGGGGCAGGGCACGGAGAAGCGTTGGGAAACGACGATCTGGAAGGCCTCACCGGAACGGATTGCTTCCTTGGCCTCCTCGACCATGTCGTGGTACTGCTCTCGGCTGTGTGTGCTGGCCGCTTCGTGTTCGACCGGCTCGGGGGCTGAGATCGCGCTACGGGCAGGTGCCGCGAGCTCGGTCTGCATCCGCTCGATCCGCGCCATGGCGTCGTAGTAGGAACGCTCCACACCCTCAGGTCGCTCGTCGTAGTTGATCGCGTTCGCGATGAGGAGGATCGACCCGTCGCTGTGATCCAGCACCGCAAGGTCGGTCGCGAGCATCATGCTGATCTCCGGCAGCCCCAGCTCGTCGCGGCCGGTGTCGGGCAACAGCTCGAACCTGCGCACTGCGTCGTAGGTGATCGCGCCGACCAGGCCGCCGGTCAGGGGCGGCAGGCCGGGTATGCGCGGGGTCGCCAGGGCATCGAGGGTGTCGGCGAGCGCCTGGGTGGGGTCGCCGTCGGTCGGTACACCCGCGGGTGGCTCGCCGATCCAATGGGCGTGCCCGTCCAGCTCTGTCAGGGTCGCCCGGCTGGCCGCGCCCACGATCGAGTACCGCGACCACAGACCGCCGTGCTCGGCGGACTCCAACAGGAATGTGCCCGGGCGGTCGTGGGCCAGTTTGCGATACACCCCGAGCGGCGTTTCAGCGTCAGCGAGAAGTTTGCGCACCACGGGGATGACCCGCCGGTCGCGGGCCAGTTCGGTGAACAGCGGCAGCGAGGGCCACTCCTGGCCGAAAGTCAGGTCTGCGTGCACGTCGGAGTTCACGCGGACGCTCCTGTTGCAGCGGGCATGTCGACAGGGCGGTGGAAACAGGTCGTCTCGCCGGTGTGGCACGCAGCCCCCACCTGATCGACCTGCAGCAGCAGCGCGTCGCCGTCACAGTCCAGCGCTGCAGATCGCAGATGCTGCACGTGCCCGGATGTGTCGCCCTTACGCCAGTATTCAGCTCGACTGCGTGACCAGAAGGTCACCTTGCCCTCGGTCAACGTACGACGTAATGCCTCATCGTCCATCCAGCCGAGCATCAACACCGCTCCGGTGTCGTGCTGTTGGACGATTGCGGCGACCAGACCGGCAGCGTCTCTTTTGAGCGACGCCGCCAGTTCTGCGGGCAGGTTCGGGGTGACGGACACGGACGCCATTGTGCCGCCGTTCACCGAACTCGGTATGCATCGGGCTGCTCGCCCGCGCAGGACTGACCATGGTGGGCATGCAGTGCAGATGAGGCGCAGCATCATGACTGCCAGCGGGTCTCTCCGTCGATCACGTAATCGGTCGGGCTCATCTCCAGTGCACGTGCGACACCTTGGGACGCCTGGTGATCAGGGTGCACGGTCGCCCGCACGAGTTCGACACCCTGCTGCTGCAACCAGGTGCGGACGACCAGCGCACCTTCACGTGCGTACCCCAGACGCTGGAACGGGACTGCGACCACCCACGCCAGCTCGGCGACCAAGCTCGACGCCTCGCTGACCACTGTGGCCTGCACGGTCCCTATGGCCTGCCCGTCCGCACGACTGCGAATCACCCAATTGAGCCAGCACTGCGACCCATCCGGCGAGCGACCCAGCACCTGTCGTCGGTACTGAGCATGCAGTTCGGCTCGAGTGCTGGGTCTTCCTCGGGTGAACACGTGCAGAGCGGCGTCATCCAGTAGCGCAGCCATCTCGTCCGCATGCTCGACACGCAACGGTTCAAGATCGAGGCGGGCACTACTCAAGGCGTGCGATGTAGGCCACGAAACCTCAGCGCCGATCATGACGTTCTCGCGCGCGAAGTCATCGCAGAGAACCATCCGGGAACCGCATGGGCTCGCAGATGGATGCGTCGGGTTCACGGGCAAGCACCATGTGCACCGTATAGAACGTTCCGGCTGGGGTCGGAATTGTCGATCGAGGTACCTGTGCCACACGAAAGGCAGGGCGTCGGGGGCCTGCACGGCAGGTCAGCTGGTCGAGGTGCCAACAGGCCGATGTCGCCCCGGACGAGTCGCCGCACGAGGTGGGGTCCGTGCAGGCGCGAGGGCTGTGGCCACGTAGATCGGTCGCGACCACCGGGGGCGAGGGCTGCAGAGCCTGCGCGAGGACATCGATACCGACCGATAGGTCCGCAGGCATCGGTCGATGACCTACTGCGACTGCTGAGCGGACCAGGACCTGTACAGGCGTGCGTAGACGCTGTCGGTCTGAGTCACCAGCTCGGAGTGTGGTCCGCGCTGCACCACCCGGCCACGGTCGACCACGACGACCTCGTCTGCCGCCTCGGCGGTCGACAACCGGTGCGCTATCGCAAGGGAGGTACGCCCCCGGCTCAACCCCTCCAACGCCCGTTGAATGCGGACCTCGGTGGCTGGATCGACGGCTGATGTCGCCTCGTCGAGCAGCAGCAGATCGGGGCTGGTGAGGTAGGCGCGTACCAGGGCCACCAGCTGACGCTCGCCCGCTGACAGCGACTCGCCGCGCTGCCCGACAGCTGTTTGCAACCCGTCGGGCAGACCGTCCAGCCAGTCGCCCAATCCGAGGGTCGTCAACGCGAGTAGTACCTCGTCGGCGGTGGCGTCGGGGCGGGCAAAGCGGACGTTCTCCAGTAGGGATGCGTCGAACAGGAAGCCCTCCTGGGGCACCAGCACCACGCGGGACCGTAGCGAGGTGAACCGGATGTCCCGGACGTCGACCCCGTTCAGAGACACCGACCCTTCGATCGGGTCCATCAGCCGGGTGAGCAGCTTGCCGATGGTGGTCTTGCCCGATCCGGTTTCGCCCACGATCGCGACCCGCGAGCCCGGCGCGATATCAAGGTCGATGTCGTGCAGGACGGGCGGCCCGCCGGGGTAGGAGAACCCGACATCTCGCAACTGCACCCGTACCGGTCCGGGCGGCAGGTCGACTCCGGCCTCACCGGGGTCGGGCACGTCCGCGGGCGTGTCGATCAGTCCGATCACCCGACGCCATCCGGCAACAGCGTTCTGCAGTTCGTTGAGGTTCTCGGTAGCTGTCTGCACAGGTTGGGTGAACAGGTTCACCAGGAATAGGAACGCCACCAGCTCGCCCAGGCTGAGTCGCCCGTTGGCCGCGAGCAAAGTGCCGACAGCGAGCGCCGCGATCGTGGTCAGGCCTGCTACGAGCTGTCCGGTGACGAACGCGCTGACGGTGCGGATCTGGGCCCTAATCGCAGACTGCCGGTGCTCCTCGACGGCTGCATCGATGCGCGCTGCGGTGCGTTCTTCAACGCCGTAGGCCCGGATGGTCGTCGCACCGACCACCGACTCGGATATCGCCCCCAACATGTCGCCCACCCGCTCACGGACAGTGAGATAGGCGCGTCCGATCACAGCTTGGAATTTGCGCAACAGCATGAACAGAGGGATGAAACAGAGCCAGACGACTCCCGTCAGTTCAGGGCTGTAGAAGAGCATCAGTGCGGACGCGATCAAGATCTGTGCACTCGAGACGATCAGCGTCAGTCCGCTGGACTGCACGAACTTCGAAATCTGATCGACGTCACTGGTGACCCGGGACACCAGCGCACCGCGGCGCTCAGAACTTTGGGTAAGCATCGACAAATCGTGAATCCGTCGGAACCCGGTGATCCGCAGCGTAGCCAGGCCGCTCTCGGATGACCGGTACAACCGCAGGTTCACCACGTACGACGCGAGACTGGTCAACAACACCGCGAACGCCACGAAGAGCACAAGTCGCAGGACCAGTGCGGCGTCCGGACCGCCAGGCGCCAAGAGTCCCCGGTCGGTCGTCTGTTGCACCGCGATCGGCACCAGCACTTGGCCCAGCGTCGCAAAGAGGGCCAGGGCCAGTGTTGTCCGGAAGCCTCGACCGATCTCCGGGGAGATGGCGAGCCCGCGCCGCAGGATCGCCCAGGTGCCGAGGTTGTCGGTATCACCCACGCCGGACGTGCGGCCGTCGGTTGCTGGGACGGTCTTCACCGCTGGGGCGCTCACGGCACGTCCACCCAATCGTCATGCTCCGAGCTGTCCTGCATGCTCTCCTGCGCGTCCTGTCGCTCTCGGTGCTGAGCAGCCTCATGTTCCTCGCGCGCATGCGCATCATCGGCGTAGGCGCTCACGATGCGGGCGTACGGAGCGCACCGGGACAGCAGCTCCGCGTGCGTGCCGGAATCGAGCACCCGACCACGTTCGAGATAGACCACCCGATCCGCGAGCGAGATCGTCGACAGACGGTAGGCGACTACCAAGGTCGTGCTGTCGGTGCCGCGCTCGCGAGCGTCGGAGCGCAAGCCGTCCAGGATCGCTACCTCGACAGTGGGGTCGACCGCCGATGTCGCGTCGTCCAGCACGAGCAGTTGCGGCGACCGGATCACCGCGCGGGCCAACGCGATGCGTTGCCGCTGCCCACCGGACAGGGTCGCACCCCGCTCGCCGACCCGGGTCGCCAGACCTTCCTTCAACTCACCGACGAACTGGTCAGCCTGCGCGATCTGCAGCGCCCGCCCGATCGCGACGTCGTCGTACGGGCCGTCGAGGGTGATGTTGCCGAGCACCGTGTCGTCGAACAGGATGGTGTCCTGGGACACGAGAGTGGCGACATCGCTGATGCCGTGCCGGAGCACTTCCGGCAGTCGGATGCCGTCGATCAGCACCTGGCCGGACTGCGGATCGACCAGCCGCAGCGCCACATTGGTCAGCGTCGACTTTCCCGACCCGGTCGGGCCAACGATTGCAGTCAGCGAGCCTGCGGGGAGTTCGAGATTCACGTCGTACAGCACCTGTACTGGGGTGCCGGTCACCTCGGCAGTCGCACCCGAGAGGTCAGCACTACCACCTACCTCGTATGAGAAGTCGAGGTTCTGCATGTCGAGGGCTCCGGAACCGTCGCTCGGAAGTGAGCTGTCGCCATATTCCATCGAGCCTTGGGCGGACAGCACGCTGTTGATCCGCCGCCAACCGACGAGCGTGATGGGCAGGCTGCCGAGCACCCAGCCGATCGACCGCACCGGGAACGCGAGTAGCGAGAAGAGGTAGGCGACCTGCACGACGTCAGCGGCGTTCAAGTCGCCGGACTGCACCCGTGCAGTGCCGACCGCGAGCACGGCGAGCGTTCCGAACGTCGGGATCGCGTCGATCACCGGCTCGAAGATGCCCATGATCCGGCCGACCTCGATTGCTGCTCCCCGCAACTCGAACGTGCGCTCAGCGAAGCGCTGGGTCTCCTGGTCCTCCCGGCCCATCGCCTTGACGACCAGGGCAGCCTCGATGCTCTCGTGGGCCACCTCGCTGACCTCTCCGCGCAGCTGCTGCGCCTTCGTCGCACGCGGCGAGACCAGGGCTCGGAAAACCGTGTTCACCACGAAGAGGGCGGGGAAGACCAGCAGTCCGATCAGGCCCAGCCACGGGTCGATACGCAGCATCTCGGCCACACCGACGACCAGCATCACCACCACACCCAGAGCCAGCGGCAACGGCTGGAAGATGCCCCAGGTCGCCTCGACGTCCGCGTTGGCGTTGGAGAGCAACTGACCGGACGGGTGGCGGTGATGCCATGACAGTGGCAGCCGCAGGTACTGACGGGTGACCTTGCGCCGGTAGGAGGCGTTCAGGTTGAAGAACGCGACACCGGCGCCGATGCGGCGCAGCACTACCCCGACCGCGTTGAGCAACACCACGATCCCGAGCTGCCAGACGATTGTCCAGAACTGCGCCGCGGTGACCTCGCGCGCTTCGACGGCGGGCGTCACGACGGTGTTGATGAGGTGGCCGATGATGCGCGCGGTGGCCACGATCATCACGCCGTAGAGCACCGATCCGACCACCGATATGGCAAGCATCCGGGGCTGCTTTCGGAAGCCGGTACCGATGATGCGAAGGGCTGGTCCGAACGCTTTAGCGGTGGAGGGTGCATCGGGCGCGGACATATGTAGAAGTATGAAGGCATGCCGAATATCGCTCAGCAGGAACGTACCGCCCTTTGTCAGACCTTCGTCCAGGTCGGGCCCGATGCCCCGACTCTGTGCGGAGACTGGACCACTCGTGACCTCGCCGCCCACCTCGTGCTGCGCGAAAGGCGCCCCGATGCCGCGCTCGGAGCGATCCTGCCGGCGCTGGCCGGACACACCGAGAAAGTCCAGAACGGCATTGCTGCCGGGAACTGGCCCGCGCTCGTGGAGAAGGTGCTGGACGGCCCGCCCCGCTGGCACCCGGCAGCCATCGACAAGATCGACGTCGCCAGCAACACCGCCGAGTTCTTCGTGCACCACGAGGACGTGCTGCGCGGCGGTGAGGGCTGGGAACCGCGCGAACTGACCCCGCAGCTGGCCAAGGGCCTCTGGGCGGCGCTGCCTCAGATCGGGCGACTCGCTCTACGCAAGGTTCCTGTCGGTGTCGTCGCCGACTGCCCCGGTGTGGGGCGACGTTCGATCAAGAAGCCCAAGAGTGGCCACGGAAGTGTCGTGATCAGCGGCGGCCCCGGTGAGGTCCTGTTGTCGATCTTCGGTCGAGATGCCGTTGCGCAGGTGACGTTCGACGGATCAGATGCTGAAGTCGAGAGCTACAAGAATGCTGGCCGCGGGGTCTGACGGAGCATGCAGCGCAGGTTGCGAGGGAGCGAAGCGAGGTCGCGGCCGCAGCGCAGTGCGTAGGAGGACACCGCCGAAAGCAGGGGTCTGACGGAG
>JBBPZD010000126.1:0-12067 GCA_038199265.1 Actinomycetales bacterium | reverse complement strand
GAGATCCAGCGTGGCGTAATCGCCAAGGCCGTCCTCGGCCTCTGATCGCCCGTATCGACAACCGACCTCATCGACACGACGGAACGAGAGCACTCTGATGGATTTGACACTGAACGAAGACCAGGAAGCCTTCGGAGCGAGCGTCCAAGACGCTTTAGGGCGCGCGTACACGGCTGAATTCCGCGGCAAGGCAGCAGCGAGTGACACCGGGTGGGACTCCAAGATGTATTCGACGCTCGCCGAGATCGGGCTGAGCGCACTCACCATCGACGAGGACCACGACGGTCTGGATGCTGGCGCCGGCGAGGTCTACGCCGCGATGTACGCGCTTGGTCAGAACGCTGCGATCGAGCCGTTCTTGGATGGGGTCTACCTGCCGTCCTGGCTGCTGCGCGGGAACGAGGGAGCCAAGGTCGACGCGGCTCTGTCCGCACTGGCCGCCGGTGAAGCCATCGCGGCGGTCGCGCACGCAGAGCCCGGAAGAGTATGGGACGCGGCGCCGTCAACGACCGCTGCGTCCAGCGCGGACAACGTGACTTTGACAGGCATCAAAACCGGCGTGGCGCATGCTGACCAGGCGAAATGGTTTTTGGTGACAGCCTCTGATGGCGACGGGTTCGGGATCTACCTGGTGGCGAGCGATGCCGATGGCATCACCCGCAAGGACGGTCGTACGGCTGACTGGACGAAGGCCTCGCGCGTCGTCTTTACCGACACTCCGGCGATCTTGCTCGGAAGGTCCGGTGAGATCGGACGCCGTGCGTTCGACGACGCAATCTCCCGAGCCCGTATCGCGATGGCCGCCGAGGCAGTAGGCCTGATGGACAAGGCCAGCGCCATCACCGTCGGATATCTGAAAACACGCAAGCAGTTCGGCGTGACTCTCTCGACGTTTCAAGCGCTGGTGCACCGTGCGTCCGATCTGTATGCCGAGGTCGAACTCGCCCGGTCAGTCGCATTGTGGGCCACCGCCAGTCTCGAGCGCGATGCAGAAGCCGACGACACGGACGTGGCAGCAACCGCGGACGATGCGTTCGTGTACCTCGCTCAGGCTGCCCGCGTGGTGGCCGAAGAGGTAATCCAGCTGCACGGCGGTATCGGCATGACCTTCGAGACTCCGATCAGCCACTATGCTGCGCGCTTGACAACGATCAGCCAGGCGTACGGCGGAGTAGGCGCCGCGCGCCGCCGGGTCCTGAAGTCCGACTCGCCGCTGCAGACTCCCAGCGTCGTCCGCAACTGACGAACCGGGCCACGCACCGGCGCCAACATCAACCCTTGACCCAGGCCGCCAAGACCCAAGAGCCTTCAAGACCCGAAGCGAAGAAGACGGCAGCCCCGCTCGCCGGGATCGCCGGCCAGTGCAGACTTTGCGTTGCTGAGTGCAGCCGGCGGAGCCACGGACGACCGCACCTTTGTGTCAAGGGAGTAGAACAAGATCAACTTCCGCCAGCCGCAGCCTGGTGTACTACTGGCCATCCGGTCGAAGTCGCTGCTCCAGTAGGTCGATGAACTCATCCGCCATCGACAGCTGGGTGGCGAGCTTCGCCCGACGCCGCGCGGCGTCGGCGCGAACGAGCTCGAGACGCCCCGTCGGGTCATCGCCACTTGCGGTGCCCGCCGCGCCCTCCTGGCCCCTATCACCACGCTCTAGTCGCTCGATGTCGACCATCACGGCCTTCATCTCCTCCAAGGAAAACCCGAGCGGCTTCATCCGCCGGATCGCCAGAATCCTGTCGACATCGCCCTGTGTATAGAGGCGAAAACCGCCAACGCTCCGACCGGAGGGCCGCAACAACCCGACCTCTTCCCAGTGCCGCAAGCTGCGCAGGGATAGTTCGGTCTTCGCCGCGACCGCACCGATCTGCATGGCGTGCTCCACCGACTGATGGACCGCTTCCGGCTCCCCAGTTGATGAGGAGATATCAGTCACAGTCGGCTCTCGCAGTCGGCATACGGTCAACCCTACCCTCACGTGAGGGTAGGGTTTCCATCACCGACTTCGACCGGCAGCTTGCCGGTCCGCGCACTGTAGTGCGCCACACCGAATATCCACGCCACCATTCCGCTTGCATACCGCGACGGTTCTGACCTGTGGCATCTCGAACGGAGCCCGCCTGGTGAGTACGATCTCTGCTGAACAAAAAGCACCCCGGGAACCCACGGTCCTTCGTACTTTGCGGTCTCCGCGCCTGCTGCGAGTAGAGGTACTCGCCGGTCTCGTCGTCGCCCTGGCATTGATCCCCGAAGCCATCTCGTTCTCGATCATCGCGGGTGTCGACCCGCGCATCGGGCTGTTCGCGTCTTTCACGATGGCGGTCTCGATCTCGTTCCTCGGTGGACGTCCGGCCATGATCTCGGCCGCAACCGGAGCCGTCGCGCTGGTCATCGCGCCCGTCATGCGCGAATACGGCTACGACTATCTAATCGCCACGGTGCTACTCGGCGGACTCCTGCAGGTCGTCCTCGGAGTCTCAGGGGTCGCCAAACTGATGCGCTTCATCCCCCGGTCGGTGATGGTCGGCTTCGTCAACGCCCTCGCGATTCTCATCTTCTTGTCCCAAGTGCCGTACATGGTCGACGTGCCGTTCGCGGTCTACCCGATGATCGTGGTCGGCCTGGCCATCATGTTCGGGCTGCCGCGCGTGACCAAGATCGTTCCTGCGCCCCTCGTGGCGATCGTCGTGCTGACCGCCTTCGTCGTCGTGAGCGCGCTCGCCGTGCCGAATGTCGGCGACGAGGGAAAGCTACCGAAGTCGCTGCCACGCCTTTTCGTGCCCAACGTGCCGTTCACGCTCGACACCCTCAAAATCATCGCCCCCTATGCGCTCGCGATGGCGCTCGTGGGGTTGCTGGAGTCGCTCCTGACGGCAAAGCTCGTCGACGACATAACTGACACGCACTCCATGAAGACCCGCGAAGCGTGGGGTCAGGGAGCCTCGAACATCATCACCGGCTTCTTCGGCGGCATGGGCGGGTGCGCGATGATCGGCCAGACGATGATCAACGTGAAGGCGTCCGGCGCGCGCACGCGCATCTCGACGTTCCTCGCCGGCACTTTCCTGCTCATCCTGGTCGTCGGATTCGGCGACGTGGTTGCAGTCATCCCGATGGCTGCACTCGTGGCCGTCATGATCATGGTGTCCATCGGTACCTTCGACTGGCACTCCATAACGCCCGCGACACTGCGGCGGATGCCCAAATCAGAGACCTTGGTGATGGTTGCGACCGTGATCGTGGTGGTGGCCACACACAACTTGGCCATCGGGGTTGTCGTCGGAGTACTGATCGCCATGACCCTCTTCGCACGCCGCGTGGCCCACCTCACAGAAACGCATCGCGAACTGATCGAGAACGCGGACGGCACTGTCACCGCGATGTACCGCGTGACCGGTGAGCTGTTCTTCGCCTCGAGCAACGACCTCTACACGCAGTTCGAGTACAACGCCGATCCGGAGGAGGTCGTCATCGACTTGACCGAGTCACACATCTGGGACGCCTCGACGGTGGCGTCGCTCGATGCCATCAGCACCAAGTACGAGCGCAAGGGGAAATCGGTCGAGATCATCGGCCTCAATCAGGCCAGCGCCGACCGCCACGACCGCCTCACCGGACAACTCGCCGGGTGACTCACCCAACGAGACTCATGGTCCCTGTCCGCACCAGCTCGGGCCATGTCACGCCAAACGAAGAGACCCCAAGTCCGAAGACTCAGGGTTTCTCTCGCCGAGGATGAGGCGAGTCATCTCGAGTGGAGCTGAGGGGATTCGAACCCCTGACCCCTTCCATGCCATGGAAGTGCGCTACCAACTGCGCCACAGCCCCGAAGCCCGGATCAGCGGGCGACCCGGCAAACTCTAACGGCCGGTTGTGCGGCTACCAAATCGAGCCGACATCAGCACGATCCGGGGACCCGAGCACCCCGACCGGAGCTCAGAGAGTCACTCAGCGGCAAGCGTTCCAGCGTTCGATACGCCACCCGGAGCGATGCTCGACGAGCTGGGCCCAATGACAGTTCAGCATGCCGCTGAGGCACTGCCAGGCGGTGCCCTGGTCCATCCCGACCAACTGCGCACAGAGCGCCCGCCCGGTGACGCCGTGACTCACGACGGCCATCGTGGCGCCAGCAGGGAGCTGCGCGAGAACGTCGTCCAGGAACGGTGCGACGCGGTCAGCTACGTCCGTTACGGACTCGCCCGTGCGGCCACGCCGCAGGTCTTCCCCACGAGCGATTGCGTCTTGCTCATCGGGAAACTGCTCGGTGACCTGCTCCGTGGTCATACCCGACCACTCCCCGATGTCTATCTCGCGCAACCTGACGTCATAGATCGGGGCCATTCCTACCGCATCACCCAAGGCTCTCGCAGTGTGTGCCGCCCGCTCGAGGTCGGAGGCATAGATGATGTCGAGGTCATACTGAGCCAACGCCGTTGCCGCATCAACTGCCTGTTGATGACCTAGGTCGGACAGCGGAGCGTCCAGGTGCCCCTGCCAGATGCCCGCAGCGTTGTAAGTGGTCTGACCGTGCCGCAAGACGATCATTCGACGTGGCGCAGGCCGCTGCGAGCCGACGGCAGACGTCATCCAGCAAGCTCTATCACCGGGCAGTCACGCCACAACCGGTCGAGCGCGTAGAACTCACGCTCTTCTTCGTGTTGCACATGGACCACGATGTCGCCGAAGTCCAGCAGCACCCACCGGTCCTCGCGTTGTCCCTCGCGGCGCAGGGGCTTGACACCCATGGTGTGCAGGCGTTCCAGGACGCCGTCGACGATGCCTGCAATCTGTCGCTCGTTGCTGGCCGCCGCCACCACGAAGATGTCGGTCAGCGCCAGCTGGTCGCTGACGTCGATAGCGATGACCGAGGTCGCCAATTTGTCGTCGGCAGCGGCTGCTGCCGCCCTGGCCAGGTCGACGGCACGCTCGGTGGCAGCCACTCAGTCATCTCCGATTCCACCGGCGCCAGGCCGGTAAAGGTTGTACTTACCGATGTACTGCACTACGCCGTCAGGTACGAGGTACCAGACGGGCTGACCCGATTGCACGCGCCTGCGGCAATCGGTGGAACTGATGGCCATCGCCGGGATCTCCTGCAGTGTCACCCGTTTTTCGGGTAGCCCTGCGTCAGAGAGCACGTGCCCCGGACGGGTCACGCCGATGAACTGAGCCATGTCCCACATCTGGTCCACGCCGTGCCACGAGAGGATCTGCGACAGGGCATCGGCGCCGGTGATGAAGAACAACTCGGCGTCGGGACGCTGTCGCTGCAGATCCTTCAACGTGTCGAGGGTGTACGTGAGGCCACCCCGGTCTATGTCGACCCGACTGACAGTGAATCTGGGGTTCGACGCCGTTGCGATCACGGTCATCAAATAGCGATGTTCGGCAGGAGTGACTCGCTGGTCGGCTTTCTGCCACGGCTTCCCTGTCGGCACAAACACGACCTCATCGAGGCCGAGCAGCGCCTGGACCTCGCTGGCAGCGACCAGGTGTCCGTGGTGGATGGGGTCGAAGGTGCCACCCATGACACCGAGCCGGATGGTCAGTGTCCGCTCTTGCGACCCGCCTGCGGACGCGGTCTGCCAGCGGTATTGCGGAACGACCACAGCAAGCCCAGCAGCGCAAAAAAGACACCCAACGCGAGAAGGCCGTACGCGATGTGCGGCATCGGGAGATGAGATTCTTCGAGCTTGGGCACGGAGTCGTCCGTCACGAAGGAGACGAGCGCGGATTTCATAACGGAATCCTAGCTGGTGGCTGCACAGAATCCGCAGCCGAGGCGATTACTCTGGCCGCGCCATGAGTGTTGAGTTGTCGATCGTCGTCCCGGTGTACAACGAAGAAGCAGTGTTACCTCTCTTCGTTGCCCGCCTGCGCCCGCTGTTGGACCGATTGGACGTCGTCTACGAAGTCGTGACGGTCGACGACGGCTCGAGGGATCTGACCGCTGCGACACTGCAGGGCCTCATGCGCTCCTGGCCCCAGTTGCGCGTGGTGCGGTTGCGCAGCAACGCCGGCCATCAGGCTGCGATCTCAGCCGGGCTGGTGGCCGCACGAGGTAACTGGGTCGTCACCATCGACGCCGACCTCCAGGACCCGCCAGAGGTCATCGCTGAAATGCTCGAGGTTGGCCGACGCGAACGCGTGGATGTCATCTACGGCGTCCGGACCGACCGCAGCACTGACACTGCGTTCAAACGTGGGTCAGCCAGGCTGTTCTACACCACGATGCGTCGGCTCTCGGGTGTCGATGCCCCCGTGGACGCCGGCGACTTCCGGATGATGTCGCGGGCGACTGTCGATGCGATCAACGCGCTGCCGATCCACGGTCGGGTCATCCGGCTCGCAGTACCGACCTTCGGATTCCCGTCCGCGTCGGTGGGGTATCGCCGAGAGGGGCGCGCGGCCGGAAGCTCGAAGTACCCATTGATCAAGATGCTCCGACTCACCGCCGACTCCATCTTCGGCTTCTCGCAGGCACCTCTACGCTTTGCGACCTGGTTCGGCCTCGGTGGTTTCGTGCTGGCTTTTGCGATGTTGATCTACGCGATCGTCCAGAAGCTGTCAGGCAACACGGTCTCGGGCTGGCCCTCGACGGTCGTGATAGTGGCGGGTTTCGCGGGGATTCAGCTGCTCTGCCTAGGGATCCTGGGGGAATACGTCGGACGAATCCATTCAGGTCTGCAGGGTCGACCGACCTACTACGTTGCTTACGACTCACTCGAGGAAGCAGTAACGCCTGGCAACTCAACCGACGTCGATATCTCGCTGCCCCTGCGAGGAACATCCTCCTAGCGTCGCACCTGACCATCGCCTTCGACGATCCATTTGGTGCTCGTCAGTTCCTGCAGGGCCATCGGACCCCGTGCGTGCAATTTTTGAGTGGATATTCCGATTTCTGCACCGAAACCGAACTCGGCTCCGTCGGTGAACCGACTGGAAGCATTGACCATCACCACTGCTGCATCGACTTCGGCGACGAAACGCCGCGACCGGGACCGGTTCTGGGTGACGATGACCTCGGTATGGCCCGTGCCGTACCTGTCGATATGGGCGATCGCAGCTTCAAGAGAATCAACGACTCCGACGCTCATCTGCAACCCGTGGAACTCGGCCGCCCAGGCCTGCTCGGTGACGGGCGTGAACGGGATGCCCGCACGTGTTGCGTACTTCGCCGCCGACAAGTCGAGGTCGAGTACCACACCGGCCTCGTGCAGGGCGCTCAGGAGCCCCGGTAGCGCGCGATCGGCAATGTCGCGGTGCACCAGGAGCGATTCGGCCGCATTGCACACGCTCGGTCGTTGAGTTTTTGCGTTCATCGCGATCGCGCTGGCCATAGTGACGTCGGCCTCGGAGTCGAGGTAGATGTGGCAGTTGCCGATGCCGGTCTCGATCACCGGCACGGTCGCTCCGAGCACTACCGTCTGGATGAGATCGGCGCCCCCACGCGGTATCACCAGATCCACGAACCCGCGGGCCGTGATGAGCGCGGTCACTTCACTTCGGTCGCCGTTCAGCAGTTGGACGGCATCAGCGGGCAGATGGCACCGTTCGAGCGCCGCGCGCATCGTCGCCACCAGAACCGCGTTGCTGTGCGAAGCTGCAGAGCCACCGCGCAGAATCATCGCGTTGCCACTCTTCAGACCCAGGCCGGCAGCGTCGACGGTCACGTTGGGCCGGGCCTCGTAGATCATCCCCACCACGCCCATCGGCACGCGTAGCTGCCGAATTTGCAGCCCGTTGGCCAACGTCGATCCGCGCACGACCTCACCGACCGGGTCAGCCAGTCGTGCGAGGTCGCGCAGGGCTGATGCGATGCCCGCTACCCGTGCGGGAGTCAACCGCAGGCGGTCCTGCAGGCTGGGTGACATCCCGCTCTGGGCGCCACGACGCACATCGGCGTCGTTGGCCTCCACTACCGACGCGGTTGCCTCCACGATGGCGTCGGCGAGGACCAACAACGCCGCATCCTTCTCGGCACGTGCGAGCAGGGCGAGCGTCTTGGAAGCCGCCCGCGCCCGCGTGGCCACGGCCAGGACCTGGGCATCAACAGTGAGTAGCTCCGCGGTCGTCATGCTCCCGATCCTAGGCGGGCGCACCACTACGTCTCAGACTGCGCGCGCTCGCTGCCCACGCACGATGGACACAACCACGACGATCGCGATCGCGGCGTAGGTGAGGTAGCTGCTGTACCGGGCCAAGGTCTTGACGAAGTCTTTCGCCGGGGCGCCGATCTCGTACCCGGCATACATCCAGATGCCCCGGTAGACCAGTGCACCCGCAAAATCGATCAGCAGGAACTTGCGCAGGCGCATACCCACGTCACCCGCGAATGCGTACACCACCGCGGACGGGAAGAACGGGATGAAATAGATGAGGAACACCGCCGGCCCCCCGAACTTCTTCGCCAGTTTCTCGGCACCGGCCGCTGTGCGCGCGGCGAACTTGGAGCGCCCGGCAACGACCTCGATGATGCCGTGCCCCCACAACCGGCCGGCCCACCAGAAGATCCAGTCGAACTTGATCGAGGTCAGGGCACCCATCAGCAGACCCGCCCACCACCACGGCTCGTCCCCGACCCGCAGGCCGGCACCTATGTCGACCATCGCGATGTTAGACCCGCTGAACGCCGCCAGCGCGTAGGTATTGAGCCCCAACAACCAGGCTCGCAGTGGCAGCGTTGCGAGACCGTAGATTCCGAGGAAGGCGATGCAGGACCAGCACCAGAGGTCCTTGCGGCCGGGTTTACCGGTCCACGGCATCCGAGGGTCATCCCACCACTCACGCTCAGCGTCTTCTTCGGGCGGGACCACTTCGCCAGGCTCTGTGTGTGCGCGCGAATGCACCGGCGACGGCGGCTCCTCCCCCGGCGGCAGGTCAGGGCGCGCAGACCATGGATCAGTGCCGCTCATCGCTGTCTCCTACTCAGGACCACGAGGTCGTCGCGGTGGATCACTTCTCGTTCGTAGGCCGGACCCAGCTCACGAGCCAGATCTTTCGTGCCTCGACCCAGCAGAGCCGGTAGTTCACGGGAGTCGTAGTTCACCAGTCCGCGCGCCACTACCTGACCCCTAGGATCCACGATGTCAACGGCGTCACCGGTGCTGAAGGTTCCCTCTACTGCTTCGATGCCAGCAGGAAGTAGTGATTTGCGCCGTTCGGTCACGGCTGAAACCGCGCCGTCGTCCAGCACCAACCGACCGAGCGGGCGGGTCGCATGCTCCAACCAGATACGTCGCGCTCGACCCCGCTGGCGCGTGGGCGCGAAAACCGTTCCGACGGGTCTGCCACTCAGCGCATCAGCTGCATGCTGCGCCGAGGTGAGCAACGTCGGGACGCCTGCCGAAGTCGCGATCATGGCTGCTTCGACCTTGGTCACCATCCCGCCCGTGCCTATACCGGAGGCCGACTCGCCGATGTCCAAGCCCACGAGGGCATCCGGTGATTCCACGAAGTGCACCCGCGTGCTGGCGGCAGAGGTCGGGGGGCCGTCGTAGAGCGCATCGACATCGGACAGCAGCAACAGACCGTGGGCGTCGATCAGTTGAGCGACCAACGCAGCGAGGCGGTCGTTGTCGCCGAACCTGATCTCCTGGGTTGCGACGGTGTCGTTCTCATTCACGACCGGCACCACCCCGAGGGCCAACAATCGTTCCAAGGTGTGCCGGGCATTCAGATAGTGGCCGCGGCGTGTCACATCGTCGGCGGTGAGCAGCACCTGCCCGACGACGAGATCGTGGACCGCGAACGCAGCCGTGTACGCAGCGAGCAGAACTCCCTGCCCGACGCTGGCCGCAGCCTGTTGGGTCGGTAGATCAACCGGCCGGTTCGGCAGCTGCAGGGGACCCATCCCTGCGGCAATCGCACCCGAGGACACCAAAACCACTGCATGCCCCCTGGTGCGATGGGCAGCCAATGCGTCCACGAGCTTTGTGAGCGCCGTGACGTCCAGCCGCCCAGCGGGGTCGGTCAGCGAGCTTGACCCGATCTTGACGACCAACGGCGCCGCAGCGCCGATCCGATCCCGAAGTTCTTGCTGGTGCTCAGCTGTCATCGTCGTCTGCGGCGTCGGACTCGGTCACCTCGACCGGGTCCCGATGGGTCCACACCTCGGCGCGTCGTTCTGCATCCATCTCGTCCCGGGCCTCCCGCTGGCCGTCTTTGCGAGCGTGGAACTGGTCGCGGCGCTCAGAACGAGTAGGCCGTGCCGGCTCGTCCAGGCGCAGGTCGGTGCCACGCGCCCCGAGCAGTTCAGCACCTGCGGCCATCGTCGGCTCCCAGTCGAACACCACGGCGTTGTCCGGTGGACCGATGAGGACCGTGGACCCAGGCACCGCACCGGCCTTGAAGAGCTGCTCCTCGACGCCCAGACGGTTCAAGCGGTCGGCGAGATAGCCGACTGCTTCGTCGTTGGCGAAATCTGTCTGCCGGACCCATCGCGTCGGTCGGTCCCCGACGATCTTGAACACCTCGCCGTCGGGAGTGTTCTCGCGCTTCACGACGAAACCGGAGTCGTCGACCGCCCGCGGGCGCAGGACGGTCCGTTGCGGCACGACTTGGGCCGCAGCTAGCCGTGCCTCTTGAACGTGTGCAGCGAGTGCGAAGCTCAGCTCCCGCAGCCCGACGTGTGCGACTGCCGAGACGATGAATACCTGCAGACCGCGTGATTCGAGGTCGGCGCGGACCATCTCAGAGAGCTCCTGCGCGTCCGGTACGTCGGCCTTGTTCAGGATGACGACTCGCGTGCGCTCGGCCAGCGGAGTGCCGCCGAGGGTGTCGTCAGCGACGTACTCGGAAAGTTCGTGCTCGATCGCGTCCAGGTCCGATATCGGATCACGGCCCGGTTCCAAGGTGGCACAGTCGATGACGTGCGCCAGCACGGAACAGCGCTCTACGTGCCGCAGGAATTCCAGCCCGAGACCTTTGCCCTGACTGGCGCCCGGGATGAGCCCGGGAACGTCGGCGATCGTGTAACGCAACGAACCGGCGGTGACCACGCCGAGGTTCGGGACGAGTGTGGTGAAGGGGTAGTCCGCAATTTTCGGCTTTGCGGCCGACATCACTGACACGAGGCTGGACTTACCAGCTGACGGGAAGCCGATCAGGGCTACGTC
Organism: Actinomycetales bacterium; assembly: GCA_038199265.1. Lineage (GTDB taxonomy): Bacteria > Actinomycetota > Actinomycetes > Actinomycetales > Dermatophilaceae > Allobranchiibius. The sequence goes on along the minus strand of JBBPZD010000126.1, from coordinate 953 downwards.
GGCGAGCGTCTTGAGTTCCATCACGATGTCAAGGGAATCGCCCGGCTCACCAAGTAGCGCAAATCCTGGCGCCTTGCGACGGGGTGAGGCCAGGGACCGGTTCCCGAGTCCGCCTCGTCCGCCACGCGCGATGATGTACCGGGTGCCGATACCGATCAGGTCGACCAGCACCGTGCCGTCACTGTCCGTGACAACCGTGCCCTCCGGCACGGGCAGCACAAGGTCATCGCCGTCGGCGCCGTTGCGTTCATCGCCGGCGCCGGGCCTACCGTTCGTGGCTACCCGGTGCGGACTGCGGTGATACTCCAGCAAGGTCGTCGACTGTTGGTCGACCTCGAGTACGACGTCACCGCCACGACCACCGTTGCCACCGTCCGGTCCGCCGAGCGGCTTGAACTTCTCACGCTTGACCGAGGCGACACCGTGCCCACCGCTGCCTGCGCCGACGTGCAACTGCACGCGATCGACGAAATTGGTAGCCACTGGGGCGCTCCTTAGGATGTGCTCTTAGCGATGGAATGACAGCAGCGGGGATGGGTCCGACGTGGACCCACCCCCGCTCTTGCCGGATACAGAAAACTCAGGCAGGGACTTCTTGCGCCTGGTCGGCCGCGATATTGACGGTCTTACGACCACCCTTCTGGCCGAACAGCACCGCGCCCGGCACCAGTGCGAACAAGGTGTCGTCCTTGCCACGGCCTACCCCGACACCGGGGTGGAAGTGGGTACCGCGCTGGCGGACGATGATTTCGCCAGCACTGACAACCTGGCCGCCAAAGCGCTTCACGCCAAGTCGCTGTGCATTGGAATCGCGGCCGTTCTTTGAGGACGACGCGCCCTTCTTGTGTGCCATGTCTCAAGCCTTACGTGTGGAGGATTCCTGCTGCGGAGGGAAGACGATGATTACTCCAGACCAGAGTCAGGAGTTGATCGCGGTGACCTTGACCTGCGTC
>JBBPZD010000125.1:0-6142 GCA_038199265.1 Actinomycetales bacterium | reverse complement strand
GTAGAGAGCAACGAGTTGCACAACTCAGCGAGGTCGAGTCAGATTGCGATCTCCCGCTTGGAGACCGTCATCTCATCCAGCACGTCGTGCAGCACCTCGACGCCGATGCCGGGGCCGGTGGGCACCGCGAGGTGACCGTCTTCGAGCTCGAACGGGGTGGTGACGTCCTGGGCGAAGTAGCGGCTCGACGCCGAGGTGTCGCCGGGGAGCACGAAGTTAGGTAGGGCGGCAAGCGCCACGTTGGGCGCCCGACCGATCCCGCATTCGAGCATCCCTCCGCACCAGACCGGGATGCCGTTCGCGGCGGCGACATCGTGGATGCGGCGGGCTTCGAAGTAGCCCCCTACCCGGGCGGGTTTGACGTTGATCACGCTGCAGGCGCCGAGGGCGATGGCCGTGGCGGCGCTGCGCGCTGAGGTAATCGACTCATCCAGGCAGACCGGGGTCGCGATCTGGGTGGCGAGTTGGGCGTGTCCGCGCAGGTCGTCCTCCGCGAGGGGCTGCTCGATCAACAACAGGTCGAACTCATCGAGGCGAGCGAGGTGGCGGGCATCGCTGAGCGTGTAGGCGGTGTTGGCGTCGACTTGCAGCACCAGTCCGTCGCCGTATTTCTCGCGTGCCGCCCGCACCGGCTCGATGTCCCAGCCGGGCTCGATCTTGAGTTTGATGCGCTTGTAACCCTCAGCCAGATAACCGTCGATGGCGTCCAACAGCTCGGGAACCGAGTCCATGATCCCGACCGAGACACCGGCCGGCACTCGGTCGTGGACCGCGCCGAGATACCGCCCGAACGACAGATCGAGCGACTTGAGTTCCGCGTCGAGGATGGCCGTCTCCAGAACGTGTTTGGCCATCGGGTTGCCCTTGACCGGCGCCACCGCCGACTGCACGCGTTCGGCCCCGAGGGCCGGGCCGAGAGCCAGCACTCTCGGCACCAGATGATCAGCGAGCACCAGCTCGCAACCGGCGAGGAACTCCTCGCTGTACAACGGATCGGGTTCCGCGCCGCACTCGGCCCAGCCTTCGGCGTCTGCGGTGACGACCCGCACGAGGAAGGTGTCCTTGTCGTAGGACGTGCCGAACGAGGTTCGGAACGGGACCACGAGTGGGATGCGCACATGGCGCACTTCGATGAGTTCGATCTTCATTGCCTACCTCCAGGGGTGAGTAAGTAGTAACCCTGGCGCGTGACGTGGGTGGCGACGAGGCCGTCCCCGAACGCTGAGAGGAAGGCGTCCCTTGTCGCCGAGCGCCATGCGCGGGCTTGATCTGGTTCGCGTACACGCAGTTCCACGATGTCCCGGGGGACTGCGATCCACAGGCCGGCCCCGTCCCGCAGCACCATCGACTCCTGATCGGGTCCGACGGTCAGGATTTCGGCGTCTGTCGCAGGCCCGGTGGGATCGGCGGCGGTGCCCTCTGCAGCTGCAACGGCCTGGGGTGAGTCGAGCACCCAGGTGGCCGCCAACCGGTCGGCCTCGTCCAGGCCGTTGAGATCATCGTCCATCTGGCCGTAGAAATTCACGTCGTACTCGCTGGCTTGGGCGCCTAGCTTGGCGAGGTTGAATCGAGCGTTGCGCCCGACGAGTGGGTCGAACGTCCATGTCATGACTGTTGTGCCACGCTCCAATGCCCACGCTCGCTGGGCCAGCTTCACGGCGTATCCGATGCCACGGTCGGCACTACCCGGGGCTGCGGCAGCGATGAGCGAGTACGTCGAACCCGGTTGTCCACCCGGCGACAGAACCGCCCCGCCGACCAACTCGCCGTCGTGATCAAAGGCAGCTGTCGTACAGCCCCCGGCATGCACCAGGCTGCGCATCACCTCGCTGTGGACGGGCACCCCTTCCGGGGTGCGACCCCACACAGCAGCGAGCAGCCACGACACCGAGCGTAGGTCGGCCATGTCCTCTACTGCGCGCACCACGATGCCAGCCCGCTCGGCTGCGGCCTGCGCTGACCGGTGGGCAGATGGGATGAGGTCGAAAGACAGGCCGCGGTCTGCTCCGGAACGAGGGGGTGGATCCACCGTCAAAAGCCTAGGCGCTCACTCGCGACCCGTCCGTTCGGCTCGTCGGCCTTTGGGTACGAGCACTACCGGCACCGGGGAGTGACGGATGATCTTGGAGGCACGGGCCCCGAGGAACACCTTCGCCAACGGGCCGTGATTACTGGATCCGAGCACGAGGACCTCACCGTCAATCCACTCGACGTCGTTCATCGCCTGCTCCCACGTCGTGCCGTGGCCGACCTGCGAAGATTCCAGTACTGGTGGTTGCGGCAACTGCGAGACCTTCGTTATGGTGTCGCGCGCCAGCCGCTCCATACCCAGCATCCACTCGTTGATCACGCCATCTTCACCTCGGCTGCCGATGCCCGCGCTGATGATGGATCGCGGGCGAACTGCAAACGACGCGAGACGCAGTGAAGCATCGACCTCGGTCGCCTGAGCTGCGGCGGCCAGCACCAGATCCTCGGTGGGGTCTCCTCCACCGAATGCGGCAGTGATGCGGGTAACTCGGCCGGTGTCACAGTGGAATCCACGGGGAGCCAGGGCCACCAGCCGATGAGAGCTGTGCAGCAGGCGGTCGCTGACACCACCGAGCGCGACGCGCCCTAGCATGCCGGACGTCGAGGAGCCGAGAACTATCAGGCGGGCGTCACGTACGTCGGCGACCTCGAGCAGGCCGGCGGACGCTGAGCGGGCATGGTGCCGGGTGAAGGTCGCAGTGACGTCGCCTGGCAGTTCAGTCCGCGCCTGTTCCAAGGCGGCATCTGCGCTGTCGTTCAAAAATTTCTGGTACTCCGAGTCGACCCGGGCCATACCCGGAGTCCACGGCTCGGAGACAACCGCAGCGACCACCAGATCTTCGCCGGCGGAACGGGCCAGCATCACTGCCAAACGCATAGGCCCGGCGGACGACCCGTCCAACGGGCAACCGACCACCAGGGTCATGACTCGTCCTGCGAGGCAGGTGCTGCCGGCGACGATTTTCCTCGCAACTTGGAGTGCTTGAGGCCATAGGTGAAGTACCAGACCAGGACCACTGCGGACCACCCGACGAAGACCTGAATGGTCACCAGGCGCAGGCTGGTGATGATCCAGAGGCAGCCGAGGATCGCCAGGATCGGGGTCACCGGGTAACCCGGCACCTTGAAGCCGCGCTTCAAGTCCGGTTCACGCTGCCGCAGGATGATAACGCCGACGGATACGACGATGAAAGCGATGAGGGTGCCGATACTCGTCATTTCGGCGAGGAAACTGATGGGCAGCAATCCGGCCAGCAGGCCGATGATGCAGGCCACCATGATCGTGTTGGGAACCGGGGTGAGGGTGCGGCGGTTCACCCGGCTCAAAATCGCGGGGACCATTCCATCGCGGGACATCGCGAACAGAATCCGGGTCTGACCGTAGATGGTCACCAGGGTGACGCTGAAGATGGAGATCACCGCTCCGGCAGCCAGGATCGTGGCCGGCAAGGATGATCCCGTGACGGCCTTCAGAATCGCGGACAGGCCGGCTTCCTGACCTTTGAATTTGCCTGTTGCCTGCGCGCCGATCGCGGCCAGCGCAACGAGTAGGTAGACCGTCGTGACGATGATCAGTGCGCTGATGATGGCCAGCGGCATGGTTCGGCTCGGGTTCTTGACCTCTTCACCTGCGGTGGAGACCGCATCGAGACCGATGTAGGAGAAGAAGATGATGCCGGCGGCCGTAGTGACCCCGCCCACTCCGAATGGCGCGAAGTTGGCGAAGTTGTTGGAGGTCCAGCCGAAGAAGGCGACCACGATGAACATGCTCAGTACCGCCAGCTTGATCAACACCATGATGGTGTTAGCGCGGGCAGACTCACTGGTGCCGCGCAGCAGCAGAAGCGCACACAGAGCGATGAGCACGACGGCGGGCAGGTTGATGAACCCCCCGGCGTCTGGTGCCTGGGAGATCGCCTGCGGCAGTTTGAAGCCGAAGAAGTTCTTCAGTAGCTCGTTGACGTACTGCGACCAGCCCACCGCAACGGCGGCCGAGGACACGCCGTACTCCAGTAACAGACAGGCGGCGACCACCATTGCCGGCAGCTCGCCGAGAGTGGCGTAGGCGTAGGAGTAGGACGAACCTGAGACCGGTACGGCGCTCGCCAGTTCGGCGTAGCAGACCGCCGTCAACCCCGCGACGACACCGGCGATGACGAACGAGAAGATCACCGCTGGTCCGGCGACCGGAACGGCCTCGGACATGATGAAGAAAATACCGGTGCCGATGGTGGCCCCGACCCCGAACATGGTCAATTGGAAGACCCCGATGGTGCGGGCCAGACCCCCGTCGCCGGATTCTTCGTCTACCTTCGCGATCGGCTTGCGCCGCAGCAGGTCACCACTGAGTGACATCTGAAAACCCCTTTCACCGGGGCCAGTTGGCCACCTGGCGCCGAATCTAACAGTGCAAACACGGGTATTGGGAGTTTCCTGGGAACCGACTGATGGGTGGTGTGGAGGTCATCGGAAGTCGCGGGAGGCCAGTTCGACGGTGATCGGCAATTTCTCGATCCTGTCCGCGACGATGTTGACGATGTTCTCCGGCGACCGCTCCAGGATGCCGCGAATGATCATCGCGGGCGCCGCCCTTGCCACCACGCGATAGCGATGCCAGACCCCTCGGCTACAGATGACGTTGACCAGGCCGGTCTCGTCCTCCAGGTTGAGGAAGGTGATGCCGCTGGCGGTTGCGGGTCGCTGCCGGTGGGTCACCACCCCGGCCACCTCGATCCGCCGCCCGGACTCCACAGTCAGCAGGTCGCGGGTCCGCAGTACGCCGCGCTCGCGCATCGCAGCCCGGCTGTGCTGCATGGGGTGATCTTCGGGGCTGATGCCGGTGGCCTGCAGATCGTGGATCAGCAGTTCGCCCAGCGTCAGTTCCGGTAGCAGCGGTGGTTGGTAGGGCACGTTGATGTCGAGCTGGCCCTGTTTGACCGAGGTCGCGTCGGCGGCCTGCCACAGTGCGCCGCGCCGCGAACCAGACAGGTCATCGAGGGCGCCCGCGAGCGCACTGAGGTTGGACGGGGCCGCAGACAGCACGACCAGCATCCGGAACTGGGGCAGCGTCACCGCCGCGGCCTCGGCGATCGAGCGGGCGGACACCGCGACCAGTGCGCGCGAGGAGGACAGCACGGCGTCGACGGCCGCATCGAGGGAGGCCGCGTCGGGCTGCGCCCGGTGCGAGGTCATCTCCTGGGCCCCCCGATTTCCTTGCATACGCTAATTGTTGCATACTGCAAGCGTGATATCGACATTGGGTGGCTTGTCCCGGATGACCCGGCTGCGGTCGGAACGGGTCGAGTTGCTCAGTCTTGCGGTGCTGGTCGGGGTCGGCGCCGGACTGGGCGCGGTGGTATTCCGCTACATGATCGAGGCCTTGACGCGGCTATTCACCGGCTACGCGGACTACGCCGGGCGCGGCCATGCCGCGAACCCGCACCTGCCGGGGTTGGGCCACTGGTTCGTCCTGCTGGCACCGGTTGCGGCCGGGATCCTGTACGGGCCGCTGGTCTACCGATTCGCCCGTGAGGCCCGCGGGCATGGCGTGCCGGAGGTGATGGTCGCAGTTGCCCGCAACGGCGGCCGCATCCGCCCCCAGGTCGCCGTCGTCAAGGCGCTTGCCTCGGCGCTGTGCATCGGCGGGGGCGGCTCGGTCGGGCGCGAGGGCCCAATCGTGCAGATCGGCTCCGCGCTGGGCTCCACCCTCGGGCAGCTGGTCCGCCTCGATGAGCGCCGCATCAAGCTGCTGGTGGCGTGCGGCGCGGCCGGCGGTATCGCCGCGACCTTCAATGCCCCGCTCGCCGGGGTGTTCTTCGCGATGGAGCTGATCCTGCGCCAATGGGCGGCCGAGTCGTTCGGGATGGTGGTGCTGTCCTCGGTCACCGCCAGCGTGATCGGGCGGACGATCCTGGGCGACGACCCGTTCCTGGCCCTGCGGACGCTGCGTGTCGACCACCTCGTGCAGTACCCGCTGTTCGCGCTGCTAGGGCTGGTCGCCGGGTTGGTCGGGGTCGCGTTCTCCCGTGTGCTGTACGCCATCGAGGATGTGTGCGACTGGGTCTGGCGCGGGCCCGAATGGCTGCGCCCCGCGGTCGGCGGTCTGGTCCTG
>JBBPZD010000124.1:0-8663 GCA_038199265.1 Actinomycetales bacterium | reverse complement strand
GCGATGGCGGAGGCGATCAACGACCGCACCCGACTGGTTCTGGTGTGCACCCCGAACAACCCCACCGGTCCCGCCGTCGGGGCCGCCGAACTCGAGGATTTTCTGGCTCGGGTTCCCCCGACGGTGCTGGTCGTCGTCGACGAGGCGTACCTGGAGTTCGGTCGCGATCAGGACGCAGTTCGCGGGCTGGACGCCGCGGCCGCACACCCCAACGTGGCAGTGTTGCGCACCTTCTCCAAGGCGTACGGCCTGGCAGGTCTGCGGGTCGGGTATGCCGTCGCGGTGCCCAGGATCGCCGAGGCACTGCGCAAGGCGGCCACCCCGTTCGGGGTCAGTGAGATCGCTCAACGCGCGGCTGTCGCCAGCCTCGATGCCTCCGCTGAACTTTTCGAACGTGTCGATGCGCTGGTCGTTGAACGCGACCGGGTGGTGCATGCACTGGCCGAACAGGGCTGGCAGCTGCCGGTCACACAGGCGAACTTCGTCTGGTTCCCGGTGGGTGACGACGCGATGGCCTTCGCGCAGGCAGCCGACGAGGCCGGTTTGACCGTTCGCCCGTTCCCCGGAGACGGAGTACGCGCCACCATCGCTGAGGGAGAGGCGAACGACGCCTTGATCCAGGTCGCTGCCGCATTCCGCGACCGATGACCGGCTGATTCCATGGCGAAGACGGGGTACGCCGACGTCCTGCGTGTCCCAGGAGCGCGGCAGTTCATGGTCGGTTCGGCGATCGAGCGGCTCGGCGGCGCGATGTTCGGCGTTGCGGTGGTCGCCATGGTGGCCAGCAGACGTGACTCCTACGCTCTCGCCGGTGCTGTTTCAGCCGGTGCGCTCGTGGTGCTCGCGATCTCCGGCGCTCTGATCGGCCGCTTGGTCGACCGCTACGGTCAGCGCCGGGTCACTTTGCCGCTCGTCGCCTGGTCAACCTCCTGGACAGCCGCGACGGTCATCGTGTCGATCCTCGGCGCACCCACCTGGACTCTCTTCCTCACCTATTCGATGTCGGCGGTGACCGGCACAACGGGCAATCTGAGTCGTGCCCGCTGGGCCTACCTGTTGTCGGACAGGAAGACGATGTTGCACTCTGCAATGTCGTTGGAGCAGGTGATCGACGAGCTGACGTTCGTGGGCGGGCCGGCGCTCGCGGTCGTGCTCGCGACGACGGTGTTGCCGGAGGCGGGCCTCATCGCTGCGTCTGTTCTGTTCATGGTCGGCAGCCTGATCTTCCTGGCCCGCACCGACAGTGAACCCCCCGTCGATCAGGTGACCCACAAGGAGACCAGCAGTGTGCTGCGGCGGCCCGGGGTCGTCGTCGTCTGCGGCGTCGCCCTGATGATCGGCGGCATCTTCGGCGCCAACGAGATCGTCACCATCGCCACGACAGCCGACCTGGGCCACCCGGGCGCGGCGGGGTTCGTCCTGGCGCTCTACGCACTGGCGTCCGCGATAGCAGCGGTGTTGTACGGCATCCGCGACAACGCCATCCCGTTGCACCGTGCGCTGTGGATCGGCGCGCTCCTGATGTGCGTGTTGGAACTGCCCGTGTTGTCCGTGCACAGCGTGCCGTTCCTGGCGCTGGCGCTCACGTTGGCGGGGGTCGCCACAGCGCCGACCCTGATCGTGACGATCAAGCTGGGCAGCTCGCTGGTTCCGGCCAATCAGGTCACCGAGTCACTCGCGCTGATCTCGACGGCAATGATCATCGGTATTGCCGCCGGGTCCTCTCTCGGCGGCATCGTCGTGGAGAACGTCGGCCCACATGCCGGGTACGCGGTGCCGGTGATCGCGGCAGGCCTCGGCGCCTTGCTCGGTCTGGCGTTCAGCAGCATTCTGCGGGTCCCCGCCTCGCTGGGCAGCGAAGACCTGCTTGCGCGGTAGTGTGCGAGATGTGACTGGCGCCACTTTGTGTGCGTCGTTCACTGTCGCCCGGCGATCCTGGGTGACGGTGAAGAGCTGACCGACCACCGGCACCACCAATGCCGCAGTGAACAGGAGCGAGCGTGACCGACACCAGCAGTGTCGTGCGACACCACGAAACTGTGGGGCACGAGATGCAACAGGACATCACCGATGGTGGGCCCGACATGGTCCAGTTCGTCGATGGCGAGGGTACCCGCCTGGAGCGGACCGAAGCCAACACCCCCTACGCGCCGATCGTCGAGGCGCTCGAACCGGCGGACGCCCGTTCCATGTACCGCGATCTGGTGCTCGTGCGCCGCTTGGACGCCGAGGGCCACGCGTTGCAGCGTCAGGGCGAGTTGGGGCTCTGGCCCTCTCTGCTGGGTCAGGAGGCCGCGCAGGTCGGGGCTGGGCGAGCGATGAAACCGCAGGATTACGCCTTTCCCGGATACCGCGAACACGGTGTCGCCTGGTGCCGGGGTATCAAACCCGAGCAGCTGCTGGCGCTCTTCCGTGGGGTCGACCACGGCGGTTGGTCACCGAAGGAGACCAACTTCCACCTGTACGCGATCGTCATCGGCAATCAGATGCTGCACGCCACCGGCTACGCGATGGGAGTGCAACGCGATGGTGCGGTCGGCACCGGCGATCCGGAGCGCGACACCGCCGTGATGGCGTTCACCGGTGACGGTGGCACTGCCCAGGGGGACTTCAACGAGGCGATGGTCTTCGCCGGAGTAGCGAACGCACCGGTCGTGTTCTTCGTGCAGAACAATCAGTGGGCGATCTCCGAACCGAACTACAAGCAGTTCCGGGTTCCGCCCTACCAGCGGGCGCTCGGCTTCGGCTTCCCCGGCGTGCGAGTCGACGGCAACGACGTGCTCGCCGTCTACGCCGTCACCAAGGTGGCGCTGGAGAATGCCCGCAACGGCCAGGGACCGACCTTGATCGAGGCGTTCACCTACCGGCTCGGCGCGCACACCACCTCCGATGACCCGACCAAGTACCGCTCGGCGGCTGAGGTCGACATCTGGCGCGAGAAGGACCCGATCAAGCGGATGCGCGGGTTCATCACCCAGAAGGGGTACGCCGACGAGGAGTTCTTCGATGGCGTCGAGAAGGAGGCTGACGAGCTCGCGGTGCGCATCCGCAAGCTGTGTCACGAGATGCCCGAGCCGGAGCAGTCGCACATGTTCGACAACATCTACGTCGATCCGCACCCCGTCATCGATCGCGAGAAAGCAACGTTCTTGGAGTATCAGGCGGGCTTCGAGCAGGAGGGCGGCAACTGATGGCACTGCAGAAGATGAGCCTGGCCAAGGGGCTGAACGCCGGCCTGCGAGCTGCGATGGAGAACGACCCCAAGGTGTTGCTGATGGGCGAGGACGTCGGGAAGCTCGGCGGAGTCTTCCGGATCACCGAGGGTCTGCAGAAGGACTTCGGCGAAGACCGCGTCGTAGACACCCCGTTGGCCGAGTCCGGCATCGTCGGGTCGGCGATCGGGCTGGCGCTGCGCGGCTACCGACCCGTGGTCGAGATTCAGTTCGAGGGATTCATCTACCCCGCGTTCGACCAGATCGTGGCTCAGCTGGCCAAGATGCCGGCGCGATCACGCGGAGCATTGCGGTTGCCGATCGTGATCCGGGTGCCCTTCGGCGGTGGAATCGGCGCGGTCGAGCACCACAGTGAGTCCAACGAGGCGTACTTCGCCCACACCGCCGGCTTGAGGGTCGTGGTGTGTTCAGATCCCGCCGACGCGTACTGGATGATCCAGCAGGCGATCGAGAGCGACGATCCGGTGATGTTCTTCGAGCCGAAGCGTCGCTACCACGAACGCGCGGAAGTCGACCTCGATGCTGACGTCGATGCACGACCGGGGCTGCACGATGCCCGAGTCGTCCGCGAAGGCAGCCAGGTTAGCTTGTTGACCTACGGTCCGATGGTCAAGACCTGTCTGCAGGCTGCGGCTGCTGCCGAGCAGGACGGGATCTCGTTGCAGGTCGTCGACCTGCGTTCACTGTCGCCGCTGGACACCGACACGATCAACCGGGTCGTGAAGGACACCGGGCGAGCGATCGTGGTGCATGAAGCGAGCACCTTCCTCGGCATGGGGGCCGAGCTCGCGGCCGAGATCCAGCAGGAGTGCTTCCACTACCTCGAAGCGCCGGTGCTGCGGGTCGGCGGATACAACATCCCCTACCCGCCCAGCCGGTTCGAAGAAGAGTTCCTACCTGGGCTCGACCGCATCCTCGACGCCGTAGACCGCTCGCTCGCGTACTGATCACTCGCTCATCCACAGCGCATAGGGGTTCTTGCATGACTCTGCAGATGTTCAAACTTCCTGATCCGGGCGAGGGACTGGTCGAAGCCGACATCGTCACCTGGAAGGTGAAGGTGGGTGACGAGGTCGCTACCAACGACGTCGTTGTCGAGATCGAGACCGCGAAATCGTTGGTGGAGCTGCCGATTCCGTGGGCGGGCACCATCAAGGAACTGCTCGTTCAAGAAGGCGACACCGTCGAGGTTGGTACCGCGATCATTGCGGTCGAAGTTGCCGGCGCGGCAACCACCGACCCGGATGAGGTGACCACGCCAACTGCCGCGGCCCCCGAGGAGAGTGGCGACTCCGGTGGTGGCGAGGCAGGACAGGAGCGCACCTCGAATCTGGTCGGTTACGGCTCGGCGCCTGCGCCCACTGCCCGGCGCGCGCGTAGAAGTGCACCCGCGCAGTCGTCGGTCGCACCCCCACCCCCACCCCCACCTCCAGTCCCGCCCGAGCCTGAGATCACGGCGCGCCCGGTAGAGCGCGCGACGCCATCGTCGGGGCCGCCGTCGTCATCGAAACCGCTCGCCAAACCGCCGGTTCGTAAATTCGCCAAAGACCGCGGTGTCGACCTCTCGCAGGTAACCGCCAGCGCCGACTCGGGCATCGTCTCGCGGTCGGACGTCGAGCAGTATCTGGCGGGGCAGTCGCGGGGCGCAACTACTTCGGAGACGGCACCGTCTGCGCCCTCGCCCGTGCAGCGGGCGTCCGGTGAGCGCGAAACCAGAACGCCGGTCAAGGGTGTCCGCAAGCTCACCGCTGACGCGATGCGTTCGTCGGCGTTCACAGCGCCGCACGTCACCGAGTTCGTGACGGTCGACATCACCGCGACGATGGATCTGGTCGAGCAATTGCGCACTGACCGAGAGTTCAAGGGTTTGAAGGTAACGCCGTTGACGGTGCTGTCCAAGGCCTTGTGCCTGGCTATTCGTCGCAATCCCGGTGTCAATGCAACGTGGCAGGACAGCGACGACGGGTCTGCCGAGATCGTCACGAAGAGCTACGTCAACCTGGGTATAGCTGCTGCAACCCCGCGCGGATTGGTCGTGCCGAACGTCAAGGACGCCGATGCCATGTCGATGCGCGACCTTGCGGAGGCGATCGGCCAGTTGACCGCGACCGCCCGTGAGGGCCGCACGTCACCTGCGGATATGTCGGGCGGCACCATCACGATTACCAACGTGGGCGTCTTCGGTGTCGACACCGGAACCCCGATCATCAATCCGGGTGAGGCAGCGATCCTGTGCTTCGGCGCTGTCCGCACGATGCCGTGGGTGGTGACCGGTTCAGAAGGTGTCGACACGATTGTTCCCCGGCAGGTGACGCAGTTGTCGTTGTCCTTCGACCACCGGTTGATCGACGGCGACCTCGGATCGCGCTTCCTCGCTGACATCGCCGCTCTGCTGCACGACCCGGCGCGGGCGCTCGTCTGGGGCTAGGCGCGGTTGGCGGAACCAACGCGCTGCGTCGGGCGCGCTGGTAAGCCAACGTCGGCCGAATCAGCTGACGAGATGAGCGGCCAGAAGTTCGGCGAGGTGAGTGCCCCGCGACGTGCCGTCTGGCAGCGAGCCAAGTAAATCGTCCAGCTGGGTGCGGCACGAGAATCCGTCGGCGAGCACCACATCGCCTGGCGCAGCGGCGCGTACCGCCGGCAGTAACTGCTGCTCGGCGATTGCGACCGATACGTCGTAGTGCCCTTTCTCGACTCCGAAATTCCCCGCCAATCCGCAGCACCCGCCGAGGCGTTGGACATCTGCCCCCGCTTTCGTCAGAAGCGCTGCGTCGGCCGCCCAGCTCATCACCGCGTGGTGGTGGCAGTGCGGTTGTGCGATGACGCGGACGTCGGCCAGCGACGGCGGCGACCAGTCCGGCGTGCGGGCCAGCAGCTCGGCCAACGTGACCGTCGCGTCGCGGACGGCGCGGGCATCGTCGGTCGGCACCAACTCGGCCGCGTCATGGCGAAGTACTGCGGTGCAGGACGGTTCTATGCCGACGATCGGAACCCCAGCACGAGCGGCAGGAAGCAGCCCGGCGATAGTCTTCTCCAACTGTTTGCGGGCGCCGTCGAGTTGACCGGTGGAGATCCAGGTGAGCCCGCAGCATCCGGACGCGGTCGGCAGCACAGGCGTGTACCCGGCGTCGTGCAGCACAGCGACCATGGCCTCGCCGACATTAGGTGAGAAGTTGTCGGTGAAGGTGTCGACCAGCAGGACGACCTCATGACCGGTGCTGGTAGCGGCGTCGAACGGTCGCAGGCCGTGATCGCGGGCCCAGCTGCGGAACGGGTCGGGTGCGATGGCGGGGATGCTGCGCCGCGAGTCGACGCCCATCGCAGACTTGGCGAACGGCAGCCGATCGCCGAGGCGCAGTGCGGCATTCGCTACTCTCGGCACCTTCGACCCGGCGTGTACCCAGCGCGGCAGCTGGCCCAGCACGTAGTGCGTTACCGGTCGCAGACGTCCTTTGTACGACTGGTGCAGTACCTCAGCCTTGTAGGAGGCCATGTCGATTCCGGTCGGGCAGTCCGATGCGCAGCCCTTGCACGACAGGCACAGATCGAGTGCGTCGTGTACCTCCGGGGAGCGCCAGCCGCCCTTGACGACCGAACCGTTCAGCATCTCCTGTAGCACCCGTGCCCGGCCGCGGGTGGAGTCCTTCTCCTCGCGGGTCGCGAGGTAGGACAGGCACATGACACCGCCGCTCGCCGTGTTGTCGGCCCGGCATTTTCCGACCCCGGTGCAGCGGTGCACGGCTTGGCTGAAGTCGCCACCATCGGAGGTCAAGGAGAACGCGAGCGGAGCAGGCGTCTTGCGCGCGGGGAACCGCAGGTCGGCATCCAGCGGTGACGGGTCGACGAGCACCCCGGGGTTGAGCAGGTTCTCCGGATCGCAGATGCGTTTGGCGGCGCCGAAGAGATCGATGACCTCGGGGGAGTACATCAACGGCAGAAGCTCACTGCGTGCCCGTCCGTCACCGTGCTCGCCGGACAGCGAACCGCCATAGGTGGCAACGAGTTTCGCGGCGTCCACCATGAAGGTCCGTAACGCGCCAGGGCTGCCCGGCGCATCGATGGGGATGTCGAGCCGCACGTGCATGCAGCCGTCGCCGAAGTGACCGTACGGCGCACTGGACAACCCGTGCCTCTGCACCAGCTTCTCGAAATCGCGCAGATAGTCGCCCAGGCGGTGCGGTGGCACGGCGGCGTCTTCCCAACCGGGCCAGGCTGGTTTGCCGGCGGGGAGCGACCCGCCAAGCCGGCGCCGTCGGCACGGATACGCCACAACAACGCAGCTTGCCCGTTGTCGGTGACGATGCGGGAGGAGTGCGCCCGGAGCGAGGGATCGGCGGCCAGCGACTGTGCTCGCCCGAAGACCTCGTCGGCGTCTTCACCGGAGACCTCGGTGAACAACCACGCCGGACCAGTGGGCAGCGGCGGCGAGCTGCCGCCACGGCTGTGCAGTACATCGAGCAGCCGCTCGTCGAACCCCTCGCAGGCGGTCGGGCGGTGGGTGAGGACGGCGGGTGAGGCGTCGCCTGCAGCCGCTATGTCCGGGTAGCCGAGCACCACCATCACCCGTACTGCCGGGTCGCGCACCAGCTTGACGGTCGCCTCGGTGATGACGGCAAGAGTGCCCTCGGACCCGACGACGAACCGGGCGAGATCTATGTTGCGTTCGGGTAGCAGGTGCTCCATCGCATATCCGGACACCTGGCGACCGAACCGTGCGAACGAGGTCCGGATCAACTCCAGGTGCTGCCCGCCCAGCGTCGTCAAGGCCTCCGGCACCGGGCCCGTCGCGCGCACTCCGCTGGTCAATTCGAAATCTTCGCCGGTGCCCCAGAATCCACGCAACCCGGCGACGTTGTCGACGGTGCGCCCGTACCCCAGGGTGCGCGAGCCGCAGGCGTTGTTGCCGAGCATGCCGCCGATCGTGCACCGGCTTGAGGTGGAGGGGTCCGGGCCGAATCTCAGACCGTGCTTCGCTGCGGCCACTTGCAGATCGTTCTGCACGACACCGGGCTGCACCACTGCGGTCTGGGCCTCCGGGTCGATCGAGACGATCTTGTTGAGGTGCCGCGAGAAGTCGAGCACCACCCCTGCGCCGATGGAATTCCCGGCGATCGAGGTGCCCGCGCCACGGGTCGTGAGCGGCACACCGAGGTCACGCGCAATGTCATACGCCGCTCGCACCTGGGCGGCGTCACGCGGGAAGACGACGGCCCGAGGCTCTACCCGGTAGAGCGATGCATCGGAGGTGTACAGCGAACGGGTGAGCGAATCGACGCGCGGTTCAAGCCCTGCTGCGGCCAGCTGTGTCTCTAATTCGTCCACTGCTCCATCGTCCCTCACGGCGTGCAGCGCCCCAACGGCGCACGGTTACACCAGCAGCGCGCCCCCCGCAAAATCGCGGGGCGCGCCGTCGGGGGGTCACCACAGGTC
>JBBPZD010000123.1:0-10110 GCA_038199265.1 Actinomycetales bacterium | reverse complement strand
GCACGGGGCGCGGCACGGACCCGGTCGGCACCGCACCGTCGAGGGCCTCGATCAGCTCGACAAGGTCGTGCACGTTGACCAGAGCCCGATCGGTCGCACCCCTCGCAGCAACGCGGCAACCTATACCGGTGTCTTCGACCACGTTCGAAAGCTCTTCGCGCAGACCCAGCAGGCCAAGGTCCGCGGATATCTGCCGGGGCGGTTCTCCTTCAACGTCAAGGGCGGACGCTGCGAGGCGTGCAGCGGTGACGGCACCCTGAAGATCGAGATGAACTTCCTGCCGGACGTCTACGTCCCGTGCGAGGTCTGCCACGGCGCGCGCTACAACCGCGAGACGCTCGAGGTGAAGTTCAAGGGCAAATCGATCGCCGAGGTGCTCGACATGCCTATCGAAGAGGCGAAGGAGTTCTTCGCCTCGGTGCCTGCGATTGCCCGGCATATGTCGACACTCGTCGACGTCGGTCTCGGGTACGTGCGTCTCGGGCAGCCCGCGACGACGTTGTCCGGCGGGGAAGCCCAGCGCGTAAAGCTCGCCTCAGAGCTCCAGAAACGTTCGACCGGCCGCACCATCTACGTGTTGGACGAGCCCACCACCGGCTTGCACTTCGAAGACATCCGCAAGTTGCTGAAGGTGCTGCAGGGCCTGGTCGACAAGGGCAACACCGTGATCGTCATCGAGCACAACCTCGACGTGATCAAGTCTGCCGACTGGGTTATCGACATGGGCCCCGAAGGTGGCAACGGAGGCGGTGAGGTTGTAGCCGTGGGAACCCCCGAGCAGATCTCCACAGTTCAGGAAAGCCACACGGGCCGGTTCCTCGCGCCGTTGCTCGCCAAACACGACGCTGCGGCGCGACCGTCCACGGCTCGCTCCCGCACCAAGTCCGCAGCCAAGACCGGAAAGAAGGCGGTACCTCCCGCGCGCAGTGCGCGGGCGGCCAGTTGACCGCGTGGCCATCGGGGGGCGCTCATCCGACCCACAGCCCGGAGGGTGATGATGGACAGATGGATGACAATTCAAGCGAACCGACAACTCACCTACCTTCGAAGCCAGCACTCGTCGGTCGGCGCAAAATGCTCGGTGGGGCGGCTGTCGTCGGCGTGGGCCTCGCCGGGTTGACCGCCTGCGGGTCGGAATCTGCGACCTCGGACACAGCTGCTCCGGCGGGAAGCGCCGGTGGGTCGCCGAGCTCGACTCCAGCCTCTTCGGCCCAGAGCAGCGCGGGGGGGTCGGGTGGCATCACTGTTCCGGTCGCGGACGTGCCGGTCGGCGGGGGCAAGATACTGGCCAAGGATAAAGTCGTCGTGACCCAGCCGACAGCCGGTGAATTCAAGGCATTCTCAGCCGTCTGCACACATCAAGGCTGCCTCGTGGGTCAGATCACCGGCAAAGCCATCGTTTGTCCGTGTCATGGCAGTGAGTTCAGCATCACTGACGGAAAAGTGCAGAACGGTCCGGCCGAAACGGCCCTCCCGGCCAAGAAAGTGACGAAGAACGGGGCGAACCTCACCGTTGCCTGATCGTTGTCGGTGGCGGTTCGTAGGCTGCTCCCGTGGCTGATCCATCGACCTACCGTCCGAAACCTGGCGAGATCCCTGTCGATCCGGGCGTCTACCGGTTTCGTGACAAGGACGGCCGGGTCATCTATGTCGGTAAGGCCAAGTCGCTGCGCAGTCGTTTGTCCTCCTACTTCCAGGACATCGGCGCGCTGCATCAGCGGACTCGCACGATGGTCACCACCGGGGCCAGCGTGGAGTGGACAGTGGTCCGCAACGAGGTCGAGGCCTTGCAGCTGGAGTACTCCTGGATCAAGGAGTTCGATCCTCGATTCAACGTCAAGTACCGCGACGACAAGTCCTACCCCTACCTGGCGGTCACGATGGGGGAGTCCTACCCACGAGCGCAGGTGCTGCGAGGTGCCAAACGCAAGGGCAACCGGTACTTCGGCCCCTACGCCCATGCCTGGGCCATCCGCGAGACGCTCGATCAGTTGTTACGGGTGTTCCCGGTACGCACCTGCAGCAGTGGCGTGTTCAAACGCGCTGGTCAGGTGGGTCGTCCGTGCCTGCTCGGTTACATCGACAAGTGCTCAGCGCCGTGTGTCGGGCGGGTGACCGAGGAGGAACACCGCGAGATCGCGTCGGACTTCTGCGACTTCATGGCCGGAAACACTGCTCGGTTTCAGAAACGTCTGCAGCAGGAGATGAAACGGGCCAGCAACGAGATGGACTTCGAGACCGCTGCACGACGCAGAGACGATCTCGGAGCCCTCGAGAAGGCCCTGGAGAAATCGGCAGTAGTGCTGGGCGATGCGACAGACGCCGACGTGTTCGGGGTCTGCGACGATGAGCTCGAAGCTGCCGTGCAGGTCTTTCACGTGCGCGGGGGGCGGGTGCGAGGCCAACGCGGTTGGGTGGTCGACAAACAGACTGAGGGTGACCTGGGTCTGACCGAGGTCATCGAGCGACTGCTGGGGCAGGTCTACGGCGGCGAATCGGCCGAGGGCGTGCCGCGCGAGGTGCTGTTGCCGGTACTGCCGCCTGATCCGGAGCCGATGGCCCAGTGGCTGCAGAAGTTGCGAGGGGCCAACGTCGACCTGCGGGTGCCGCAGCGCGGGGACAAGAAGACGTTGATGGAGACAGTGCAACGCAACGCAACCCAGGCGTTGGCGCGTCACAAGGTAGCGCGTGCAGGGGACCTCACGGCGCGCAGCCAGGCGTTGCAGGATCTGCAAGAAGGTCTGGACCTCGGGCAGGCTCCGCTGCGGATCGAGTGTTTTGACATCAGCCACATCCAGGGCACAAATGTGGTTGCTTCGATGGTGGTCTTCGAGGACGGGCTGCCCCGCAAGGGGGAGTACCGCCGGTTCATTGTGCGGGGGACCCCGGTCGAGGGCGATCCGGACGCAGAGCTGCGGATGGACGACACCGCGGCTATGGACGAAGTGCTGACCCGCAGGTTCAAGCGCTACCTCAACGACAGGGATGGAACGCTTCAGGCGCACGGTGACGTCGACTTCGAGGGCTCGCTGAGCACCGGTCCGACACCCCAGGTTTCCGGCCCCATCGACGAGTCCACCGGCAGGCCGAGGCGATTCGCCTACCCACCGCAACTGGTGGTCGTCGATGGCGGGAAACCGCAGGTGAACGCTGCTGTTCGAGCGTTGGAAAGGCTGGGCATCGACGACGTGGCGGTGGTCGGCCTGGCCAAGCGGCTTGAGGAGGTGTGGGTAGCAGAGGACGACTTCCCCGTCATCCTGCCGCGCACGAGCGAGGGCCTCTACCTTCTGCAACGGGTGCGCGACGAAGCGCATCGGTTTGCCATCACCTTCCACCGCGAACGGCGATCGAAGGCCATGACCACCTCGGCGCTGGACGGGATCCCCGGTCTCGGAGACACCCGTCGCAAAGCGTTGCTCAAGCAGTTCGGTTCGGTGAAGAAGGTACGAGCCGCTCCGGCCGAGGAGATCGCCACCGTGAAGGGCATCGGGGCGGCCCTGGCGCAGAGCATTCACGAACGATTGCGAGAGGATGGGGACGCTGTGCCCGCTGTCAACCTGTCCACCGGTGAGGTTCTCGACTGATGAACCCCATGACCAGAAGGAGTCCACGATGAGCGAGCAGGGCAACCCACCGGACTCGGGTGCCTCCGAACTCATGGTGATCACGGGTATGTCCGGCGCGGGCCGGAGTACTGCCGCCAACGTCATGGAGGACCGTGGCTGGTACGTGATCGACAACCTGCCCCCACAGCTGCTGGTGTCGATGGCGGCTTTGCTGGAACAGGGGACCGAGCGCCGTGCCGACGGCACCGATAAAGACGCAGAACGCCGATTGTGTGCGGTCGTCGACATCCGCAGCCGTACCTTCTTCGCCGATTTCCGTGACGGCCTGGACCGGTTGAGGGCCGGCGGCTACAGACCGATCGTCGTCTTCATGGACGCGACCGACGAAGCACTGGTCCGACGATTCGAATCTGTCCGACGTCCGCATCCGCTGCAGGGAGAGGGCAGGCTGCTGGACGGCATCGTGGCCGAGCGGGAGGCGCTGCGCGACCTTCGTTCGACAGCAGACGTGCTGATCGACACCAGCGGCCTCAACGTGCACCAGCTCAGCACCAAGGTTCGTGAGATGTTGGGCGAGGACAACTCTCCTGACCTGCGGGTCACGGTCATGTCGTTCGGGTTCAAGTACGGAATCCCGCTGGATGCCGACATCGTCTTCGACATGCGGTTCCTGCCCAACCCGTTCTGGAATCCTGAATTGCGACCCTTCACCGGACGCGACCAGGTGGTGTCGCAGTTCGTGTTGGCGCAAGAGGGTGCCTCGGAGTTCCTGGAACGGTCCCTGGACATGCTGAAGCCCATGTTCGACGGGTACCGGCGCGAAGGTCGCAGCTACGTCACCCTGGCCATCGGCTGCACAGGCGGTAAGCACCGATCGGTCGCGATGACCGAGGCTTTCGCCGCGCGTCTCAGCGCCGACTCCACCCGCGCAGTCACCGTTCACCGCGACCTGGGCCGCGAGTGAGTTCCCCACGACCTGCGGTCGCAGCGCTCGGTGGCGGCCACGGCTTGGCGGCGTCGTTGCAGGCTCTGCAGCTGGTCACCGACAAGATCACCGCGATCGTCACGGTCGCCGACGACGGCGGTTCCAGCGGCCGACTGCGCAACGAATTCGGCATTCTTCCCCCAGGTGACCTACGGATGGCCCTCGCGGCGCTGTGTGACACCTCTGAATGGGGTTTGCAATGGCGCGATGCACTGCAACACCGGTATCCGGGGGACGGGCCTCTCGGAGGGCATGCGCTGGGCAATCTGCTGATCGCGTCACTGTGGGACCTGCTGGGGGATCCCGTCGAAGGTCTGGATCTGGTCGGGCGGCTGCTTGGAGCGCGCGGGCGGGTCCTTCCGATGGCGTCGGAGCCCCTGCGGATCGAGGCCAGCGTGCTCGGCGCCGACCCCGAGCATCCGGATGAGGTGACGGACGTCGTCGGTCAGGTCGAGGTGGCCAGCACGCGTGGCCGAGTTCAGAGTGTGCGGCTGCACCCCGATCCGCCTCGGGCCTGCCAGCCGGCCATCGAGGCCGTTCACACAGCGGACTGGGTCATCTTGGGACCGGGGTCGTGGTTCAGCTCAGTCATGCCGCACCTGCTCGTGCCGGATCTCTGCCAGGCACTGGTTCACACTCGAGCGCGCAAACTTCTGACCCTCAACATGATTCAGCACGACGACGAAACCAAGGGTTTCAGTGCTGCGGACTATCTCGAAGTACTCGCAGCTCATGCACCCGACCTGCACCTGGACGTTGTCCTGGCCGACACCTCGATACACGGCGATGAGGCACAGGCGCTCAGCGAGGTAGCGGCGAGGCTGGGTGCAATCGTCGTGCGGGAGCCTGTTGCCGACACCGACAAGCCCGCTGCACACGATCCGCTGCGGCTGGCAGCTGCATACCGAGACGTACTCGACACGGCTGCGTTCTAGGAAACGTCCGGTCTGTTCGGTCATTGTGAAGCGTGGCCAGTGCGAGAATGCCACTCATGCCTGCGATGACCGCCACCGTCAAAGACGAGCTGAGTCGATTCGCGGTCACCAAGACCTGCTGCCGAAAGGCGGAGATCTCCGCAGTGCTGCGCTTCGCCGGCGGGCTGCACATCATCGGCGGCAAGGTCGTCATCGAGGCTGAACTCGACACCGCGGCCACTGCGCGCCGACTGCGACAGGACATCTCGTCGGTCTACGGACAAAAATCTGAACTAGTGGTCATGAGCGGCAGCGGTCTCAAGCGCGGCAGCCGCTATGTGGTCCGCGTGGTCGGAGATGGCGAGGCCCTCGCCCGGCAGACCGGCCTCATCGATTCCCGTGGTCGTCCGGTGCGTGGGTTACCCCCGAGGGTCGTCAACGGGTCGGTCTGCGATGCAGAGGCTGCGTGGCGCGGTGCCGTCCTCGCGCACGGTGCGCTCACTGAGCCCGGTCGGTCGTCATCCATGGAGGTCACCTGTCCGGGCCCCGAGGCAGCGCTGGCTCTCGTCGGTGCAGCGCGACGAATGGGTATCTCGGCCAAGGCACGTGAAGTGCGTGGGATCGATCGGGTCGTGATCCGAGATGGCGACGCCATCGGAGCCATGTTGACCAGGCTGGGTGCGCACGACGCGGTACTGGCCTGGGAGGAACGCCGGATGCGTCGCGAGGTACGTGCGACCGCCAACCGCCTGGCGAACTTCGACGACGCGAACCTGCGTAGGTCAGCCCGAGCTGCAGTCGCGGCCGGATCGCGCGTCGAGCGCGCGATGGAAATTCTGGGTCCTGACGTCCCCGACCACCTCGCGCAAGCAGGGCGGCTGCGGGTGGAGCACAAGCAGGCGAGCCTGGAAGAACTGGGTCAGCTGGCGCAGCCCCCGATGACCAAAGATGCCGTGGCGGGTCGCATTCGTCGGTTGTTGGCGATGGCCGACAAGATCGCCGGAGATCGCGATATTCCTGGCACCGATGCCAACCTCACGCCTGACATGTTGGACACCTGAGCCCCGGTCTCACGAAGCGTCCGAAGAGTCGGCGTACCGGGCGGTTATCCCATATGGTCAAGGTTGGCCTAGGCCCCCGAGGCCAATGATTCACCAAGAGTTTGACCTGTTCATCGTCCACCAGAAGGAATGAGTCGATCGTGACTGTCCGGGTAGGTATCAATGGTTTTGGCCGCATCGGCCGCAACTTCTTTCGTGCTGTCATCGCTTCTGGCGCAGACATCGAGATTGTCGGGGTCAACGACCTGACAAGCAATGCGACCCTCGCACACCTGTTGAAGTACGACACCATCCTCGGTGTCTTCGACGGTGAGGTGACGGCTTCGGAGGACGAGATCACTGTCAGTGGTAAATCGTTCAAGGCGTTCGCTGAACGCGACCCGGCCGCGTTGCCATGGGGCGACCTCGGCGCGGACATCGTGATCGAGTCCACCGGTCTGTTCACCGACGCCACCAAGGCCAAGGCTCACATCGCGGGCGGAGCGAAAAAGGTCATCGTGTCTGCTCCGGCCTCCAACGAGGACATCACGATCGTGATGGGCGTCAACGACGGCGACTACGATCCCGCCAATCACCACGTCATCTCCAACGCGTCCTGCACCACGAACTGCCTGGCGCCCTTGGCCAAGGCCCTGAACGACGAGTTCGGGATCGTCAAGGGCCTGATGACCACGATCCACGCGTACACCGCTGACCAGAACCTGCAGGACGGTCCGCACAAGGACCTGCGTCGCGCCCGCGCCGCAGCCGTGAACATCGTGCCGACCTCCACTGGTGCGGCCAAGGCCATCGGTCTGGTGCTGCCGGAACTGAAGGGCAAGCTGGACGGTTTCGCGCTGCGCGTCCCGACCCCCACCGGATCAGCGACCGACCTCACCTTCGAAGCCGGTCGCGAGACCAGCGTCGAAGAGGTCAACGCCGCCGTCAAGAAAGCGTCGGACGGCCGCTTCCTGAAGTACACGGATGCGCCGATCGTCTCCAGCGACATCGTCACCGATCCGAGCTCGTGCATCTTCGACTCCGGTCTGACCAAGGTCTTGGGAAACCAGGTCAAGGTCGTCGGCTGGTATGACAACGAGTGGGGCTACTCAAACCGCCTCGTCGACCTGACCGTGCTCGTGGGCGAGAGTCTCTGAGCAGATGCGCACCATCGAGGACCTGGGTGACCTGCGGGGCAAAAAGGTCCTGCTTCGAAGCGACCTGAACGTACCGCTGGACAAAGACGGCAGGATCACCGACGACGGTCGGGTCCGAGCCTCGGTGCCCACGATCCAACGACTGTCCCAGGCGGGTGCACGCGTCATCGTGTGTGCCCACCTGGGTCGGCCCAAGGGTGCTCCTGAGGCCAAGTACTCCTTGGCCCCGGCCGCTGCGCGGTTGTCTGAGTTGCTCGGTGCTCCTGTGCCGCTGGCGCAGGACACCGTGGGGCCGTCGGCGCAAGAAACGGTGAGCGCGCTGCAGGACGGCCAGGTGGCGATGCTGGAAAACCTCCGTTTCAACCCCGGTGAGACAGCCAAATCTGCCGATGAGCGAGCAGAATTCGCAGATCGACTGGCAGCGCTCGCTGATGTGTTCGTCAGCGATGGCTTCGGAGTCGTACACCGCGAGCAGGCCAGTGTCTACGACGTAGCCGAGCGACTTCCGCAGGCTGCGGGCGGGCTGATCGAACAGGAAGTCGCAGTCCTGCAGCGGCTGACCCAGCCGGTTCGTCCGTATGCGGTAGCGCTCGGGGGTGCGAAGGTGTCCGACAAGCTGGGCGTCATCGAAAACCTACTCGACAAGGCCGACATCTTGCTGATCGGCGGCGGAATGGTCTTTACCTTCCTGGCCGCGCAGGGTTACGAGGTAGGCAACTCCCTGCTCGAAGAAGACCAGATCGACCGGGTGAAGGGATACCTGGCCACAGCCGAGAATCGAGGTGTCGACATCGTGCTTCCGGTCGACATCGTCGCTGCAGACTCCTTCGCCGCCGACGCCGATCACGACGTGGTGGCAGCCGGTTCGATCCCAGCTGACCGGATGGGTCTGGACATCGGTCCCGAATCGGCGCAGTTGTTCGCCCGCAAGGTCGCCGGCGCAAAGACGGTGTTCTGGAACGGTCCGATGGGTGCGTTCGAGATGCAGCCGTTCGCGGCCGGTACCCAGACCTTGGCTCAGGCTCTTGTCGATGCGACTGCGGCCGGCACTTTTACGGTCGTCGGCGGCGGTGACTCTGCCGCAGCGGTGCGACACGGCGGTTTCGCCGACTCCGACTTCTCCCACATTTCCACCGGGGGTGGAGCGAGCCTGGAGTATCTGGAAGGCAAGACGCTGCCCGGTCTGGCAGTTCTGGAGGACTGAGCATGTCTGACGCCACGAAAGCAACCACGTCCAGTCGCGTCCCCCTCATCGCGGGCAACTGGAAGATGAACCTGGACCACCAGCAGGCAACTGTTCTACTGCAGAAGCTCGACTGGACACTGCGTGACAAGCGGCACGACTTCGCTGCGGTGGAGGTTGCGGTCATCCCACCCTTCACTGACATCCGTTCGGTGCAGACACTGATCGAGGGAGACAAGCTGAAGCTGAAGTTCGGTGCGCAGGATGTCTCCGCTCATGATTCCGGGGCGTATACCGGTGAGATCTCCGGAGCGTTCCTGGCCAAGCTCGGCTGCTCCTATGCCGTGGTCGGGCACAGCGAGCGACGCGAATACCACCATGAGGACGACGTACTGGTGGCAGCGAAGGTCGCTGCAGCTTTCAAGCACGGCGTAGTCCCTTTGTTGTGTGTGGGAGAGCAGCTCGAGGTCCGCAAAGCAGCACACCAGGTCTCTCACGTGATCGGTCAGCTCGACGTAGCACTCCAGGGTCTAAGCGGTGAGCAGGTCAGTTCGATCGTTATTGCCTACGAGCCCGTCTGGGCGATCGGCACTGGCGAGGTAGCCACGCCACAGGATGCGCAAGAGGTCTGTGCTGCGATCCGCGAGCGACTGGCGCAGCTGTACTCAGCAGAGGTTGCCGCCGTCGTTCGAGTGCTGTACGGCGGTTCGGTGAAGTCGGGCAACGTCGCAGCGATCATGAGTCAGCCTGATGTCGATGGTGCTTTGGTCGGTGGTGCGTCGATCGATGTCGCTGAGTTCGCGTCCATCTGCCGCTATCAAGCACACGTCGGCGGGGCCTGACACCACGGATCAAGGAGTCGCCCAGCCCGTTGTCACTCGGAGTGTAAAATAAGGCTGCGCGCTGATCTGTGCGAGTTTCCGCTTCATCGAAGGTGAGTTCCAAGCACGTGGATATCGTCCGTATCGCTCTGCAGATTCTCGTCTTGTTGACCAGTGTTCTGCTCGTCCTGCTGATCCTGTTGCACAAAGGCCAGGGCAGCGGAATGTCGGACATGTTCGGCGGTGGGGTGTCCTCCAGTCTGGGCGGATCCTCTGTTGCCGAGAAAAACCTCAACCGACTCACTGTCATCGGTGGGTCGTTCTGGATTCTGGCCATCGTCGGTCTGGGTCTCGTCGCTCGATTCAGCTAGGAGTCCTATCGTGGCCGGTGGCAGTGCAATTCGCGGAAGTCGTGTCGGGGCCGGACCTATGGGTGAAGCGGAG
>JBBPZD010000122.1:0-7772 GCA_038199265.1 Actinomycetales bacterium | reverse complement strand
CGCCGCGTCGGTCGGGGTGGCTATCGACACTCCGGTCGGGCCGGTGCCCGCGGCAACAGCAGGCGAGTCGGTCACGATCCGGCTCGCCGACGAACTGGACATCGCCCGTGGTGAGGTATTGACCACCGACGAGCCGATGGCTGCGACCCGATCCGTCGACGCGGTCGTGACCTGGTTGTGCGACACCTCGTCCGTTGGGCGTCAGCGGGTACTGGTGAAGGCCGGTACCAAGACTGTCCGGGCGATGCTCGGACCGGTCACCGACCTCTGGGATGTCGATGAGCTGCAGTGGGTCCGGTCTTCGCTGCCGTTGGCGCTGAACGACATCGGGCGTTGCACAGTGCAGCTCGCCGAGGACGTCGCTCTGGATGAGTACCGCAGACTGCGGACCACCGGTTCGTTCCTGATGATCGACCCGGCCACCGGTTCGACGCTCGCGGCATGTATGGCCGGGGCTGACCTCGGCGCCCTCGCCTGTTGACCAGCACACACCTGCATCGCTCGACCAGCCGGAACACCCTTGCCCAGAGGACTTCTATGCCCAGGACCTTCGCAACGCGCCGAGCGTGCGCCGGCGGCACCGCCGCAGCAGTCGCGGCGGCGGCGGCGGTTCTCGGCCTGACTGCGTGCGGTGGATCGAACAACTCCTCGCGTCCGCCGCGTGCTGCCGTGAACCTGAACCTCGGCTACTTCGCCAACGTCACCCACGCACCCGCTGTCATCGGGGTCGCCGACGGTAGCTACGCACGTGCGCTCGGCCCCGCCAGGTTGACCACGACGATCTACACCTCAGGGCCCACGGCGGTTCAGGCGTTGTTGTCCGGTGCGGTCGACGCGGCGTACATCGGCCCGAGTCCGGCGATCAACGCCTACGTTCGTAGCGGCGGCCAGGCGGTCCGAGTCGTCGCCGGTGGGGTGTCGGGCGGCACCGCGCTCGTCGTCAGGCCGTCCATCACCAGTGCGGGGCAGCTCGCCGGTAAGACGGTCGCCGACCCCCAACGAGGCGGCACTCAGGACGTTGCTCTCAAGTACTTTCTCAAGCAACACGCCCTCGACTTCACCAACGGCGGGCCAGGGTCGGTCGACGTGGTCTCGCAGAGCAGCGCGCAGACGCTCACCCTCTTTCGGCAGGGACGCATCGACGGGGCGTGGTTGCCAGAGCCCTGGGTATCCCGTCTCCAGCAACAGGCCGGCGCGAAGATACTGGTCGACGAACGGACACAGTGGCCCGGGGGTGACTACACGACGACCAACCTCGTGGTGTCCGACAGCTACCTCAGGAAGCACCCGCAGACTGTCAGCGCACTTCTCAAGGCTCAGGTTGCGGCGACGCGATCCATCCGTGCAGATCCCGCCGCGGCCGCCCGCACACTTCGCGCCGACCTGCGTGACCTGACGGGCAAGGCACTCCCGGCGTCCGTCGTCACGAGCGCTCTACGGAACGTGAACGTCGGCTGGGACCCCTATGCCGCCTCCCTGAAGATCGCTGCGGCGCACGCGGTCGAGGTGGGATTGCTCGAGAAGGACGCTGACCTGTTCGGGATCTACGACCTGCGACCGCTCAACGCGGTGTTGCGGGCACAGCAGTTGCCGGCCGTCTCCGACGGTGGGCTCGGTGTCGAGGAAGGGTCCTCATGACCACGACGACGAAGGAAGCAGCGCCACTGACGGGTGCTGAGCCAGAACTTGCAGTCCGGGTGAGCGGAGTGCGCAAAACGTTCGGGAGCGCCAGAGAACCCGTCCTTGTCCTCGACGGCATCGATCTGGAGGTCGCAACTGGCGAGTTCGTGACCGTCCTTGGCGCGTCCGGGTGCGGCAAGAGCACCCTGCTGCGATTGCTCGCCGGTCTGGACTGTCCCACCAGCGGCGAGGTTCAAGTGACCGGTGGGCAGCCGGCGCTGATGTTTCAGGAATCGGCGCTGATGCCGTGGCTCACGGTTCAGGGCAACCTGCACCTGGCGCTTCGGCTGGCCGGGGTGCCGCGCTCTCGGCGAGCTGAGCGGACTGCAGATCTGTTGACCACGGTGCGCCTCGGCGGAGTTGCGCGACGGCGGGTGCACGAGCTTTCCGGCGGTCAGCGGCAGCGGATCGCTCTGGCGCGAAGCCTCGCGCAGGGGGCCCGGGTGTTGCTGATGGATGAGCCGTTCGCAGCGCTGGATGCCATTACCCGTGACCTGTTGCATGAAGAGCTGCTCGACATCTGGCGCCGGGACTCTCTATCGGTGGTGTTCGTCACACACAACGTGCGCGAAGCGGTGTTGCTAGGTCAGCGAATCGTGTTGTTGTCCTCTCACCCCGGTCGGGTTCTGTCGGTCTGGGACACCCGGGATGTGTTGGCGGATGCGATACCTGCCCTGACCGCCGAGATCACTCAGGCGTTGCGAGAAGAGATCGGACGGCATGCCCACGGTTGAGCGGGTCGACCCGTCGAAGTTGACGGAGCTCGCCGGGGGACTCCATGCCCTCGAGGCTCCGGCGGCGACCACGCGGCGTCGGCCGGATGCAGTGGCCTTGCTCGCGCCCCTGGCGGTGGTGGCCGGTCTGATTCTGTTCTGGCAGGTGGTGTGCTGGATGCAGTTCAAGCCGACCTACATCGTTCCCACCCCTGCGATGGTTGCCTTGAACATGTGGGGTCTGGTGGGTGGCGGTACGGCGTGGAGTGCCATCTGGGTGAGTGTCCACCGCGGCCTGCTCGGCTATGTGGTGTCGGTCGTCATCGGCACCATACTGGGCGCCCTGATCAGCCAATACACCTGGCTGCGAAAGGGATTCCGTCCCCTGTTATCGGCGATGCAGTCGCTGCCGTCCGTTGCGTGGGTACCTTTTGCGCTGGTCATCTTCCAGGGCGGCCCGGCCCTGATCGACGCCGTCGTCCTGCTCGGGTCGGTGCCCTCGATCGCCAACGGTCTGATGGGCGGGTTCGACCAGACACCGCCGTTGTTGCGCGAGGCGGGAAAGGTGCTCGGAGCCGGCCGCTTGGAACTGATGCGGTCGGTTCTCCTGCCCGCTGCCCTGCCGACTTATCTGACCGGGCTGAAGCAGGGATGGTCGTTCGCCTGGCGGTCGCTGATGGCTGCCGAACTGGTCGCAACCTCGACCAAGCTCGGTACCGGCCTCGGCGGGCTGCTCAATATCGGGTCACAGGACTCCGACATGCCCACCGTGCTCAGCGCCATCGTTTTCATTCTGCTGGTCGGTGTGGTCGTCGAGATCGCTGTATTCGCGCCTCTGGAACGTCTGGTTCTGCGGCGGCGGGGCCTGACTGCGTCAGGTCTGTGAGGTGACCGGGGTGACGCGCTGCGGGTAACGTTCGTCCTTCACGGCACACAACAAAACACAGGAGGCGGCCTTCCATGAACCATCCGGGTGGCAACAACCGGCCGAGCGAGCGAACGGGGCGCATCGAGGCCGTGCTCACTCCTGTGATCGCCGCCCAAGGCATGACCCTGGAGGGCATTACCGTCACACCCGCAGGCAAGCGTCGGCTGGTGCGAGTGCTCGTCGATCGGGACGCAGCCGTGGACGACGCCGACCGCGAGTCACCAGTTCAATCGCTGAGTCTCGACGAGGTCGGGAACCTCACCCGCTCGGTCAGCGACGCGCTCGATGAGTCTGATGCGATGGGCGAGGCCCCGTACGTCCTTGAGGTGAGTTCACCCGGCACCGACCGGCCGCTCACCACGCCACTGCACTTTCGCCGTAACGTCGGACGGCTGATCACGGTGACGACCACTGACGATGAGCAGGTCAAGGGGCGGTTGATCGGCGCCGGCCCGGACACCTTCGACCTCGTGGACGAAACCGACTCCGGAAGCCCACGTGCCTTCGGGTACGCCGAGTCGGTGCGCGCACGAGTCGAACTCGAGTTCAACCGGCCCGATGCGGTGCTGGCCGATGAAGACATCACCGAAACCGAGGAGCTGGACTGATGGATATCGACATGGCCGCGCTGCGGTCGCTGGAGCGCGAGCGCGAGATCCCGATGGACGTCATTGTGCCGGCCATCGAGCAGGCGATGCTCGCGGCCTATCACCGGATCGACGGCAGCTACCGCACTGCCCGGGTGCAGTTGGACCGAGCCAGCGGCCGGGTCACCGTGATGGTCCGCGAGGACCTGCCACCCGTCGCGCCGCAGGACGGTGACGAGGCGCCGGTCCGCCGCGAGTCGGGGCCGGAGTTCGACGACACACCCACCGACTTCGGCCGGATTGCCGCAGCCGCAGCCCGTCAGGTGATCGTCCAGCGGATGCGCGACGTCGAGGACGAGGCCATCCTCGGCGATTTCCGCGGCCGTGAGGGAGACATCATGTCCGGTGTGATTCAGCAGTCCGGCGACCCGCGCAACGTGCATGTCGACTTCGGATCGATCGAGGGTCTCCTGCCGATGGCCGAACAGGTCCCGGGAGAGCGGTACGTGCACGGAGAACGGCTGCGCTGCTATGTCGTCAGCGTGAAGCGCGGCTTCAAAGGCCCCTCGATCGGGCTGTCACGTACCCATCCGAACCTGGTCCGCAAGCTGTTCGCCCTCGAAGTCCCCGAGATCGCCGACGGAAGCGTCGAGATCGCCGCGCTGGCTCGAGAGGCAGGCCACCGTAGCAAAGTCGCAGTGCATTCCACCGTTCCCGGGCTGAATGCGAAGGGTGCCTGCATCGGACCCATGGGGTCCAGGGTCCGGGCTGTGATGACCGAACTGCACGGGGAGAAGATCGACATCGTCGACTTCGCTCGCGATCCCAGGGACTTCATCGCCTCCGCGCTGTCGCCTTCGCGGGTCCAGACCGTCCAGATCGTTGATGAGCGGGCCCGCGCTGCGCGGGTCGTCGTGCCGGACTTCCAGTTGAGTCTGGCCATCGGCAAAGAAGGGCAGAACGCCCGACTCGCAGCCAAGCTGACCGGGTGGCGTATCGACATCCGGTCCGACACCCAGGCTGAGGCGATGTCCGAATCATCGGGTTCTGCCAGCGACGACGCCGCCCCTGACACGCCGGATGGCCCATCCGGTCAGCTGCGTTAGACTCAGCGATGGTCGAACGGAGACGTTCGCGTCGTTCCACTGCAGGTCGCATGCCTCACAAGGGAATGCGCACCTGTGTGGGGTGTCGCAAGCGCGCCGATCGGTCGGAGTTGTTGCGGGTCGCCGCGACCGCTGTGGACGGCAGTTGGAACGTCGTCCCCAACGAGCGAGGTAGGTATCCGGGCCGAGGAGCTTGGCTGCATCCCACTGCTGATTGTCTCGACAAAGCAGTACAGCGACGCGGTTTGCACCGGGCTCTGCCGGTGCCCACTGCTGCTGTGCTGGAGATAGAGGCGTTACGCGTCAGCTCCAGAGGCCTTGACCGGCCTGCACCACACGAAACAACGAGCCGCCCTGTGCGGCATGACAACACCGAAAGCTGAGTTTATCGCTATGAGCACCCGATGAGTTCTCAGTAATGAGCGTTCACTAACTGACGGTCTGTGTTGCCCG
The DNA here is from genome assembly GCA_038199265.1 of Actinomycetales bacterium. Classification (GTDB taxonomy): domain Bacteria; phylum Actinomycetota; class Actinomycetes; order Actinomycetales; family Dermatophilaceae; genus Allobranchiibius. Next base: position 2,305 of record JBBPZD010000122.1, on the reverse strand, counting down.
GGTAATTCCGGTTGCTGCCCGGACCGTCGCACATCCGAATTGGAGAAGCGTGGCAAAGGTCCGAGTTCACGAGCTCGCAAAAGAGCTTGGAATGCAAAGCAAGGAATTACTCACCTACCTCAAAGAGCAGGGCGAGTTCGTCAAGAGCGCCAGCTCGACCATCGAAGCGCCGGTCGTGCGCAAGATCAAAGAAAATCCCCCGCCCGGCGCGGGTGCACCGGTCGCGGAGAAGACGGCAGCCCCCAGTGCTCCGAAGCCCGGCGTCAAGCCAGGTGCCGCAGCCGTCCCTGGGCCGGTTGCCCCGAAAGCAGCGACGCCTGCACCGGTGGCAGCCGAAGCGCAGGCCGCACCAGCGCCGGCAACCACGCCGGCGCCCGCAAAGGCTGCCCCGGCTCGTCCGGCAGGGGTAACTCCCGGCCCGACGCCTGGTCCTGCGCGACCCACCGGTGCCAAGCCCGGTCCGTCCGCTCCCGAGGCCCCGGTTACGCCAGCCCCGGTAGCTCCCGCTGTTGTCGCACCGGCGCCCAGTGCTCCGGTTGCGCCGACTCCTGAGGTTCAGGCGCCAGCTGCCCGCAGTGATGCTCCGGCAACGAGGCCGTCCGCTCCTCGCCCGGCAGGGCCGCGACCGGGAAATAATCCGTTCGCTCCCAGCCAGGGCATGCGCACCGGCGGCCAGGGTGGCGGCAGCGCGCGTCCCGGCAACAACCCGTTCGCTCCCAGCCAGGGAATGCCCCGGCCGGCCAGCGCCCGCGGCGCCGGTGGCGCGGCAGGTCCTCGTCCGGGTGCACCCCGCCCCCCAGCTGCAGGCGGTCGTCCGATCGGTCCCGGCGGCGGTCCCGGTGGAGCACGCCCCAACCCGGGGATGATGCCCGACCGTGCGGCAGCCGCTCGTCCGGGTGAGCGTCCGGCACGTGCCGGAGGAGGTCGCGGTGGCCCCGGTGGTGGCACTGGTGGCCCCGCTCGTCCCGGTGGTTTCGCAGGGCGTCCCGGTGGCGGTCGTGGTCCAGCTCGCGGCGCTGCACCCGGTGCTTTCGGTCGCGGTAGCGGCAAGGTTCGTGGACGCAAGTCCAAGCGTGCCAAGCGTCAGGAATTCGAGCAGATGCAGGCGCCCACCATCGGTGGGGTCAGCGTTCCGCATGGTGACGGCACGACCGTGGTGCGCGTTCGTCGCGGTGCCTCGCTGAGCGATTTCGCCGACAAGATCGATGCAAACCCGGCAAGCCTGGTCACTGTGTTGTTCCACCTCGGTGAGATGGCCAACGCGACGCAGTCGCTGGACGAAGACACCTTCATGGCACTCGGCGCCGAACTGGGTTACAAGATCCAGGTCGTCTCGCCCGAGGATGAAGAGAAAGAACTCTTCGGTGCCTTCAACATCGACCTCGAGGCCGAGGCTGACGCCGAGACCGATGAGGAACTGGAGGCGCGTCCGCCGGTCGTGACCGTCATGGGTCACGTCGACCACGGTAAGACGCGACTGCTGGACGCAATCCGTAACGCAGAGGTCGCCCAGAGCGAAGCCGGTGGCATCACCCAGCACATCGGTGCCTATCAGGTACACGCCGAGCACGAGGGCGTCGAGCGGGCCATTACGTTCATCGACACCCCCGGTCACGAGGCCTTCACGGCCATGCGTGCCCGTGGTGCGAAGGTCACCGACATCGCGATCCTCGTGGTGGCGGCGGACGACGGAGTCATGCCGCAGACGATCGAGGCGCTCAACCACGCGCAGGCCGCCGATGTCCCCATCGTGGTCGCGGTCAACAAGATCGACGTCGAAGGTGCGAACCCGGACAAGGTGCGTCAGCAACTGACCGAGTACAACCTGGTTGCCGAGGAGTATGGCGGCGACACGATGTTCGTGAACGTCTCTGCCAAGCAGGGATTGAACATCGATGCGCTGCTCGAAGCGGTGCTCTTGACCGCGGACGCCTCGCTCGATCTGCGGGCGAACCCGGACAAGGACGCTCGTGGTGTTGCCATCGAAGCGAACTTGGACCGTGGTCGCGGAGCAGTCGCAACAGTGCTGGTGCAGTCGGGCACGCTGCGTGTCGGTGACGGCATCGTGGCCGGTATGGCCCACGGTCGCGTTCGTGCGTTGCTTGACGAACACGGGAATCACCTACAGGAGGCGGGCCCGTCCCGTCCGGTGCTCGTGATGGGTCTTGCTGCGGTTCCACGGGCCGGTGACACGTTCATCGTCGCGCCGGACGACCGCACCGCCAGCCAGATTGCCGAGCGTCGAGAGTCGGCGCAGCGGCAGGCTTCGCTGGCCAAGGCGCGCAAGCGGATCAGTCTGGAGGAT
>JBBPZD010000121.1:0-8475 GCA_038199265.1 Actinomycetales bacterium | reverse complement strand
TCCGTTGCCGACAGGTTCGGTGCGATCTGCGCAGATCGCACCGAACCTGTCGGCAACGGATGTAAGACTGCAGACAGCGCAGGCCTAGCCCGGCCTCGCACCCGAGGGAAGGTGTGCCCGTGTCCGATCTGGACGTCATCGCTGTGATCGAAGCAAAGTCCGGGAGCGAGGGCGAGGTGAAGGCCGCCCTACAGGAGCTCGCCACAGCAACGCGTGCGGAAGAAGGGTGCATCAGCTACGAGCTCAAGGTTGCCGCCGACAAGCCGACCACCTTCATCACCGTCGAGAAATGGCGTTCCGCCCAAGACCTCGATGGGCACATGAACTCCGCCCATATCGCCAAAGCGTTCGACGCCGCCGGCCCGCACCTTGCCGCGGCACCGGGCATCTACCCGCTCGCCGACGCCTGACCTGTCCAGTGGTCGCGAATGCCCAGTCTGCGCGTGTCCGGACCAAGCATTCGTGACCACTCGCAGGTCTCGAAGCTCCTGCTCAGCGAATCCGCCAAGAACCCGGATCCGGCGGGGGTGGCGATTGCTCGCCGATAGGGCCGAACGGCTTCACGCCGCGTAGGAGTGCTGTGACCTCGGCGCCGAGCCGAACCCCGGTGGGAAAGTTAGCTCGCGCGGCGGCCCGCTGAAGTACTGTCGGATTCAGCGGGGTGGCCGAAGCTGCCACCACGAAGTTGCCGAACCGCCGGCCTTTGAGTACCTCGTTCGTCGCGACGATCGCCCGCTCGGACAACTCGTCCGGTGCGGTCGCGAGAAAGCGCCGCACGAAGCGCATGCCGGGCTCGTCGGCAAGGTTGGCGAGCAGCACCCCAGTCGGCGCGAGCACTCGTGCGCACTGACCGATGAAGTCGCTGCCAGTGAGGTCAGCGGGCACCTGCCCGTCGGCGTAGGCGTCCAGCACGATGACGTCCGCGCTGTTGTCGCGCAATGCCACGATTCCGGTGGCACCGTCGGTGGCGCGCACCCTGATGCGGTGTTTGCGGGGCAACGGAACCTCCTCGCGCACCCGGTCGGTGAGGTGGACGTCGGGTTCGAGCACGATCTGCGGTGATCCCGGCCGGGTGGCTTCGACATACCGAGGCAGGGTGAGACCCGCACCGCCGATGTGCGTGACGCCGAGCGGCCCTGCAGGGAGGCTGTCGAGAACCAGGGCGAGATGTTGCACGTACTCGAAGACGAGCAGCCGAGGATCGCCTGGCTGTACATGCGACTGCGGGTGTCCGTCGCGCATCACGGTCACGCCGCCGCGTTCGTCCGGCACGAAGTCGATGTCGATCACAGGCCCATCCAACCGTGCAGCACGGCAGAGGGGTGAACTGTGGACGTGATGGGATGTGCAGATGTCGCGCCGCCGTATCGACCCAGTCGCCGGGAACGCTGCGTTGCGTGCGTGGATGGCCGACCCGTCGGCGCTCGACCGCGCGACGCGTGCCACTGCCGTGCGCTACACGCTGGAGGAGTTGTCGCTCCAGGCCCCCGGGCGCAGCGTGGAGGTACGAGTGCCGCCCTTCGGCGCGGTCCAGGTCGTTTCCGGCACCACGCACCGACGCGGCACGCCACCGAACGTCGTTGAAATGCAGTCTGACTCGTGGCTTGCGCTAGCGGTGGGCGATATGGCGTGGGCCGATGCGGAGCAATCGGGGGCACTGTCCGCTTCTGGTGGCCGGTCCGATCTATCGGTCTACCTCCCGTTGGTGCCTCGATCCTAAGCTGCAGTCATGCGCTTCGGAATCGTGATTCTGCCCGAGCATCGCTGGTCTGACGCCGAACCGCTGTGGCGAGCCGCCGAAGATATGGGCTTCGATCACGCATGGACCTACGACCATCTGACCTGGGGCGGCCTACCGGATTCGCCCTGGTTCGCCACGATGCCGACGCTGACCGCGGCCGCGATGGTCACTTCGCGGATTCGTCTCGGCACTTTCGTGTCGTCCCCGAATTTCCGCGACCCGGTCACGTTCATGCGCGACATCCAGTCGGTCGACGATGTCTCAGGTGGCCGCTTCATCGCAGGAATCGGCGTCGGCGGTGACCGCGACGCCGAGGTCATCGGTCAGCCCGCGTTGGCCACTCGGCAGCGGGTCGACCGCTACGAGGAGTTCGTGACGAGGCTCGACACCCTGCTTCGAGAGGACCACGTGTCCTACGACGGGGAGTACTTTCGGGCCAAGGACGCCCGCACCCTGCCCGGGGCTGTGCAGCAGCCTCGACCACCGTTCATACTCGCCGCGAACGGTCCTCGGAACATTCGCTTCGCTGCAGAACACGGCGACGGCTGGGTGACGACCGGGAAGCCAGGCTCGGGGAGCGACTGGTGGTCGGGCATCGCCGAGAGTTCAGACCGAATGACGCAGGCGCTGAAGAAGCTCGATCGCACCGGCGACTTCGAGCGACACCTGAGTATGGACAGCGGGTCGTACGCACTCTCGAGCGTGGGTCGGTTCGAGGACATGGTGGGACGCGCGGACGAACTGGGTTTTACCGATGTGACGACTCATTGGCCACGACCCGACGACCCGTACGCAGGCTCACGTGACGTACTCGAAGAAGTCGCCAGCCGCTTCCTCTCCTGACTATTTTTAAGATGCACAACGGGTCGGTTGTGACTCCAAAAACGGAGGGAAAGATCAGCGCTGGGTCGGGTCCCAGTGTCGGAAACCGGCCATCCTTGCCGTGGTCTCGTCCTTGAACCAGACGCTTGCTTCGGCATCGGCGAAGCCTGGCGACGCTTCTGAGTGGAACGACATGTCGTTGTCGTCACCCTTGACCCAACCCGCGGGGCCGGTGCCGTCTTCGTCAGGGTCTGCAGAGCCCGGCCCGAGCGGGCCGTCCTCATCCGCATCGCCGGCGACTTGGCGGTGCTCTGCGACCGTGGGCTCGGGCTCGGGCGCCGTGTCTGACTGCGGCTGTGCCGTGGCGACGGGGGGGCTGTCGTCGAGCGGGGGCGGCGGAGTGGCCCAATCGTCCGCGCCGGTAGCGGCGGACGGTGTCGCTGCGGGGGGAGTGGCGGATGCCGCAGCCTGATCCGCCTTCGAGGTGTCCAACGGTGCTGCGGTTGCCTCGTCGCGCTCTTCGACGCGTGCTTCGGCCTGGTCGTCGTCGGTGTCCTCGCGTGCCTCTTCGGCGGCGAGGTCATCAGACGGTGAAGCCGTTGTGTGCTGTGTCGTGGCGGGCTGGGCAGCTGGTTGTGCAGCGTCGTCGAGCGGGGGCGGCGGAGTAGCCCAGTCGTCACCACCGGCGGCAGGTGCGGGGACTGTGGGTGCCTGCGGTTGCTCATCGGCAGTTTGAGCAGCCGGCACCGACGGCTCAGGAGCTTCTTCCGCAGAGTTCGCAGATGTGTCGTCGAGGGGCGGTGGGGGCGTGCCCCAGTCGTCGCCGGTCGAGGCGGCGGGTGCCTCCAGGGCCTCTTCGACCGTGGAAGCAGCGGGCTCAGGGGGTGCATCCGAGGCCGGCTTCTCCGCAACGGGCGTGCTGTCATCCAGAACAGGTGGTGGCGCATCCCAGTCGTCGCCAGCGGGAGCGGCCACGGCGACGGGCGCGGGCTGCGGCGTTCCGGTTTTCGCTGCAGCAGGTGCAGGTGCGTCGTCGAGAACAGGGGGAGGCGCGTCCCAGTCGTCGATACCCGGGCTGGCCGGTGCTTGATCGGGCGACGGTGCGGTTTCGCTGACGGCCCGAGGGGGTGCGGGCTCGACTGGCGGCGGGGCAGCATCCCAATCGTCGGCAGCAGCAGCAGCCTCTGCTGGTGCGTCGTCCTTCTCATCGGGTGTGTGCGGCGACTCCGGTTGAGCCTTGGCAACCTCTACGTCCTGCTTCGCCGCGGCTTGCTGCTCGGCCTCGGGCTGACGAGCCACCCGCTTCTCAGCTGACGTGGTGGCCACTGCGGCGGCCCCGACTTCTACCGAGGCAGGCTCGGCTTTCGGGGCAGCCTCCACCTCAGGGCTGACCTTACGGTCACTCGAAACACCGTTGATGCCGATCGACCCTCCACGCTTCGGATCGCGCAGCAGGATGTAGAGACCTTCGGCAACGACGAGGATCGCCAGGACGAGCACGGCCCAGATCATTCGAACTCACTTCTTCGCAGGTGCAACGGGGACGTGGCAACCTTAGCCAACCGTCGCCTACGGTTGAGGGGTGTCCGAACAGCCTGAGACCCCAGCGCGCCCTGTCCGTCGGGCGCCGAATATCGTCGCGTTCCTCCTCACCGGCACCTTCATCGGCATCGTGGTCGGTGGTCTGCTCGGCCTGCAGGCAACCGGGTTGGACTACTCACGGGTCACTGCTGCCGGTCTGATGGCGGTGATCGGAGGGGTTATCGGCGCAATTGCGGGGGGTGTGGCCGTGGCGCTGATCGAATACCGATCGCTGCGCTGAGCAACCCTGGCAGCGTGGGAGACTTCTACCCGTGAAGCGCGGCGACGGCAGGCTTTCGCACGATTTGATGCCAGGTGAGAAGGGTCCGCAGGATGCCTGTGGCGTCTTCGGGGTGTGGGCCCCAGGCGAAGAGGTCGCCAAGCTCACCTACTTCGGTCTCTACGCACTGCAGCATCGTGGCCAGGAGTCAGCTGGAATCGCGACGAGTGATGGTCACAGCATCTTGATCTACAAGGACATGGGCCTGGTCTCCCAAGTTTTCGACGAGTCGAGCCTCTCCTCGTTGCGTGGCCACCTGGCCATCGGACACGCTCGCTACTCGACTACCGGCGGCAGCACCTGGGAGAACGCGCAACCCACCCTCGGCGGCAGCGAGGAGCGCACGGTGGCGCTCGCCCACAACGGCAACCTGGTCAACACCGCAGAACTGCGAGAGCTGGTCGACGAGCAGAACGAGGGCCGCAAACTCTCCGGTGAGATCGCCCGGGGCAACACCTCCGACACTGCCCTGGTCACTGCGCTACTCACCGGCCATCCGGAACGGTCGCTCGAAGACGTCGCCCTCGAGGTGCTGCCCAAGTTGCGCGGCGCGTTCTGCCTGACGTTCATGGACGAGCACACCCTGTACGCCGCGCGCGACCCACAGGGCGTCCGGCCGCTGGCTCTGGGCCGCCTCGAACGCGGGTGGGTCGTGGCCTCCGAGACAGCTGCCCTGCAGACCATCGGTGCGAGCGTCGTCCGCGAAATCGAGCCGGGTGAACTGATCGCGATCGACGAAGACGGGCTGCGATCGCACAAGTTTGCCGAACCCGAGCGCAAGGGCTGCGTGTTCGAGTACGTGTATCTCGCCCGCCCGGATGCCGTCATCAGCGGCCGGGTGGTGCATGAGGCGCGTGTCGAGATGGGCCGCCAACTCGCCCGGGAGCATCCCGTCGAAGCGGACCTCGTTATCGGGGTTCCCGAATCAGGGGTGCCGGCCGCGACTGGTTACGCCCAGGAGTCCGGGATTCCGTTCGGGCAGGGTTTCGTTAAGAACGCGTACGTAGGCCGCACCTTCATCCAGCCCAGTCAGACGCTGCGACAGCTCGGTATCAGGCTGAAACTCAACGCACTCGAACACGCGATCCGTGGGCGCAGGATCGTCGTGATCGACGACTCGATCGTGCGTGGGAACACTCAACGTGCGCAGATTCGTATGTTGCGCGAGGCGGGTGCCAAAGAGATCCACGTGAGAATCTCCAGCCCGCCGGTCAAGTGGCCGTGCTTCTACGGCATCGACTTCGCCACTCGCGCCGAGTTGGTGGCGAACGGGGTTGACGTCGAAGGAATCCGGGCGGCGATCGGCGCCGACTCGCTGGGGTACATCTCCGAAGAGGGCATGATCGCCTCCACCGACCAGCCCGCCACCGAGCTGTGTACGGCCTGCTTCACAGGTAACTACCCGATCGCACTTCCGGAAGACGGCCGGATCGGTAAGAACCTGTTGGAGACCCTGCCCCTGGAGTTGCGGACCGGTCATGACTCGTCGATCGACTACACCGCTTCAGATCGAAGCGCAGCGCAGGGCCAGCGGGACGCCGAGGGGGTCAACCTCGGGGTATCCGGTGGCGGCAGCGGCGCGCTCCAACACCCATGACGACTCCGCTGTACACGACCGAGCGAGCTGCTGAGGCCCCATGACTGACGCCCCCATCACCTACGCCGGCGCCGGCGCCGCCGTCGCGGCCGGCGACAAGGCCGTGGAACTGATGAAGGAGTCGGTCCGTCGTGCGCAGCGGCCCGAGATCATCGGCGGACTCGGCGGATTCGCCGGGCTGTTCGACGCTTCGGCTCTCGTCGGGATGAACAGGCCGGTGCTCGCCACCTCCACTGACGGGGTTGGTACGAAGGTCGCAGTCGCGCAGGCCATGGACAAGCACGACACGATCGGGTTCGATCTGGTGGGCATGGTCGTCGACGACATCGTTGTCTGTGGGGCCGAACCACTGTTCATGACCGATTACATCGCCACCGGCAAAGTAGTGCCGGAGCGGGTTGCGGCCATCGTGTCCGGGATCGCAGCAGCGTGTGCCCAGGCCGGCGTTGCCCTGGTGGGTGGCGAGACAGCCGAACACCCCGGACTGCTCCAACCGGACGAGTACGACGTCGCGGGGGCTGCCACCGGAGTCGTCGAATACGCCGATCTGCTGACCCCGGATCGCGTCCAGGTCGGGGACGCCGTGATCGGTATCGCTTCCTCGGGCCTGCATTCCAATGGGCTCTCGCTCGTTCGCCGGGTGGTCGCCTCAGCTGGTTGGGGCTGGGAGCGTGAGGTGCCTGAGTTCGGGCGCACCCTCGGCGAAGAAGTGCTGACGCCGACCCGTGTCTACGCCGCCGACCTGTTGAGGCTGATCCGCACCGACGGAGTCGACATCCACGCACTGTCGCACATCACCGGTGGGGGCCTCGTCGCGAATGTGGCCCGGGTGCTACCCGTGGGAACCGTTGCAGTCCTTGACCGCTCGACCTGGACGCCTGCGCCGGTCTTCTCCGTGATCGCCGAGTTGGGCCGGGTGCCGCAATCGGACCTGGAGCGCACGCTGAATATGGGTGTCGGGTTCGTCGCGGTGCTTCCCGCAGGCCAGGTCGATAATGCGGTCGCGGTGCTGGACGTCCTCGGCCTGTCGGCGTGGGCAATGGGTCGGATCGAGTCGCCCGACGCCGTGAACGCAGGATGGGGAGAGCTCGTCACGGGCGCCAAAGGATCGATCGGCGGCGGGGCTCAACTGGTGGGCGAACATCGTCGACCTGCGTGATCTGCACGCGTTGAACGCCACACCGGAGGGTGTGGCGTTCAACATGAATGGTGATTCGGCGCCGCGCAGTGACACCGGGGAGCTGTTTGCTCAGCGACTCCCGGAGGACCACTGCGAGTAGTCGCCGTAGCCGTCCTCATCAGAGTCTTCCCGGTCATCAGACGTCGGTGGCTCGGCGATTGGCTTGTCGTGCGAACGCAGCTCTCGTTGGAGTGCGCCCAAGTCGGTGTCGGGAGAGTAGTACTTCAACTCCCGTGCGACTTTGGTCTGCTTGGCTTTAGCCCGGCCACGCCCCATGGCGAGACCCCCTCATGTCGTTACTCGGTATTTTCTCGGGACCCTGATCGTATCTCAGCCTGAGGCTGGTCTGCGTCAGGACCCGTCGCCGACCTTGCCCTGGGAAGCGAGGGGCACCGAAGGGCTTGGTCAGCCGTCGGTGCCACTGGGGCCCTCCGTCGGCTCGTCGTCAGTCAGTCGTCGCCTTGAAATGACCACACCGGCGGCGATGGCGAACGCTGCGATGCCGACGGCGCCGAAGATCCAACCGGGTTGGTTGTTCGTTTTGTTGGTGGGTACTTGCTGGGTTGGTGCCGGCGTACCACCGGTCGTGGAAGAGCTGGTAGCGGGTGGTGCAGAAGCCGGCGGCGCGCCGCTGGAGGAACTCGAGGCACTCGAGGTAGGCGCTGTAGGCGCGCTGAGAGCTGTGAAGTTGAAGTTACCGCTGATCGGGTGGCCATCTGCTGAGGTCACCCGCCAGACGACGCGGTAGGTGCCTGCGGCAACCGGCTGGGTCAGCTGTACCGCCACTGTGCTCCCGGTCACCGTGAGGTCGGTGGACACGATCTGGTCGCTGGGGTTTTTGACCTCGACCCGGCTGCCGGTGGAGATGACTCTGTCGGAGAACTGGAGCAGGACGGTAGTGGGCGAGGTGACACTGGCGCCCGAGGATGGCGTCGTACTCTCCAGTCGATCGTGCGCGGAGGCGGGGCTGCCCGCCATCATCCAAACGAAGGGCAGGAGAAGCAGAGTGAGGAGAGTTCGGGCAGCACGTCGATTCACATCGACCATTTTGGGCTACGACCCGATACGCCCGACCAGGCGGCCGGATCTAACGCCCCACCCGCCATCAACCCGACACAGCGATGAAAGAAGGCCGCCCCGAGGGACGGCCTCCATTGCGAAGTGGCCAGAGACGGGGTCGAACCGCCGACCTAGCGATTTTCAGTCGCTCGCTCTACCAACTGAGCTATCTGGCCATACGAACACGTGCCAAAAAAATAGTGCGACCCCGACGG
>JBBPZD010000120.1:0-8969 GCA_038199265.1 Actinomycetales bacterium | reverse complement strand
GCCAGAATCCGCCGATCCCCAATCGGCGCTTGGTTTTCGTCCGGAGATCGTCGGCCTCCATGTCCGGATGTGAGGCTGCGCACCGGACGATGCCATTGGACACCTCAGATCCTGATCTACGGCCAAACTGTTCGCATGAGTGAGGACATCCGCTTCAGCGGTTCGTTTGAGCCGGTCGAATGGGACGAGCCAGCAGACTGGGTCGACGGTGCCCCCAGTAGCCCGGATGGTCAGTCGTGCGCGTTCTGCCGCGACGACGATGTGCAATGGGTACATCCGCTGGACCCCAAAAAGGTGGCATACCGCTCCTGGGGAAAGGGGTACACCCTGCCGCGATTTTGGGCACTGTGCGAACGGTGTGAGCAGCTGTACCAGAACGGCGAGGAAGACGACATTGTCAACGTGATGCTTGCGGCTGAGCCGAGTTACACCGACATCAATGAAGATGCTCGGAAACCTCTGGCAGTGTTCCGCAATGCTGACCAGGGCGCCCGCCGTATGGACGATGGATCCGTCGCCCTCAAATCGTCACCGTAGGGCGATCCGTGACCGGGACGCGGGGAGAGCCCGTGCTAGACACTCCGAATCTGCTGCCGAATAAATGCGCGAAACCTGCGCGCTGCTCTTTTTTCGGGCAGCCAGTGGCTGGGAACCTATGAACATGCCTCCGCCCAGCACCCTCATCCGGAACTATTGACCTACAGATCGTCCAGACGTGTTGGCGATGGCCTCGCGCCTTTTGACCGGGGTCGCACCGTGGCGCAACGAGCAAGCCGCAGCAAAAGCGGTGCGCGGCTGGGTCACGGCATCACTTGATGCAGTCGAGGACGGCAACGAGGCAACTGCACCAGTTCTGGTCGCGATCCGCGCTGAACAGATCGCGGGCTTTGTCACCACCGGCACCCGTTCGCACTGGACCGGAGACCTCGACGCGTACGTGGGCGAACTCGTTGTGGCCAAGCACCTCGCGGGTCAAGGAATCGGCCGGTCCCTCATGGTCGCTGCCGAACACTGGGCACGATCAGCTGGCCACAGCCGCTTGACGATCGAAACTGGCGCCGGCAACGCGTCCGCCCGGCGCTTCTACGCAAACATCGGTTATCTCGAGGAAGAAATCACCTTGTCCCGCGCACTTTGATCCAATCCAATGAACAACAGGCTCGGCTGGTCCGTGATCCCACCCACACGAGAGTCGTTCACCGGGCAGGTGATCGCGCTATCGCGCCTCCAGGGCCTGATCGGCCCCTTGGGTTCGACGCGGGCGAGCGGGCGAGCGGGCGAGCGGGCGGAGCCCCTGCGGCTTCGTGGTGCTACACGACGTGGAACTCGATGAGGTAGACAAGCGTCTCGTCAGTGATCGGGCCAGCGTGAGCTGCACGACTACGAAGCGTCTCCCGATCGCACTCACCCGCGCGGCGGACATCCTTCGACGTCACGGCAGAGAAAGGCAGCAGCTCGACGGAGTCAATCTCAATGACGACACCGGCCGTCGCGTATTGACCGCCGACCTTGACCTGCAAGCGACTCCAGAGCCGGATCGAGACAGTGATCTCGCCACCGGCCACAGCCTCGCGCAGCTCGCGACTAAACATCACCGTCCGACGCTACTGCGGACGCCGTCCGTCGCCAACGACGATCGTCCGGTGAGCGATCGTGATGCGGTCTTGGTTGATCGGACGCACGCCCTACCGTCTGGCCACCTCCGCGCTCAGCTACCACCCTAAGAAACGCCGAGGACTTCGCCGACGCCACCGGCTCAGTCCGATCGGTGGGGATGATGGGACATGAGTTTTCGTGAACATGCCTCCAACTGCCCCGATGGGCAGCCACCAGATGGGTCTTGCCGTCTGGATCTGTGCCCTGACTTCAACGCGTTCCCGGTATGGGTCGGCAACTCTGACCGAGACCACGAACCCCTCAATCTCTCCGCGGAACTCACCGCACGCCTCAAGGCCTGGGCTCAGGAATGGGAGGGCAATATTTCTGCTGCCCACAGCCCGGACCAGCCCACGATGGATCACTGGCTCAGCCAGTACGACGACCTCGCCGACTCCCTGGCCAGCGAAACCGGCGCTACGGTCGTTGGTCACGGCCTGATCGATCTGCGCTGCGAAGACTGCCCCCACTGTGGGTCCGCAGTCTTGATAGCCCGCGCACTAGCCAGACGGGGGGACGGGGATGATCCGTACGGCGTTTAACGCTAGTGGGCCACCCGTCCCATGATGATCTATTACGAGTTCGGCCTCGGGCCGCTTGGTGCAAACCGGTGTACGGATCAATCCTCCTCAACCCACGACTCGCACCTGACCCCCAGCCCAGGAACGGGGTCCCGATAGGCGAACCACGACCGACACACCCAACCGCCCGCCCCACCCAGACAGGCACGGACCCGATCGTCCCGTAAGACTGGTTCGGTGATCCGTCCCGATGGCGGGGGGCCAACCGGAACTGCTCCAGCGTCCGTCCTTGAGTGGCCGGTGTTGTGTGGCTACGCCTGGCCTCGGCTCACGAGATTCGTAGCTGCACCCCTGCGGGTGGGCCAGTGGTGGACGTCGCGCACCCGCCGTCCCGACTCGAAGCGCTCTGACCGGTCCCGGTTACAGGACCGTGCGGATGCGGCTTTCGAAGTCGCGCATGTGCTCCAGCATCAGGTGCTCGGCCCGCGTCTCGTCGCCGGTCAGGACTGCGTCTATCAGTTCGCCCAAGTCCAGTACGTGCGCTCCGATGTCAGACAGCCGGGGCGCGGCGACCGACCAGATTCGGGTTGCGAGGTTTCCGTAGCGGGTCAGCGCAGTCTGCAGGTGCTCGTTGTGACACGCCTCGTACAGCGCCCGGTGCACCTGTAGGTCCCACTCCATGTGATCACGCGCCGACGTTCCGCGCGGCAGGACCGCGAGCCCGGACTGCAGTTCCAGCAGCACCGCGCGATCGGCGTCGTTCAGTCGCTGGCACGCGAGACGCGCAGCCAGCGGTTCGAGCGACAGGCGGATCTCAGAGATCTCGGTCAGCGCCGTGATGTCCACCGAACTGGCGAAGGTGCCGCGCCGCGCATAGGTAACGACCAAATGGTCCGATTCCAGCCGCTTCAGGGCCTCGCGCAGCGGGGTCCGCCCGATACCGAGCTCTTTCGAGAGCCCCTGCTCGTTGATCGGCGCGCCGGGCGCGATGTCGAGCAGCACCAGGCGCGACTTCAACGATTCGTAGGCTGCGCTGGTCAGCGACATCCCAGGGGCAACCGAGGGCACAACGCCTGTTGCGACTGCGCTCATCGAAAGTCCTCCAAGGTGTTGACAGGGCACGCTCTTATCAATAGCCTACCCGACAACTGATATATCAGTTGTACACATGAGTAGAATCAAGGATGAACCTCATCCCGAGTCGTAAGGACGTCACCGTGACCACGCAGCTCACCACCCCCGCCTCGCAGGGCACCCAGGACGCCATGTGCGCTGACCTGCATGACCTCGATCCCGAGGTCGCCCAGGCCATCGACGCCGAGTTGCGCCGCCAGCAGGACACCCTCGAAATGATCGCCTCGGAGAACTTCGCCCCGCTGGCCGTCATGCAGGCTCAGGGTTCGGTGCTTACCAACAAGTACGCCGAAGGTCTGCCCGGACGCCGTTACTACGGTGGCTGCGAGCACGTCGACGTCATCGAGCAGCTCGCCATCGACCGCATCAAGGCCCTGTTCGGTGCTGGTTTCGCCAACGTCCAGCCGCACTCAGGTGCACAGGCCAACACCGCCGTCTTCTTCGCGCTCCTGCAGCCCGGCGACAAGATCCTCGGCCTCGACCTCGCCAACGGCGGTCACCTCACCCACGGCATGAAGATCAACTACAGCGGCAAGATGTTCGACGTCGCCGCCTACCACGTCGACGACGAGGGCCGCGTCGACATGGAAGAGGTCGCCGCCCTCGCTCGTGAGCACAAGCCCAAAATGATCATTGCTGGCTGGTCGGCCTACCCCCGTCACCTCGACTTCGCGAAGTTCCGCGAGATCGCGGACGAGGTCGGCGCATACCTGATGGTCGATATGGCCCACTTCGCCGGTCTCGTTGCGGCCGGTCTGCACCCCAACCCGGTGCCCTACGCCGACGTCGTCACCAGCACCACCCACAAGACCCTCGGCGGCCCGCGCGGCGGCATCATCCTGACCAACGACCCCAAACTGGCCAAGAAGTTCAACTCGGCCGTCTTCCCGGGAATGCAGGGTGGCCCGCTCGAGCACGTCATCGCAGCCAAGGCTGTCAGCTTCAAGGTCGCGAGCGAGCCTGCGTTCGTCGAGCGCCAGCAGCGCACCATTGAGGGTGCCCGCGCCCTGGCCGACCGCCTGTTGCAGGAGGATGCCCGCGCAGCCGGCATCCACGTGCTGTCCGGTGGCACCGACGTGCACCTCGTGCTCGTCGATCTGCGCAACGCCGAGCTCGACGGCCAGCAGGCAGAGGATCGTTTGCACCAGGTCGGCATCACCGTCAACCGCAACGCCGTCCCGCACGACCCGCGCCCCCCGATGGTCACCTCGGGTCTGCGGATCGGCACCCCGGCCCTCGCGACCCGTGGCTTCGGCGCGCAAGAGTTCGCGGAGGTTGCCGACATCATCGCCGCGACGCTGATCGCGACCGATCTCGACTCGGTCCTATCGGGCTTGCAGTCGCGCGTCTCGGCACTGGCCGGGGCTTTCCCGCTCTACGCGCAGTCCGTCTGAAGGAGTCCGACACATGAGCCAGCGCGAGTTGCCCAAGCACCCGAAGTTCCTGTGGCACAACCCTGAGCCGAAGAAGACCTACGACGCCATCATCGTCGGCGGCGGCGGACACGGCCTGGCCACTGCGTACTACCTCGCGAAGAACCACGGCATCACGAACGTCGCGGTCCTCGAACGCGGCTGGCTCGCCGGCGGCAACATGGCCCGCAACACCACAATCATCCGCAGCAACTACCTGTGGGACGAGTCGTCGAACATGTACGAGACGTCGCTGAAGTTGTGGGAGGGCCTGGAAGAAGAGCTCGACTACGAGATCTTCTTCTCCCAGCGCGGCGTGCTGAACCTTGCGCACACCATGCAGGACGTCCGCGACTCGGTCCGCCGGGTCGAGGCCAACCGCCTCAACGGAATTGACGCAGAGTACGTCGACGCCGAGCAGGTCAAGGAACTCTGCCCGATCATCAACATCGGTCAGGACATCCGCTATCCCGTCATGGGTGGCACCTACCAGCCGCGCGCCGGCATCGCCAAGCACGACTGGGTCGCCTGGGCCTACGCCCGCCGCGCAGCCGAAATGGGCGTCGACCTCATCCAGAACTGCGAGGTCACCGGTTTCGTCAAGGACGGCGACAAGGTCATCGGTGTCAAGACCAACCGCGGCACGATCATGTCCGAGAAGGTCGGGCTGGCGGCTGCGGGTCACACTTCGGTGTTGACCGAGATGGCCGGTTTCCGGGTGCCGATCCAGTCCCACCCGCTGCAGGCCCTGGTCTCCGAGCTGCACGACATCATCCACCCCACGGTGGTTATGTCGAACAAGGTGCACGTCTACGTCTCCCAGGCCCACAAGGGCGAGTTGGTCATGGGCGCCGGTGTCGATCCGTACAACGGTTACGGCCAGCGTGGTTCGTTCCACGTCATCGAGCACCAGATGTCCGCTGCGGTCGAGTTGTTCCCGGCCTTCGCACGGGCGCACCTGCTGCGCACCTGGGGCGGCATCGTCGACGTCACCCTTGACGCCTCGCCGATTGTCGGCCTCACGCCGGTCCAGGGCATGTACGTCAACTGCGGTTGGGGTACGGGTGGTTTCAAGGGTGTTCCCGGCGCCGGCACATCGTTCGCTTACACGATTGCCAACGACAAGCCGCATGTCCTCAACGAGTCGTTCACCCTCGAGCGCTTCGAGACCGGCGCCCTCATCGACGAGCACGGCGCCGCTGGCGTCGCGCACTGACGTACCTGTAGGAGAAGCAACGTGCTGATCATCAAGTGCCCGCACTGCGGGCCGCGCACCGAGGACGAGTTCGGCTACGGGGGACAGGCGCACGTCGCCTACCCCGAAGACCCGCATGCCCTGAGCGACGCCCAGTGGGCGCAGTACCTGTTCTACCGCGACAACCCCAAGGGCCTGTACCGCGAGCGCTGGGTGCACAGCGCCGGGTGCCGCAAGTGGTTCAACGCCGTCCGAGACACCCGCACCTACGAGATCACATCGACCTACACAGGGGATGGTCCGGCGCCGGGTTCCCATGACGGCCTGCTCCAGAGCTCCGACACCAACTCCGCAGCGAGGGGATGACCCGCAATGACTTCAACACGTCTCGACACCGGTGGCGCCATCGCGCGCGACACCTCGCTGTCCTTCACTCTGGAAGGCACCACCTACACCGGACATGTCGGTGACACCGTCGCCTCCGCTGCCCTGGCCAACGGCGTCCGACGGGTCGGCAACTCGATCTACCTCGGTCGACCGCGCGGCGTGATGACCGCAGGTGTCGAGGAGCCCAACGCCATCGTCCGGATGAACTCCGGGTACGGCGAGTCACAGCTCACCGCAACCACTCTCGAACTTGCCGACGGGATGCAGCTGACCTGGGAAGACGGCATCGGCACCCTGGATGAATCCGTCGACAACGCCGAGTACGACCGCATGCACGTCAACACCGACGTCGCGGTCATCGGTGCCGGCCCCGCCGGGCTGGCCGCAGCACGCACCGCGATGTCGGCAGGCAAACGGGTCACGCTGATCGAGCAGGACTTCGAGCTCGGCGGCAGCCTGCTCGGGCGTCCCGAGGAGCGCATCGAGGGCGAGAACAGCCACGAGTGGATCGCCTCAGTTCGCGCGGAGCTCGAAGCTGCCCCGAACGCCCGGGTCCTGACCCGAACCAGCGTGTTCGGCAGCTACGACAACAACTACCTGGTGGCGCTGGAGAAGCGCAGTAACAACTCAGCGTCCGAGCAGACCCCCGGTGTCTCCCGACAACGCATCTGGCACATCACCGCCGAGCGTGTCGTCGTCGCCACCGGCGCTTTCGAGCGCACGCTCGTCTTCGCTGGCAACGACCGCCCCGGCGTCATGCTGGCCTCCGCGGTGCAGAACTATGTCGGGCGTTTCGGCACCCTGCCGGGACGCGAGGTCGTCGTCTTCACCACCAACGACTCGGCCTACGCCGTGGCCACGTCGCTGCACGCAGCCGGAGCCAGTGTTCGAATCGTCGACTCCCGGGCCGACGCCCGAGCAACCGCCCCCGAAGGCGTGCCCGTCCAGCGCGGTTACGTGGTGGTCGGTGTCGACGGCAACGATGAGTACGACGGGGACCACTGCGTCAGCGCCGTGCACATCGCCGAACTCGGCGCTGACGCCTCGACTGCCGAGCGCGTCCCTGCCGATCTGCTCGCCGTCTCCGGCGGATGGTCGCCGAACGTCAGCCTGCACTCCCAGCGCCAGGGGCCCCTGCGGTGGGACGACGACCTGCTCGGCTTCGTACCGTCCGGCCCGGTCAAGAACCAGCAGATCATCGGCTCTGCCGCCGGTACCTACTGGACCAAAGGCTGCGTCAAAGAGGGTGACGCCGCGGGCGGCGATCCATCTGTCACCGGCCTGACCAGCGCCGAGCGCCGTGCGCACGCCGGAACCACCCACGCACTGTGGCTGATCCCCGGCGTCAAGGGCGACCTGTCCACGCACTTCGTCGACCCGCACCGTGACGAGAACGTCGAGAACGTCATCCGTGCGACCGGCGCGGGCATGCGCTCTGTCGAGCACGTCAAGCGCTACACCTCGATCAGCACCGGTCTGGATCAGGGCAAGATCGGCGGTGTCCTCACCATCGGCCTGCTGACCCAGTTGCTCGGCGAGCAGGACATGGTTGCGGTTCCGGCGGGCCAGCCCGGCCAGCAGAGCCAAGGCGCCGGCAGTGCAGAGGGCGCAGAGAATGCGATCAACGAGGGTGGTGAGGCCGGCCAGATCGTTCCGCAAGCCCCCACCCCCGGTGCGCTCGGCACCACCACGTACCGCGCCCCGTTCACGCCCGTCGCGTTCGTGGCACTGGCAGGTCGGGCCCGCGGTCAGCTCTACGACCCGATCCGGCTCACCCCGGTGCACGCCTGGCACGAAGCTCAGCAGGCCGAGTTCGAGGATGTCGGCCAGTGGAAGCGGCCCTGGTTCTACCCGCAGGGCGGGGAGGATATGGACGCCGCCGTGGCGCGCGAGTGCAGCGCCACCCGGGAGTGCGTCGGCTACATGGATGCCTCGACACTGGGCAAGATCGAGATCCGCGGCAAAGATGCTGCCCAGTTCCTGAACCGGATCTACACCAACGCGTTCGCCAAGCTGGCGGTCGGCAAGCAACGCTACGGCGTCATGTGCCGCCCCGACGGCATGATCTTCGACGACGGCGTCAGCTTCCGCCTCTCCGACGATCGATTTCTGATGACGACCACCACCGGTGGCGCGGCAGGTGTGCTGGAATGGCTGGAGGAGTGGAGCCAGACTGAATGGCCCGACATGGACGTCTACTTCACCTCGGTCACCGAGCAGTGGACGACCGTCGCGGTCGTCGGCCCCCGGTCTCGCGACGTGGTCGGCGCCCTCGCGCCCGACGTCGACGTGTCGAAGGAGGGTTTCGAGTTCATGACCCACCAGGACACGGTGCTCGCCAGCGGAATCCCCGCCCGGATCGCGCGGGTCACCTTCTCCGGTGAGCTGGCGTACGAGATCAACGTCAGCGGTTGGTACGGCGAATCGCTCTGGGACGACGTCACCGCCGCCGGCGCTGAACTGAACATCACCCCGTACGGCACCGAGACCATGCACGTACTGCGCGCAGAGAAGGCCTTCCCGATCGTGGGACAGGATACCGACGGTACCGTCACGCCGCAGGACCTCGGCATGGACTGGGTGGTCTCCAAGGCCAAGGAGTTCATCGGCAAGCGCAGCTACTCTCGCGAATCGCACTCCACGCCGGGGCGCAAGCAGTTGGTG
>JBBPZD010000119.1:0-7656 GCA_038199265.1 Actinomycetales bacterium | reverse complement strand
GCCGGGGCGCCCCCCCCCCCGGTTGGCCCGCGGCGTCCGCCCCCCCGCCACAACGGTGATTCCCTACGGGTGCGCCGCCCGCACAGCATGCCGACGGGTGACCGATACGCCGTTACTTGCGGCCAACCTTTTTCTCAGAGGGGTCACCCTCCGGCTGCGGTGGGTCCTCGCCGTTGCTGTCACCCGCGGCCTCCTGAGCGAGGCCGAACACATCCGGCGAGGGCTCCGGAGGCGCGGCCGCGGCCGCCGAGCTCAGACCGAGCGCATTCTCGCTCGGCGCCGGCACCCGCTCTTCGGCTGCGGGGACACCGAGGCTGGCGTTGTCGAGGGGGGTCGGCGCCGAGCTCTGCTGCTCGACGCCACTGGAAACGTCGCCAGCGCCGAAGTCAAGACGAACAGTGATGGAAGGTATCGACATGGGTCGCTCCTTGAGGTCGATAGCTTGGGGTACGCAACTGCATACCCCAAGCAAGTGATGGATCAGGTCAATTCATGTACAGCGTGTAGAGCATGCCGGTGGTGTCGTCATAGCTGCCTGATACCGATCGGCCACCCGCCTTAGCGGCGTTGAGCAGCATGAACATGTTCGTCGTGCCGTCCGGGCTGAGCTTCTGCACTTGCCGCCAGGGCCCGGTGGCGAGATAAGCCCAAGCATTCGTCGAATGCGGGCTGGCGTAGGTCGAGGTGACCTGCACGTTGGAGAAATTTACGTAAGCCATGGTGAAGCCTCCAGAGAAAGAATCAGACCGAATAGGCCTGATGGATGAGAGAACCGTCGACATAGACATGCACCTTGCGGCCCGATGTCTGGGCGTCAGTCAATAGAGCGAACTCATTGGAGACGCCATCGGTGGTCAATGTTTCGATCTTGCGCCAGCCAATATCCTGGATGTAGGCCCAGGCATTCATTGAATGGACACTGGTGAAGGTAGACAACACCTTCTTGTTGTAGTTCCAGGCCGCTACGTTGCCGATGTCGATACCGACGTCGTGCCAGGCACCGACAACAACGTCACGCGCGCCGTTTCCGTAGAGCGTGTTGGCATTGTCGGCTGTGAGCGTCGCGAAGCTGAGGAAAGAGGCGCTAGTGGTGATCCTGGAATCCGTGAGTGTCTTGTACCAAATCGGTCCGGCTCGATCCCAAGAATTACCACCGAGACCGACGGCCACCAAATAGAAGGCCTTGTTCGGGATCCCTGAATTGGTATGAACGCCACCATTGTCTGATGAAGTGTTCACGTACCTACTCATGTGGTCCGGCTGTGGATCCTTACCGATCTTCGCGTCGTCGTAGGCTGTACCGGGGGCCTTCATCGAACGCAGAGCTACGCCGCGAATTCCTGCTGCCAGTAGGCCCTGGCCGATGAGCCAGTCCGCCTGGGCCGAGGTTTGACCCTTCATCCGCTGCTTGACCATGGAGCCGAAACAGTCTGATATCGACTCATTCAATGCGCCGGGCTGGTCGTGATACTCCAGCGCCGCAGTTGCTCCGGTGACGCCGTGGGTCAGTTCGTGACCTTCGACGTCCGGGGCGATGGTGAAGCGGTTGAAAATCACACCGTCACCGTCACCGAACACCATCTGTGCGCCATTCCAGAAGGCATTGTTGTAGTTGCTTCCGTAGTGCACCGAGGCGAGAAGGTCCATGCCATTACCGTCGATCGAGTTACGACCGAACACGTCCCAGAACAAGTCGAAGGTTCCGCCGAGTCCGTCGTAGGCCTCGTCGATTGCAGCATCGCCGGTAGCTGCATCTCCTTCGCTGCGTCTCGACGTGCCGGGCAGGCTGGTGCCGTTGTTCGCGGTGAAGACACGTCGTTGCCTGTGTGGGCTACCGGCACCCTCGTCTGTGGCCGACGAGCTGCGTTCTGTCTGTGTCACCGACCGTTCGATGCGGATGCCCCTGTCAGCGGTCAATGTCGCGAGAGCGATCTGCCGTTCTTCGGGGGTACCGTTCTCAGCGATGGATTCGAGGATGTGGGGAGGTACGAACGACCACACCTGATTATCTGCTGGATGGTCTTGCATTACTTTCTCCTCAATAGATCGATTGAAAAAACTGCACTTCAGCTAGCAATATTCGCCCCAAAATCGCGACAACGAATCGATTCAGGCGCTATTTCTGAGAAGTGTTATGAGCTGCGCAAGTCCAACATCTGATATCGGGTCCACCAATATGACTGAGTGCACCTGCTCGCCATCTCGTGCGGTGATCGTATATTCGAAATGATCAGCTGCACCTGGCGCTGTGGCGTTGAGATGAGCAGGAAGTTCGAAAAATCGGACATCGTCAACGATGGCCTCCACCTCGCTGGCGCGGACCGGGTCGATAGTCGACGTATCTATCGTAAAAGGGCCATTCAGAGCCGGTGATGCAAAAAAACCGCCGCTGATCTCGAGAGTAACCCGCATATTAGCTCACCCTTATCGCGAAATCGCTCATGAACATACGAAATAATCCTTTTCACGTAGGGGCCAATTTCGACTGTCGGTCCGATCATCCGTAATGAATACCGTAGGTGCAGCGCTCGAAATAGCGATCGCAACAAACCTGGCAGTCAACTATTTTCTCATACGCTCTACCGGTACCCGAAGAACCGACAGGATATCCTTATCAAACAACCTCCCCGGTTGGCGCATGGAATAGCTGGCTAGCTACGTTCTATCTTTTCTGTATCAGTCGTGCTGAGAATCAACCGTAGTGGAGATGCCATAGCTCGTCATGAGTGTGCGACCACTCATCTATGGTTGGAATCCACTCCTGCATCCCGTGAGTAGCCGAGGAACGCAGGGAGGTCGCCCCGGCCCTGCAGATGGGTCTTCTCGTAAACGTGATGCAGGATGTTCTCGACCGTTCGGGGCGAGATCCCCAACTGGTCGGCGATGTCCCGGTTGGTGGTGCCAGCGGCCGCGATATGGGCAATCTGTACCTCGCGAGCGGTCAGCTCGGATGTATCTGCGCATTGGCGCAACGCGGGGGTTGTCGCGCTCCCGCATGCCTGTGCCCATCGAAGGGAACACTGCTGTGCGATGGCGGCGCCTCGCGCGCTGCCCGCTTCCAAGAGGCACGTGTGTGCCTGCGCCGCCGCCTCTGCTGCGAGCAGCTTCATTCCCAGTCCGTCGAAGCGGGTAGCGACGTCCAGGACATGGGTCCCATCGTGTCGGGAAAGTGCCGACGCATGCTCGAGGTAGAGCCGTGCAACCCGTCCAGTGGTCTTCGTCGATAGCTCTTCGACCCTGCCGACGACGCACGACGCCTCACCGAGCCGGACCGCCTGGTGCAGCGTGACGGTCGCCCAGCCGAGTTGCCCGCGCGAAGCTGCCTGATCCGCGAGATGAAGGATGTGCCCGATCGCCGTTGCAGAGTCTCCGGAGGCGGCGGCAAGCCAGGCATGGGTGGATCCGTTCCAGGCGTCCAGGGCGCCGAGCCACGGGCGAGCCAGTCCGTCAGCGCGATCTAGAAAGACGGTGGCAGCTTGCACCTTGCCGGACATTGCCAGCACCGCCGCCAGATGGTCCGAGGCAAAGCGTTTCTGCCAATTGAGGAAAGGATGGGGGTCGCGGTCATACGCAGCCAGGGCCAACCGGTAGTGCTCCTCGGCCTGCACGATCATTCCGCGAGCGAGTGCTACCTCTGCACGCCAGAGGCTCCACGTACCAGTGCCCATCGCCCAGCCTGCATCGCGGGACTGCTCATAAGATCGGTCGATCCGATATTGGGCTTCGTCCAGTTCTCCGTCCATCAAAAGGGCGCCCACGAGTGCGCTCTCGGCCTCGTCACGAGCCATCGACCAGTCACTACCGAGGATCTTTTTGTATCCGTCGGTCGCCCGGCGGCCGTGAATGATCGCGGTAGTGGCATCTCCAGCGACTGTGCGGGCCTCTGCGCTGACCGTGTATGCCTGGGCAAGGGTCGAGTCGTCGGTATGCGGCGACTGCAGCGGCGCCTGAAGCGCGGCCAACGCCTGGGTCGGCGCTCCTGCGTAGGTCATGATCGAGGCCTGCTCGACGACCAGAACTTGCGCGCCTGGTCGAGCCCTCGACAGTGCATCTGTCAGAATTTCTTGCGAACGCACGGGTTGTTCGAGCCCGAAAACCATGTTCCAGGCGCGTTGGGCTGTGAGCTGGGCCCATGGCTCGGGTTCAAGCGGCGCATCCAGCAGCTTCCCCAGGAGTTCTTCTGCCTGGGCCGCTCCGCCACGCAGCACCAGCACCCTCGCGAGCAAAACCTCTGCCTTGGATCCTGCGCCCGCGGCCACGGCCGCCGCCGCCAGGCGGTTGGCCAGCGGGAGGTCGAGTGCGGCCAGAGCCCGATCAGCTCCACAGGTCAAGAGGTGTCCGTCAACCTCCCCACCGCCGTCCAACTGCCACACCGCTCTGCGCAGCGGATCCTGTTCCGGCCGTGCATCGGTGGCATGTGCCAAGATCTGAGCCGAGGCCCTTCGGTGCAGCTGAGATTTCCCCGCCCTGACCGATTCAGCGAAGAGCGGGTGGCCCAGCTCTATCGTGACTTTCGCCCCCGACTCTCTCGCGTCCGACTCGACGGAGCGGACCATGCCGCGGCGTTCGGCGATCGCCAGCAGCGAGCAAGGACATCCACAGCGTTCCAGAAGGTCTGATTCCAGGGGGCCGGCGTACGCCAGGAGGTCCATCAGACGTCGGATCCTGCGAGGTTGGCTCTCGATCCGGCGGGTGATCAATTGGGCAAGCCTCGGCATCACGGGAGGCGACCCGGACCAACGCCAGTAACCGTCTCGCAGAACCAAGTCCCCGCTGGCCAACGATTCGCGGACCAACTCCCGCGCGTACAACGGGTTACCTTCGACGACGTTCCAGATTCGAGCATCCGAAACCGGGTCCACTGGTCCGTGCAACAATCCGGCGACCAGCGCGCCCACTTCCACCCTGTTCAATGGTTCGAGGAAAAGGTACTCGCCGCGGTCTTCTCTCAGGAGTGCGGTCACAGCGTCGGAGACCGGTTCACCGGTTCGTAAAGTTGTGATGACCACGGCGGCACCGACCTCGCTCAAAAAATGTACGAGGGCAGCAGATGCGCGGTCCAGCAGGTGTGCGTCATCGACGACGACGACTGTCTTGCCTCCGGACTGCGTCGAAGCCAATCTGTCGGCCGTCGAGCGCAGAACCTGGTGGTGGTCCATTCTTCCGACAGTCGGCCCGATCAGATGCGCGACGGCTCCGAAAGGAATGCTCGCAGCCGCTTTCGTTGCGCCGACCCAGTAGCTACTTCCGATAGTCGACCGATTTTGTTGGAGTGCTGTTCTGATGGTGCTGGATTTCCCCACACCTGGACTTCCGCCCACCACCAGAGCGGATCCAGGTTTTCCGGCAAGCGCGGTGGCCACGACCCTTAGCTCTTTCACCCGCCCGACGAAGACTTCGTCACGCATTTGGCAAGGCTAGTGTGACCGACGTGATATAGATAGCTGATTTTGCAGGGGATGCTTTTAAGACGTGGTCGAAGCGTCAGCGGTAGAGGCGGACTTCTAGGAAGTCTGAGTCGCTTATCCGGCTGAGCAGAATATCCACGGATGTCGGTCGTGTTGTTTCTTCGCCGGGCAAGCTCGAACTGGATCAGACCGGAGTTGCCCCGGGAAACGCCTCTAGGTCGCCGACGAACCGACCAATTTTCGCCTCGCCAGTGTCAGGCGCAGGCTCAGCCCCACGTAGTAGGCGGCGTACAGCACCGAGAGCGCGATGGCCCACCAACTGGCGTCGGGGTACTCGGCCAGGAGCACTGCGTACAAGCCCAGCCAGGCGACGGTAAGCGCCATGGTCAGCTGCCAGGCGGTCTCGGTGCGCGACGGATAGACGTAGCTGATGGGCACGAACACCAGGACCGCCAGCACGAGCAGCGACACCGAGGTGACCATAGGACTTGCATCCACGACGATCAGGTAGAAGGCAGCGATGTTCCAGTAACTGGGGAACCCGAGGAACATGTTGTCCTCGGTTTTGGCGTCACTGCGGCAGAACTGGTAACAGGAGGCGAGTAGCGGAATCGAGGCGACGACGCCTCCCAACCAGCCTTCGGGAAGGTAGCCGGTGCTCCAGAGCAGAACCATCGGCGCGAAGGCGTAGGTGATGTAGTCGACGATGTTGTCGAGCAGGGCCCCGTCGAAGCCGGGCATGACCCCCTTGACGTCGAAATACCGGGCCAGGAAGCCGTCCGTGCCGTCGATCACCATCGCCAGCAGGAAGAGCCAGAGCACCCAGGTGACCTCGCCGGCATAGGACAGATGCACCATCAACAAGGCGACCACTACACCGATCGAGGTGTAGAAGTGGACGAGTCCTGCGGCCACTCGGTCGATGGTCCGCACCGGTGGCTCACTCATATGCGCCCACCTTAAAGGACCTTTGGCCTCGCGCGTTCGCGACCACGCATGTCGTAACCCCAGCGTGGCCCGCGAGGCGCGGCGTTCGGACGATGTCCGGAATGCGAAGAACGGCCCCGGGCGGGGCCGTTCTGCACTGCCGCTGTTACGTGTCCGAGGGGGGACTTGAACCCCCACCCTCTAATACGAGGACTAGCACCTCAAGCTAGCGCGTCTGCCTATTCCGCCACCCGGACGAGGTGTTCGACGACTTCCCTGTAAAGGGGGCCGACGACGCGAAAGGCTAGCACGCACAGTCCGGCCGACCAGCATCGTCGACACTCAGTGGCGGGTCTCAGAGGTCACGCGGGATTGCCATCATGACGACGGTGCGTGCGGCGCCACGGTGAGCACCTTGTCCTCACCGTTGCCGTTGTCGGTGGTGACGAAGAGAGCGCCTCCTGGCCCGGTCTGCACCGTGCGCAGGCGGCCCTGGGTGTCATCGAACTCGGGCATCTGCTCGTCGCGGGTGACCCTTCCGGCCTTGTCAAGCGTCAGGACGCGCACCCCCTTGTTTTTGAGCTCGGCGACCGCGAGCGCGCCGTTCCACCGGCCCCACGCTTTGCCCTGCAAGAAGGTGATGCCGCAGGTAGCGACGGTCGATTCCCCCGAAGACCACTTCGCGGGAATTGCCTCCGGGAACTTCTCGGTATCGGTCATCGGTACCGATTCGTTGTATCCCGGTACCGGGTCCCACCCGTAGTTGGCGCCCATTTGCAGCAAGTTCGTCTCATCGTCACGCGTGCTGCCCTGCTCCTGAGTCCAGACCTGGTCGGTACCGGGTCGCACGACGATGCCCTGCAGGTTGCGGTGACCGTAGCTGGTGACGTAGCGCGCGTTGCCCCCGCGGGAGTAGAACGGGTTGTCCTTCGGGATCTCCCCGTTCGTCCCCACTCGTAGCGTCTTGCCGCCGAGTGAGTTCAGGTCCTGCGGGTTCGTTCCGTCCGCGGCATCACCAGTCGCCACAGCCAGCAGGTGGCCGGGAACGAAACGCAACCGGCAACCGCTGTGCCGACCGCTGGTGACCGGCAACCCCGTGAGGATGGCCTTCTGGGGAATTGCCGAGGAGCTATCAGGCGACAGTGCCCATCGAATGACGCGGGCGTCCACCGGCTTTCCGCCCCGCTGGTAGGTCTGACATGTGTAGAACGTCGTGTGCTCGGTGGTGGGGTCGATGACCAGGCCTTCGAGCCCGCCCTCGCTCTGTACGAACAAGTCGTCCAGCGGGGCCTTGACCGTGCTGACTTTTCCGGCCGCGGTG